>CAZSAW010000060.1:0-8691 GCA_964604745.1 uncultured Hyphomicrobiales bacterium
CGGATCACCGGTCACGCTTTCGATCCAACCGGCAAAGACGAACCCGCCCGGTCCATGACCGCGCCATCAGGCGATGCGAGCGCTAGTCCAGATCCGTTTCCAGAATCGCCATCTGGAAATTGTAGGAGCGGTCCTCGTCCTCGTCGTCGACGAAGAGCACGCCGATGAATTCGTCGCCGATATAGACCTCGGCCGAGTCGTCCTTCTTCGGACGCGGCACCACGCGGATCCTCGGATTGTTGAACACCTTCTTCAGATAGGTATCGAGCTTCTTGATCTCTTGAATATCCACCCGTTCAACTCCCAAGGGTTCCACGCAATCGAGGGTTCCGCGCAATCAGGCGTTCGGCGCAATCGATGTCGATCAATCAGGTGCCGGCATCGCGCAGCATCTGGTCCATGCTGCGTGCAGGCTCGGCGCAGCCCGCCTCGCCGACGACGCGCGCCGGCACGCCGGCGACCGTCATGTTCGCCGGCACCGATTTGAGCACGACCGAGCCCGCCGCGATCCGCGCGCAATGGCCGACCTCGATATTGCCGAGGATTTTCGCGCCCGCGCCGATCAGCACGCCGCGGCGGATTTTCGGATGGCGGTCGCCGTCTTCCTTGCCGGTGCCGCCGAGCGTCACGTCCTGCAGCAGCGAGACATCGTCCTCGACCACCGCCGTCTCGCCGACGACGAGACCGGTGGCGTGGTCGAGGAAGATGCCGCGGCCGATCGGCACGGCGGGATGGATGTCGGTCTGGAACACGGCGGAGGACCGGCTCTGCAGATAGAGCGCGAGGTCGCGGCGTCCCTTGCCCCACAGCCAGTGCGCGAGACGATGCGTGACGATGGCGTGGAAGCCCTTGAAGTAGAGCACCGGCTCGATGAAGCGGTCGGCGGCCGGATCGCGGTCGACGGTCGCGACGATGTCGGCACGGAACATCTGCCCGATGATGGGTTCGTCGTCGAGCGCATCGGCATAGGCCTGGCGGATCAGCTCGCCGGATACGTCGGCATGATGCAGCCGCTCGGAGGCGCGATGCACGACGGCGGCTTCGAGCGAGTCGTGATGCAGGATGGTCGAATAGATGAAGGTCGCAAGCTCGGGCTCGCGCCGCACCACCTCCTCGGCTTCGTTGCGCAGCCGCGCCCAGACGGGATCGAGCGTACCGAGCGCGTGCGCGGAGCGATGCTGCTGGGCCATGATTGCCTCCGAAGCGGAAGGGCCCTGCCGGGCCTGACGGGAAAGGACCTATGACATAAAGGTTGAAATTGGACTATGCCAGCCGCGTTTTGGCCGGGTCGAAAAGAAAATTATTCTCCGCAATCCGGGCGCATAGTGCCGCGCCCTGCTCAAAAATCATGCGCGTCATTCTCCACATCGGCCCGCACAAGACCGGCACGACCTCGCTGCAGGCCGCGCTGCTCGCGCGTTATGGCGCCGACGCGCCGCAGACGATCTGGTATCCGCGCCCGAGCGCCGTCGGCCCCGGCCATGCCGAGATCGCGTGGTCCTGCCTCGGCCTGCATGGCCGAACGAAAAGCGACGAGGCACTGAACGCCGTCGTCGCGCGTGCGCATGGCACGTGCGAAACGCTCATCCTCAGCTCGGAATCCTTCGACTACATGGTCGAGCACGGCACCGACGTGATCGCAGCAGCGCTGGCCGATACGGACGTGCAGATCGTGACGACGCTGTCGCCGATCGCGCGCCGCGCCGTGTCGCTCTGGCAGGAGATGGTCAAGCATGGCCGCTGCGAGCCGATCGAGCAATGTCTCGATGTCGTGCTCCGCCACCCGTCGCTCCGCGCCGACTTTATCGACGTGATGATCGCAGGCTTCCCGCACGCGCGGCACGATCTGATCGTCGTCGATCCGTCCGCGCCGGAAGATCTGTTTGCCGCTTTCGCGCGCGTCGCCGCCATCGATCTGCCGGCACCGGAAAGCCGCGAGCAGCGTCGCCTCAATCCCTCTCTCGATCTCGTTGAAGTCGAGCTAGTGCGGGCGCTCAACGTTCTCTTCAGGGATCAGAAAGCGCGTCCGGACCAGGCGATGGCCGCACGTGGTTCGCTGCTCGACATGTTCGCATCGCCGCGCTGGCTCGCAAACGCGCCAATTCCACTGGAACGTCCTCAGTCGTGGAATGAACCATTGTCACGATTATGGACCGCGACGCTGGCGAATATCGAACACGCACGCGCGCGTAATCGTCTCAACGTGCATGGCGATGTGGAATGCCTTAACGATCTAAGCGCGCAAGGATCAGAAAGATCGCGCGTGATGGCGCAACCGACCTAGGATCGTCAGAGCGCCCGATTCGGCGCCGCGCTGTCAGACGCCGACGGCGATCGCCGGTCCAGGCGCCCGAGAAATTGCAGCACCGCAGACGAGAAATGATCGTTGCGGTCACCGGCCACCATGTGACGTGCACCACCGACATCGACGAATTCGGCGTGCGGCACAAGATCGAGGAATTCCCTGGCGTGCGCTTCCTTCACGAGTTCGGAGGACGCACCACGTACGAGCAAAGCGGGAATGGTGATGCGGCGCGCGGCGTCGACCAGAAAGGCCTCGGTCTTTTCGCGATGCGCCGCGACCGCGCGCGGGCCGTCGAGAAAACGCGGGTCCCAGTGCCAGCGCCAGCGGCCATCAGGTGACAGACGCAGATTCTTTTTCAGACCCTCATTACTTTTGGGCCGCGGGCGATGCGGCAAATAATCGGCGACGGCTTGCGCCGCTTCACCGATCGAGCCGAAACCTTCCGCCGCATGCGCACGCATGAAGGAATGGATTTTGGCGACGCCGCTTTCGTCGACGCGTGGCGTGATGTCGACCAGAACGAGCGCGGAGAAGACATTGTTGCTATGCGTGCGCTCGGATTCGCCCTCGGCCAGCAGCGCGGCGATGCCGCCGAGCGACGCGCCAATCGCAACAGGCTGCTTGCCCGAACGGCGGGTCAGTTCGTTCGCGACCGCCCTGGCATCAGCAGCGAAGTCCACAAAATCGTAACCGCCATCCTTGATCCAGTCGGAATCGCCGTGACCGCGCGGATCGATGGCGTAGGCCGTCCATCCCTGTTTGGCCATCTCTTCGGCGGTGGCGCGCCAGGCATGCCGCGTCTGTCCGCCGCCATGCAGCAGCAGCACTGGCGGCCCGTTCTCGCCGAAGACATCGGCGGCGAGCGTGTTGCCGTTCGCGCCGATGAACGTGGCCGCTGCAGGAGTGAGATGACGCGTCATGGCCGCTCCGAAAGGAATTTCAGCACACCTTCTTTGAATACTTTGTCGCCGACCGCAAGCATGTGATCGCGTCCCGGAATATCGAGCGCACGCGCGCCGGGAACAAGCGCAGCGAGCGCAGCGCCCGACCCGGCGACATCGTCTTTCGTCCCGACCGCGACGAGAAGCGGCACGCGGATCGACGCCGCCTCTGCGCGCGTCAGTGTCTGGCGCGAGCCGCGAATGCAGGCCGCCAGTGCCTTCAGATCGGATTTCGTCTGCTCGGCGAAGGCGCGAAAGGTGCGCCCCATTGGATCGCTGACCGCCGCGAGCGACGGCGCTTCGAGGGCATCTGCGATGCTCTCCGGCAAACCCACGCCATCGACAAGGCGAATGCCGAGACCGCCAAGAATCGCCGAGCGAACGCGCGCGGGGTGCCCGAGCGCGAGGAAGGCGGTGATGCGCGCGCCCATCGAATAACCCATCACGTCGGTGCGCTCGATTCCAAGATGATCGAGCAGCGCCCGCACGTCCTCGGCCATGATAGCGGAATGATATTGCGCGGGGTCGTAGAGCTTCGCCGACTTGCCATGACCGCGATCGTCCAGTGCGATCACGCGGCGACCGGCCCGCGTCAGCGTCGCGACCCAGCCGGGCTGTACCCAGTTCACCTCCTTGGTGGAAGCGAAGCCGTGCACGAGCACGATCGGTTCGCCCTCGCCTTCATCAAGGAATGCGATCTCGACGCCGTCATGATCGAAGCTTGGCATGTTCGTGCGGGGCGGATCAGGCAGGCCGCGCGGCGAGACGGCGCTCGGCTTCGGCGACCGCTTTCTCCCGCCGTGCCAGCTTCTTCGCCTTCTTGCGATGAAGATGCCGTTCCGTCGCCCGTTCCACCGCGCGCTTCGTCGACAGGATGAAGCCGAAGAGCATGAACACGGCGGAGAAAATCCACAGCATGAGATCGAATGAGGCCGTGGTCAGCGCGATCGCACCGCGGCCGAGAAATTTCAGGACCGCACGCGTCTTGCCGCCCTGTTTCTCGGCAAGCTTGGCGACGCGCGCCATTTCCTTCGGCGTCTCCGCGAGCTTGAGTGCGTCGAGCGCTGCTTGCGTGCCGGCTTTGGTCTGCACGCGTCCCACATCCTTGACCAGTTCGACCAGCCCGCCCGCCTTCTCCACCTTTACCGCTTCCCGCGCGGCGCGCACGGCGACGGCAGGTTCCGTCAGCGACGCGCCAGCGAGCGAGCGCCGCAACGCCGACCAATCGACGGCGCCGCGCATCGAGCGTGCCATCCAGTCGCCGAGACGCGCGCCAAGCCGGCCCGTCTTGCGCGCGGCCTTCACCACGGTCAGTCCGACACGTGCGGGTGCACCGACACCGAGGCTCGCATAGGTGCCGGCGGTGATCGCAAGACCGACGCAGGCAAGACCGAGAACGAGTTGATCGACTTTTTCGCCGGACGCCCAGCGTGCGCCTTCGCGCACCGCATCGCGGATGTCGCCGAATACGAAGAGATCGCCGAGCGCAGTGCCGGCAAGACTCACCATGTCGTCCGGTTCGCCGATGATGAAACCGCGGGCAAAATTCTTGGCTTTCGAGGACGTGCTGTCAGCCTTCGCCCAGGCCTGTTCGACCCGCGCGGCAAGTTCCGGCTCGACGGTGACATTGCGCTCACGCGCGAGTTCAAGAAAACTTTTGGCGAGATCGGCATCGTTGGCGGCAAGCGCCGCCTCGATTTCGCGCGTCGCCGCCGGCGGATCGAAGCCGCGCTCCAACTGCTGATCGGCCAGAGCGACCGGATCGTCCTGCACGACAAGAAGCTTCTCCGCCTCGATCGCGCGCGGCAAGAGCGCGAGCGCGGCCACAGCGCACAGCCCGGCCGCAATTGCCAGGAGTTTCAATCGCGCCTTGGACCATTTGTCGGCACGGGCGGTCATGGCCGGCTGTGCAATCCCTGCTTCCAATCGATGCCGTTAACGATGGCCGTCCGATGCCGGACGATTATCCAATCGGGGTATCTCACGGTGAAATCACGCGCAAACACTTTGATTCACACCGGGCCGCTCGCTATGGTGCCGCCGAAATCCGCGGCAAAGCGCGGCGTTGGGGTTCCAGATGGCAGATAAGATCGTTCCGCATTTTCACAATGATCCCGGCGTCCCGGTGATCGAGATCGGCGCGAGGGAATTCATGTGCGTCGGCGCCAGGCCTCCGTTCGACCACCCGCACATCTTCTGCGACATGGGCGACGACAGCGAGATCATCTGCTCCTATTGCTCCACGCTCTATCGCCACGACCCTTCCCTCGACCCGCACGCCGCGCGCCCTGCCGAGTGCGCCCTCGTGGATGAGGCCGCCTGATCCGACCTGATTAAAGCGCCGTGGCGTCATCGCGCACCGTTCTCATCGCCGGCGCCGGAATCGGCGGACTGACGGCGGCGCTTGCGCTCGCGGCCCGCGGCTTCCGTACCGTCGTCTTCGAGCAATCGCCCCGGCTGCAGGAAACCGGCGCCGGGATTCAGCTTTCGCCGAACGCGACCCGCGTCCTGCTCGGCCTCGGCCTCGGCGACCGGTTGCGGCCGCATGTGGTCGTGCCGGAAGCCATCTCCATCAATGCCGCGCTCAACGCACGCATGATCGCGCGCATTCCGCTCGGCGGCGAAGCGGAATTCCGTTACGGCTCGCCCTACTGGATGATCCATCGCGCCGATCTGCACACGGCTTTGGCCGAGGCAGCAGAGGACAATCCCGACATCGTCATCAGGCTCGGAATGCGGGTGGAGGATTTCGCCGTCCACGAGAATGGACTCACGGCGCAGCTTCGCTCTCATACCGATCGCAGCGAGGAGCGCGGGATCGCGCTGATCGGCGCCGACGGCATCTGGTCCGTCCTGCGCGGACGGCTCGGCCGCGTCGCGCCGCCGCGTTACCGCAACCGCACGGCGTGGCGCGCAACCCTGCCGGCCGATGCCGTTGCAATCGGTTTTCGCTCCGCCGTGATTCATCTCTGGCTCGGACCGAACGCGCATCTCGTCCACTATCCCGTGCGCGGCGGGCAACTCATCAACGTTGTCGCCATCATCAACGACACCTGGCGCGGACAGGACTGGAGCGCGCCGGGGTTGCGCAAGGAAATCCTGTCGCATTTTCCTCTCGGCACGTGGTCGGCACCCGCACGCACGCTTCTTGCCACGCCGGAGAGCTGGCTCAAGTGGGCGTTGTACGACCGAACCTACGGCCAATGGGGCGACGGGCCGGTCACGCTTCTTGGGGACGCCGCCCACCCGACATTGCCGTTTCTCGCGCAGGGCGCGGCCATGGCGATCGAGGATGCCGCGACGCTCGCCGAATGCGTGGCGGCGCAGGAGGATAATTTGAGTGCGGCCATGCGCCGCTACGAAGGATTGCGCCGCGGACGCACCGCCCGCGTGCAACAGGCTGCGTTCCGGGCCGGCCAGATCTATCACTTCGACGGCCCACTCGCCTTTGCCCGCGACCTCGGCATGCGCGCGATGGGCGGAGAAAAGCTGCGCGCCAATTACGATTGGCTTTATGATTGGCGCATCTGAGAAGCATCAAAATAATCTTTCGGGGAAACGCCTGATGTTTGAAACGACCATCGCCGGCAGCCTGCCGAAACCGTCCTGGCTCGCCGAACCCAATAAATTGTGGGCGCCGTGGCGGCTGCAGGGTGCCGAGCTTGAATCGGCGAAGCGTGACGCGACTTTGCTCGCCATCAAGATTCAGGAGGATGCCGGCATCGACATCGTCGGCGACGGCGAGCAGGCGCGGCAGCATTTCGTGCACGGCTTCCTCGAACGCGTCGAGGGAATCGATTTCGCGCACAAGGTGGAGATGGGCATCCGCAAGGATCGCTACAAAGCGATGGTTCCGACCGTCACCGGCCCGTTGCGGCTGAAGGGCCGCGTGCATGAAATGGAAGCGAAGGCCGCGCGTGGTCACACCAAACGCAAGCTGAAATTCACCCTGCCCGGCCCGATGACGATCACCGACACGATCGCCGACCGCCATTACGGCAACAAGGTGAAGATGGCCCTCGCCTTCGCCGATCTTCTCAACCAGGAGGCGCGCGCACTCGAGCGCGACGGCGTCGACGTGATTCAGTTCGACGAGCCGGCATTCAACGTCTTCATGGACGAGGTGACGCAATGGGGCATCGAGGCGTTGCATCGCGCCGCTGCCGGTCTCTCCTGCACCACGGCCGTGCACATCTGTTACGGCTACGGCATCAAGGCAAATGTCGAATGGAAGGAAAGCCTCGGCAGCGAGTGGCGCCAATATGAGGAAATCTTCCCCGCACTCGCAGCCAGCAGGATCAATCAGGTTTCCGTCGAGTGTCGGAATTCAAGGGTGCCGCTGAGCCTGCTGTCGTTGCTCAAGGGCAAGGACGTACTGGTCGGCGTGATCGATGTCGCAACCGATACGGTGGAAACGCCCGAGGACGTCGCTGCGACGATCGAGGCGGCGATGACGTTCGTGCCGAAGGAGCACATCCTCGCCTGCACCAATTGCGGCATGGCGCCGATGCGGCGCGAGATTGCGGCGGCCAAGCTCGAGGCGCTTGGCAAGGGCGCGGAACTGGCGCGCAAGCGCTTCGGATAAGCGACCATTGCGCCACACCCTTTTATGATTGATGATCCCTACAGGAGTACCTGGGGACGAGGTCGCCATGAGTTCTGATGATTTTTCCAACGACGGACCGCCAGCACGTCAGACCGGCAGCGTTACGATGCGTCCCGCGCAAAATCCTGCCCTTCCTCCGCACCCGCTCGACAAAAGGTGGTTTGCTCACGTGGACGGGCAAACCTACGGCCCCTATAGCGGGCACGACGTTAAACGAATGGCGCAAAGTGGCCAGATTTTGGAGTCTGACTTTTTGTGCCCGGAGGGCGGCACGTCATGGGTAATGGCCAAGAATGATCCATTGCTCGGTCCGATTTTCAAGCGCCGGGAAGAAACAACCCAGTTTCACGTTCCACCGCCGGTAAATGCAAATGGCGGCACGGTGGTCCAAGTGACCAACCAAATCCCAAGTAACAATGCGGCCCTAGCCGCCATGTTGCTGACGACGGGTGACGCCGCACCAAAATCGCCGGGCGTGGCGTTGCTTCTCTCCTTCTTCATTTGCGGTGCCGGACAAATGTACAACGGTCAGGTCGGCAAAGGCATCGCGATGCTGATTGCATATTGGTTGACGGCCTTGTTGATGATTCCATTTTTTCTGATTGGAATCGTGCTGTTTGTCGTGATCTTCATTTTGTGGATTTGGTCGATGGCGGACGCGTACTCAACGGCCAAGCAGATGACGCTCCGATATCAACAGCGAGTCCTTTCAGGGCTCGCTTGACGTGACCGAGGCCGTACGATGCCCGGTCTGCGGCGCCGATCTTGGCGGCAATTTCGTTTGCCACCGCTGCGGCACTCTCGTGGGTGTCGAAATGATCCTACGCCGCGTAGCTTCG
>CAZSAW010000061.1:0-1657 GCA_964604745.1 uncultured Hyphomicrobiales bacterium
AGCCGGCAGATGCTGAACGAGATCGGCCGCGAGCCGACGCCGGAGGAACTGGCCGAGAAGCTCGGCATGCCGCTGGAAAAGGTGCGCAAGGTCCTGAAAATCGCCAAGGAGCCGCTCTCGCTCGAGACGCCGATCGGCGACGAGGAGGATTCGCATCTCGGCGATTTCATCGAGGACAAGAACGCCATCCTGCCGATCGACGCGGCGATCCAGTCGAACCTGCGCGAGACCACGACGCGGGTGCTTGCGTCATTGACCCCGCGCGAGGAGCGCGTGCTGCGCATGCGCTTCGGCATCGGCATGAACACCGACCACACGCTGGAGGAAGTCGGCCAGCAATTCTCGGTGACGCGCGAACGCATCCGCCAGATCGAGGCGAAGGCGCTGCGCAAGCTGAAGCATCCGAGCCGCTCACGCAAGCTGCGCTCGTTCCTCGACAATTAAAAGCGCATGCGCCGGACGGCCGCCCTGTTGCGCTGCCGTCCGCGCGTCCTCCTCGTCGCATTGAGCCTCCATGCCGCCTTCGCGGCCGGGCCGGCGCGCGCGCAATTGTCGGCCGACGCCGTCGCTTCGCCGCCCGGCCTGCCGCCGCTCGGCAAATGGATGATCGACCGGAGCGGCGGCTTCGCCCACTGGCTCGGCGAGATGGTGGACGGCAAGCGCCTCTACGAGCCGATCAACGTCGTGCTGATCGACAGCGGCGCGCGCAGCGCCGACGACGCGCGCCGCCGGCTGCTCGCCGCCGTGGTCAATGCCGGCTATCCGGTGCGCTTCGGCCATTCCACCGGCTATCGCGGGCTGATCGGCGACAGTCTCTATCTGCAGCTGCCGCAGGGACGCGACGATGCGTTCTCGAACCGCATCTTCGAGGAGAGCAACAATCACGGCCGCATCTTCGGGCCGCATGCGAGCGGGGGCGGCTTCGTCTTCATCGGCGCGTTCAGCCGCGAGAGCGTGGATTTCGTGCGGATGCCGCCGCACCGCTACGCCTCGTTCAACAGGGCGCGCGACGATTTCGCGCGCGATCTTGTCGCCCGCGCTGGCTATCGGGCCGCGGGCAATGTGCCGCTCGGCAATGCCGTCGCCGACGATCCGCAGGTGACGACCGGCGACCATGACGGCCTCGCGGTGGTGCTGAAGACCGACAGGCCGTGACGGCGCGGCGCACGCGCGCGGCCCGCGCCTACGAGGCGGCTTCGACGATCCTGATGTCGCGGTCCACGGCGTTGTCGCCGAGCACGCGCAGCGCCTCGGCATAGGCCGGGTTGTCATGCGCGGCCATCGCCGCCGCGACCGAGTCGAACTCGATCAGCACCGTGCGCTGCATCAGGCCGTTGTCGTAGACCTTGGACGGCAGGCCGCGCGCGAGCACGCGCCCGCCGGCGGCGACGAGCGCCGGGCCGCCGAGCCTGGCGTAGGCGGCGAGCCGGTCCGGATCGGAGACGGAGCGGTAGGTCGCGACCCAATATGCTTTTGCCATGCAGGCCCCCGTTTCAAGGAGCGCGCATCCTAATCGCGCCGCGCGCGAGAACGAAAGCCCGTCGCGGCCGCGCGATGCCTTGGCTTGGAGAAAGTAAGCACAACTTCTTTCCGCATACGGGCGTTCAAAAATCCGGCTTCGTTTTGAGGCGGCGGTAAGTAACGGCGATTCGGCGGA
>CAZSAW010000062.1:0-12701 GCA_964604745.1 uncultured Hyphomicrobiales bacterium
TGTTCGCCGATTAAAGTGGTACGTGAGCTGGGTTCAGAACGTCGTGAGACAGTTCGGTCCCTATCTGCCGTGGGTGTCGGAGAATTGAGAGGATCTGTCCCTAGTACGAGAGGACCGGGATGGACGTACCTCTGGTGGAGCTGTTGTGGCGCCAGCCGCAGTGCAGCGTAGCTACGTACGGACGGGATAACCGCTGAAAGCATCTAAGCGGGAAACCCACCTCAAAACGAGTTCTCCCTTGAGAGCCGTGGTAGACGACCACGTTGATAGGCCGGGTGTGTAAGCGCGGTGACGCGTTGAGCTTACCGGTACTAATTGCTCGATTGGCTTGAACGCTCTCATTAACTCAATGCCCATTCGTGTGCGTAACGCACACGCGTCATTCAAAAGACCAGCAACGCTTCTCAATCCGTCTTTCGCCGGCCTGGTGGTTCTTGCGAGGAGCCTGAACCCGATCCCATTCCGAACTCGGCCGTTAAACTCCTCCGCGCCAATGGTACTAAGTCTCAAGACTTGGAAGAGTAGGTCGCTGCCAGGCCTGCCAAGGACGGATCATCCCCTCGACACGAACGTCATTCTTCAAACGCGGCCGCCCGTAACAGGCGGCCGTTTTTGTTTTCAAGCCATCGGCCGCGTCTCGCGCAGACACTGCACCTATTGTGCCGCCGCGCTTTGAGCGCGGCTTGCGGCGCGCTAAGCTTTCTCGCGTATCGCATGGGCGGGACCAGTTGCATGTCGCCGAGTTCAGGCGTCGGCGCTTCGGACGAAAGCACTCCGAGAAGCAGGCATCTGCTCATAGCCGGCACCGGCCGCGCCGGCACGAGCTTTCTCGTGCAATATCTCGCTGCTCTTGGTCTCGACACGGTCGTCGATCGCCCCGATGGCGGGCGATGGTTCGAGGCGGCGCAGGCCGGATTTGAATTTCTGCCGATCGGCGATGCGGCGACGTGGCCCTACGTCATCAAGAGCCCGTGGCTAGCCGACTGTATCGATGCCGTGCTCGCCCGCACGGATATCGCGATCGATGCCGTGATCGTGCCGGTGCGCGATCTCGCCGAAGCCGCGGCGAGCCGCGTCATCACCGAGCGGCGCGCGGTGTACGAACGGGCGCCGTGGCAAGCCCAGCTCGACAAGACATGGGATTCGGCCGGCCAGACGCCGGGAGGCATCGTCTATTCGCTGCATGCCATCGATCAGGCGCGCATTCTCGCCGTCGGATTTCATCACCTCGTCCAGCGTCTCGTCGCGGCCGACATTCCTGTGGTGCTGTTGTCCTTTCCGCGATTCATTGACGATGGCAATTATCTGTACGCCAGATTGCGCCATCTCCTTCCTGCGGACGTCGCGGAGGAACGGGCGCTTGCGGCGCATCGGACGCTTGCCGACAGCGACAAGGTGCGTGTCGGGAAAGAACTGGCAGAAGAGGAACCGGAGCATTCTCCTTCGGGCGGCCCGGCATTTCCCGACGATGCGGCGCTTGATCGGATCGCAATCCGGCGCGAACTGACGCGCGTCAGCGCCGAACGCAACCGGTTGCGGCGCGAACTCGAAGCGCTGCAGGCGGAACTGGAAGCGGTAAAGCGCGGCAAGCCAGATTAGCGGTCCATCACACCCAGCGTCCGGGCAAGGATCGGCAGAAAGGCGGCACATTCGCGCTCCAGGGAATATTTGTCGGCCATCGCAAGCCCGTTTGCCCGCAGCCGCGCGGACAGGGCATCGTCGCGCAAGAGCCGAAGCGTCGCCTCCGCAAGCGCGGCGGGATCGCGCGAGGTCAGAAGTGCCGTCTGCTCGTGATGGCAGAAACTGTGCACGCCCGGAGCGGCCACACAGACCACGCCGACATCGAGCGCCATGGCCTCGAGCGCGGCGATATAGCTTCCTTCCTGTTCCAGCGGCAGCATCACGGTCACGCGCGCGCGCCGCATCTGCTCGAAATAATGGTGCTGCGACGTATGATCGGTCAGGATCGCGACGCCAATGCCGGCGGCGGCGAGCTGCTCGCCGACGAGGCGCGCCAGCGACGGTTTCTTGTAGCCGACCACGACGACGTCGATGGTGCGCTGGGCCTCGGCCAATCGCAGATGATCGAGCGGATCGATGGCGCTGGTGATCGTGTGGACCGGACCGTTCACCAACCCGGTCGCGCGAATGGCCGCCGTCACTTCGTCGCTCGCCGTGATGCGGACCGCAAAATGGCCGAGCTTCGGGCGAAACGGGTCTTCGGCGTTGCCGTGGAACGTCGCCTGCAGCAGGTTGATGACCGGCACGTCCGGTCGAAGGAGGCCGAAACGCTCGGCGATCGGCCAGTCGACGCCGCCGAGAAACAGCAGATCGTGCGCGACCGGGGCATCGACGACGAGATCGGGATGTTTCAGGTAGACATTGGATTCGTCGCGCACGCTGTCGGCGGTGAGCAGGACTCTCGGCTCGGCGAACCCAGAGTTCAGAATATGATCGACGTAATGCGACACCTTCAGGTGGCCGCCCGTGAACTTGGTGAAATGGCGGGTGAGCAGGACGGTCTTCATGCCTTTGCACAACATGCTGTGACCGCGCGGCCGGAGCGTCGCACGGCCTGACAACGATGCCGTCAACTGGTATAGGGCGCGGCGACGATCCCGTTAAGTCCGCTCGATGCAGAGTGCGCGGTTTTGCCTGACGTCTCGGCTGATGGATAATCTACACGGCATCCAACCTGCTCCGCGGGCTATAGAAATGGCGGACGCGCGCGGCAGCTTTTTCGGCGCGCCGTTCGCCGCGGTCTGTGGCATCATCGTTGCCGGCACGATCCTGCGTCTCATTCTCGCGGCGACCATCGGTTTTGGCGTCGACGAGGCCTACACCGCGAGCATCGCGCGTCACTGGTCGCTTTCGTATTTCGATCATCCGCCGCTGCATGCCTGGCTGATCGGCGCCACCATGCTTCTCGGCGGGAGTGAGCAGCCTTTCATCTTGAGGCTGCCGTTCATCCTGCTGTTTGTCGGATCGAATCTTCTGCTGTTTCGTCTGACAGCGCTGCTATTTTCCGCGCGCGCCGGTCTTTGGGCCGTGGTCGCGCTCAACCTTGCGCCGATTTTCACGATCAGCATCGGAAGCTGGCTCGTGCCGGACGGGCCGATGGTCTTCTGCCTGCTCGCCTGCGCGCTCCTTGTGGCGCGGCTATTGCTGATCGTGCCGAGCGCGCCGCACGCCGTCGTACCTTGGCTTCTCGCCGGTCTTTTTGCCGGGCTTGCGCTGCTGTCCAAATACAGCGCCGCGCTGCCGCTCGCCGGGCTCGGATTGTTTGTCCTTTCCGCGCGACAAACGCGCCCCGTTTTGAGGACGCCGGGGCCATGGTTCGCGATCGCAGTCGCCGTGCTGGTGTTTTCGCCGGCGCTCATCTGGAACGCGCAGAATGACTGGGTGTCGTTCGGATTTCAGGCGGGACGTGCGCGACCGGCCGGCTTCGATCTGCGTCAGACGGGGGCGCTGCTCGCCGGCCAGCTCGTCTATCTGCTGCCGTGGACTTTCGCCGCGCTCGTCTGCGTAATCTGGCACGCTTTGCGGCGCGGTCCGTCGCAGCCGCGTTTCTGGTTCTTCGCCTGCGCCGCGACATTGTCCCTCGGGGTTGTGTTCCTCGTCTCGCTGCGAAGCCCGGTTCTGCCGCATTGGACGTCGCCGGGATGGCTGTTCGCGCTGCCGCTCCTTGGCGAGGCGCTGGCGCGATGGGAGACCGCGCGTCCTGCGCTCATTACCTGGCTCGCGCGCGGCACGGCGATCTTTCTTGTCGGCACGGTAACGCTGCTTGCGAGCCACGCCGCGACCGGCTGGATCGGCTGGCTCGCTCCCAATTTTTCTGCCGCGCGCGATCCACTGATCGATCTGGTCGACTGGCATGACCTGAAAACGGAATTTGCCCGGCGCAACCTCCTCGACGGTGCCGGCCTCGTCGGGGCTCTCAACTGGATCGACGCGGCGAAGGCAAGCTACGCGCTCGGGCCCGACGTGACGCTTCTTTGCCTCTGCGTCGAGCCGCATCATTTCCGCTTCATCGCCGACCCGCGCAATTTCGTTGGTCGCGACGTGATCATGGTGACGAGCGCGCTGCGCCAGGATCGCATCGATACGTTGCGGACCCGATTCGAGCGGATCGAGATGCTCGATCCCGTCACCGTCACCCGAGGGGGCAAGCCTGTGCTGGAGCTTGCCATCGTGCGCGGGATTGGCCTCAAGGGATGAGGCCCAGCGTCCATTTCGCAGCCGCATTTTCTTTGTTAGAAGGGCGGCCCACCGACGGGGTCCCATGTCGCACCTGTTTCCATCGCCGCCGCTCAATCCGCTCGCGCAGGCCATCCAGAAGGCGCTTGCCCTGCACCAGCAGGGGCAGCTGGATGAGGCGGAGAAGGCCTATCAGCGCGTGCTGAAGACATATCCGGACCAGTTCGATGCGCTGCATCTGCTCGGTATGCTGAATTATCAGCGCGGGAAGCTCTCCGAAGCACTGCGCCTTATCAGCACGGCGGTGCGGATCGCGCCGCGCTCCGCCGATGCACATTCCAATCTCGGCCTCGTTCTCATTGCGCTCAAGCGCAATGCGGATGCTTTGGCGAGCTTCGACAAGGCGGTCGCGATCGAGCCGAACAATATCGAGGCCAACAACAATCGCGGCCGCGCATTGCTTGAAGCAGGGCGCGCCCAGGACGCGATGGCCTGTTTCGACAGGGTGCTGGCCTTGCAGCCCCGTCACGTCGAGGCGCGCATCAATCGCGGCGGCGCGCTGGTGCGGCTCGGCGCTCTAGATGAAGCGATCGGCGAGTTTGACAAAATCATTGCGGCGTTTCCCGGTCATCCCGGTGCGCACTTCAATCGTGGCAATGCATTGTTCGCACTCGCGCGGCCCGAGGAAGCGATTGCCGCCTATGAACGGGCGCTCGGGATCAATCCGCGTAATCCGCTTGCGTGGAATGCCCGCGGCGTGGCGCTGCAGGCCTCGAAGCGGAATCCGGAAGCGATCGAGAGCTTCCAGCGTGCGCTGGCGCTCAATCCCGACTATGCCGACGCTCATTTCAACATGGGCCTGTCACTGCTGACGCTTGGCGATTATCCGCGCGGCTTCTTCGAATATGAATGGCGCTGGACGCGCACCGGGATGAGCGGTCCACGGCGCTATCAGAAGCCGCTGTGGGACGGAGCAAGCCCGCTGTCCGGCAAGACGATCTTCCTGCACGCCGAACAGGGTCTCGGCGACACGGTCCAGTTTGCCCGTTACGTGCCTTTGCTCGCGAAGACTGGTGCGCGGATCGTGCTTGAGGTGCAGCCTGAATTGAAGTCGCTGCTTTCCGGCCTCGGAGGAGCGGCGCAGGTTCTGGGACGCGGCGAGCCCGAGCCGGCATTCGATGTGCACAGCCCGCTCGGCCGGCTGCCGCTTGCTCTCAAGACACTGGTGACGAACGTGCCGGTTGGCATTCCCTATCTGCGCGCACCGGACGACAAGATCGCGGCGTGGCGGGCGCGGCTTGGCGAGACATCGGCACCGCGCGTTGCCGTCGTGTGGGCCGGCAACGCCGCTCATCTCAACGATCGCAATCGCTCGGTGCCTTTGCCGGCGCTCGCGCCGCTCTGGGCGGCCGGACCGCAATTCATCAGCCTGCAGCGCGAGTTGCGTTCCGGCGACGCCGAGATTCTGGCGGCGCAGCCTTCGCTCATCCATCTCGGCGCAGAGATCGCCGATTTCTCCGACACCGCCGCCGTGCTGGCATCGTGCGATCTCGTGATCAGCGTCGATACGTCGGTTGCGCATGTCGCCGGCGCCATGGGCCGGCCGTTGTGGATGCTTCTGCCGTTCGCGCCCGACTGGCGCTGGACACTTGAGGGCACGCGGTCGCCCTGGTACCCGGAGGCACGGCTTTTCCGTCAGCCGCGGCTTGGCGATTGGGGCAGCGTGGTCGAGGCCGTCCGGCAGGAATTGGCCGCTTGGAGGCCGCGAGCCTGACGTTTTGCGCGATTGGGAAATTCCGCTCCGGGGTCTTTTCATTACCGATCAGGGTTGTTACATAACCGTCACGCGCGGGACCCAAGGCCCCGCGCGTCCTCTTTCGCAACGGATTGATCGCGGAGTGGAGCAGCCCAAGGCCGCGTGAGTGCGGTCGACGCCGAGGTTCGGGCTGCCTCACAAGCCAGCAGGTCTTATCGCGGGGTGGAGCAGCCCGGTAGCTCGTCAGGCTCATAACCTGAAGGTCGTAGGTTCAAATCCTACCCCCGCAACCAAATCACGCCGCCGGGCCCCGGGCTCGGCGGTGTTTTTATTTGTGCGCGGGGCATGGAAGTCCACGTATTCACTGCCCGAGCGCGTCGGACAGCGGCACAGCTTTGAGGCCCAGCGCTTCCGCGACCGGCGTATTCACCACATGACCGGCATGAACGTTGAGACCGTTCGCAAGGTGCGGATCGTCGGTCATTGCCTTGCGCCAGCCCTTGTCGGCGAGCGCGAGCACGAATGGCAGCGTCGCATTGGTCAGCGCGAAGGTGGACGTGCGCGGAACGGCGCCCGGCATGTTGGTCACGCAATAATGGATCACGCCATCGACGACGTATGTTGGATCAGAATGCGTCGTGGGCCGCGATGTCTCGCAGCAGCCGCCCTGATCGATTGCCACGTCGACGATAACCGAGCCCGCCTTCATGCTGCGCACCATGTCTGCCGTGACAAGATGCGGGGCCGCCGCTCCCGGCACGAGCACCGTGCCGATGACCAGATCGGCGCCGCGCACCAGTTCTGCGATCGCCGATTGCGTCGAGAACACCGTGCTCACCGCATGGCTGAACTGGCTCGTGATCCGCTGCAGCGCTTGCAGTGAGCGATCGACGACGGTGACGCGGGCACCCATGCCGCGCGCGACATCCGCAGCGTGCGTGCCGGCGACGCCGCCGCCGAGAACGACGACATCCCCCGGCGGCACGCCGGTGACGCTGCCGAGCAGGATGCCGCGGCCGCCGGCGATCTTTTCCAGGCAGGCGGCGCCGACCTGCGGCGCCAGTCGGCCAGCGACTTCGGACATTGGTGCAAGAAGCGGCAATTGCCCGCCCGGTGACGTCACGGTTTCGTAGGCGATGCAGGTTGCGCCAGACTTCATCAGGTCTTGCGTCTGCTCGCGATCAGCGGCGAGATGCAGATAGGTGAACAGGATCTGATCGCGCCGCAATTTCCTGCGTTCCCCGGCTTGCGGCTCTTTCACCTTGACGATGAGCTCCGCCTGCGCCCAAACCGTGTCGACGTTGTCGAGGCGTGCGCCCGCGCGTGCATAGTCTTCATCGGGGAGACTCGATCCCGCACCGGCGCCGCGCTCGACCAGCACCTGATGCCCATGCCGGACCAGTTCGGCCACGGAGGCCGGCGTCAGCGCGACCCGCGATTCGTTGTCCTTGATCTCCCTCGGCACCCCGACAAGCATGTGAATCTCCTTTGGCGCTCTGATGCGATAGATAGGCAGCGGATGGGGTCGGCAACACGGGATCACTCATGGCCAATTTGTCCGGGCTGGGCGATGCGCTGACCTGGGTCGGCCGTCAGGGGACGCGCATCCTCGCGCTGTCGCTTCTGACCGGCATTGCCGTGCCGCCCTTCGGCGCGCTGCTCAAGCCGCTGGTGCCGGAAATCATCTTCGTGCTTCTCCTTTTCGCGATCCTGCGCGTCGATCCGATCGCGCTCAAGCGGCATGTCGCGCGCCCGCTATTGGTCCTTGTCGCCGCCGGCTGGACCATGATCGTGCTGCCGGCTGCGCTTTGCGTCGCCTATCGTGTGATCGGGATGCACGAATGGGCGCCCGACGTGATGACAGCCCTGGTGCTGCAGGCGGCGACATCGCCGATCATGTCGAGCGCCGCCATCGCCGCCTTGCTCGGGCTCGATGCGGCTCTCGTTCTCGTCGCGATGGTCGCCTGCACGGCGCTTGTCTGCGTCACCGCGCCGCTTTTCGTGGGCCTTTTCATTGGTTCGGCGCTCGTTCTTTCGCCGCTTTCGTTGGGCTTGCGCCTGTTTGGTTTGCTGGTTTCTGCAGCAGCCGTCGCCGCCATCGTCCGCTGGATTGTCGGCTCCGATCGCGTGACGGCGGAAGGCAGCCGCATCGACGGCATCAACGTCATCGCCATGTCGCTCTTCATCGTCGCGCTGATGGGCGATGTCGGAGCGAGGCTCCTGTCGCAGCCGGAGCTTGTGATCGGGCTGACGCTTCTTTCTTTTGTGCTGACATTCGTCCTGGCGCTGCCGACGATTTTTGTCTTTGCCTATGCCGGCCGCTATCAGGCGCTGTCGCTCGGACTTTTCTCGTCCCAGCGCAACATGGGGCTGATGCTTGCGGTTCTCGGTTCGGTGCTGCCGGATATGGTCTGGCTTTATTTCGCTCTTGCGCAGCTGCCGATCTATCTCATGCCACAGATTCTCAAGCCGTTCGCCGATCGCTTCCGCGCGGACCGCGGCTCCGCGTTGGGCCCATAGGGACGCGGATTTGGCAACGGCGCGGTTATCTGCTTTCGTGCCATCGCCCACACGACGAGAAGCTCCGGGACATCCATGGACTTGCTGTTCGAACGATCCGAATATCTCGCGCGCATCGCGCGCACCAAGCAGACGATGAGCGAGCGCGGCATCGACCTGCTGCTGGTGGCGTCTCCCGCCAATCAATTCTGGCTCACGGGCTACGACGGTTGGTCCTTCTACACGCCGCAGATGGTCGCCGTGAGTCTTGCTGCCGAGGAGCCGATCTGGATCGGCCGCAAGATGGATGCGGTGGGGGCGAAGTTCACGGCCTTTCTCAAGCCGGACAATGTTGTGCCCTATCCGGACAATTACGTCGCCTCGAGCGAGCGCCATCCGATGCAGTTCGTCGCCGAAGAAGTCAGGCGGCGCGGGTGGGACAAGGGGACGGTCGGGGTCGAGACCGACGATTATTACTACACCGCCAGGTGGGATGCCTTGCTCAGGCAGGGCTTGCCGAACGCGCGCTTCGTCGATGCCTTTCTGCTCGTCAACTGGTGCCGCATGAAGAAGTCGGCGCGTGAGCTCGACTATATGCGCCAGGCCGGACGGATCGCGGCGGCGGCGCAAAAGGCGGCCTATGACAAGGCCGCCGTCGGCGTGCGCCAATGCGACGTGATGGCCGAGCTCTATCGCGTCACCACGGCGGGCCTGCCGGAATTCGGCGGCACGTTCCCCTGCAAGCCGCCGAATGCGATGGTCGGCGAACTGTGTTCGGCACCGCATCTGTCATGGACCGACGCGCCGCTCGCGCCGGACGATCTGTTCTACATCGAGATGGGCGGCGTCCGGCACCGCTATCATTCGCCGCTCTCGCGCTGCATCTATCTCGGCAAGCCGACCGAGCGCATGGATACGATCGCCAAGGTGATCGCCGAGGGCCTCAATGCCGTGCTCGACAAGGTGAAGCCGGGGGTTTTGTGCGAGGACCTGGCGGCGGCATGGAGTACGACAATCGCCAGACACGGCATCGAGAAGGATAGCCGTATCGGCTATCCGGTGGGCATCGGTTATCCGCCTACCTGGGGCGAACTGACGGCGAGTCTTCGCGCGGGCGACAAGACCGTGATGGAGGAGGGCATGACCTTCCACTGCATCCCGGCCATCTGGCTCGAAAAGTTCGGCGTCGTGATCTCGGAAACCTTCGCGGTCACCAATAAAGGCGCGGAATGCTTTGCCGATTATCCGCGCGTGCTCTTCACCAAGCACTGAATTTACACGGGCCGATCCACGCATGAGCGGCGCGCCGTTGCATATGCCTCCCTCGCTGTCGCACCGCCCAGTGGTGATGGGCGACAGGGGCATGGTGGTCGCGGGCCACCATCGGGCGGCCGAAGCCGGCGTCGCGATGCTGCGTGCCGGCGGCAATGCGATGGATGCCGCGATTGCCACCGCCTCCACGCTCGCAATCGCGATCCCGTTTATGAACGGGCTCGGCGGCGATTGTATCGCGCTGTATGCGCGGCCGGGCGACGATGTCACGGCGATCAACGGCTCGGGCGCGCTCGCGCGCGCGGCAAGCGTCGCCGAATTTCACCGCCGCGGCGTTCTTGAAATGCCGGGGCGGGGGCCGCTGACCGTGTCCGTGCCGGGATTCGTCGCGGCGATCGGTCAGGCGGCGGAAAAATTTGCAACCTTTCCGCTGGCGCGGCTGCTGGAGCCCGCGATCGCGCTTGCAGAAGAGGGCGTTCCGACCGATGCGTCGTCGCTCGGCTTCTTCAACGGTCCCGTCTATGCCGCGCTGGGCAGCGAATTCCCTGCATTGAAGGCCGCGTTCGGCGAGCCCGGCACGTTTGTGCTTGGTCAGCGGATCAAACAGCCGGCGGCGGCGCAGACGTTTCGCGCCATCGCGACCCAGGGCTGGCGCGCCTTTTACGACGGCGAATTGTCGCGGCAATGGCTCGCCGTCGCGCAGGCGAACGGCGTCCTGCTCGGCCACGATGATCTTGCCGCGCATCAAACCGATTTCGTGCGCGCGCTTTCGGTCGCGTGGCGCGGCAAGACGGTTCACGCGGCCCCGCCGAATTCGCAGGGTCTTGCGCTTCTTGCGATGCTCGCGCTCGCCGAGGCGCAGCCGGCGCCGCCCCCACGCGATCAGTCGGACCCTCTCATCGATCCCGTCGCGCATCTCGCGCGCAAGTCCTATGCATTCGAATTGCGCGACGCCTATTGCGTGGACCCGCGCCGCGTCGCCTTGCCGGCTGACATCTTGAATCCCGCGCGCCTTGCAGGCGCCCCGCTCGATGCGGGAGCCGCAACGGAAGCGCGCTCGGGTGGCGGCGATACGTCGACATTCGTCGTGATCGACAGCGCGGGGAATGCCGTGTCTTGGGTGCAGTCGCTGTTCGAGGAGTTTGGCTCCTGTGTCGTCTGTTCCGATCACGGGATCGTCCTGCACAACCGCGCCGCGCTCGAACAACTGAACGACGATCCGGTCCGCGGGATCAGAGGCGGCTATCGCCCTTTCCATACATTGTGTCCGTCACTGGTGACGGGCCCCGGCGGGCTCGTCGCGGCACTGGCGACGCCGGGCGATCATGGCCAGCCGCAATCGCTCGCGCTCGTGCTGCGTCGCTATTTCGAACAGGGGCTCGACATCCAGGCCGCGATCGAGTGGCCGCGGCTGCGGCATGATGCCGGGCGCGGAGTGATGCTCGAGGATCGCTGCCCATCCTCGTGGGATGATTTGCTTCGCGCGGCCGGGTGGATGCCGCGTCGCGTTGGGCCGTGGTCGCGACTGATGGGCGGCGTGAATGCGATCGTGCGGCGGCCCGATGGGCTGATGATGGGCGGCGCCGATCCGCGTCGCTCCTCGTACGCGCTCGCCGTCTGACGCTGCCGAGCCGGCCTTACGCGCGCCGGGCAGCGGGCTCGCGATTGAGCTCGTGCCACGCTGCGGCAAGGCGACGGGCGCCTGTTTCGATCTCGGCCTCTGTTGTCGTGCGGCCGACGGAGAGTCGCACGGCGCCCAGCGCCTGAGCGCGCGGAATGCCGAGCGCGGCAAGAATCGACGAGGGTTCCTCGCGGTCGGCATGACAGGCTGAGCCGGTCGACGCGAAGACGCCCGGACAATGCTGCAGGAGAATCCGTCCCGATACGCCGGGGAAGAGCACATTCAACGTGTTCGGCAATCGTTGGCCGGAATCCCCGGTCAGCGTCAGCCCCGGAATCTCCTGTCGCAGAAGCGCGAGCAGGGCTTGCGCGCGCGATCGCATCGTTTCGGCCGCGCCGCGTGCGAGCGCGATTGCCGCCAGGCGACAGGCCTCGCCCAGCGCGACGATGCCGCTGACATTCTCCGTTCCCGGACGCCGGCCATGTTCCTGCCCGGCGCCGACGAGCACGGACGGAAGCGTCACGCCGCGCTTGACATAAAGAGCGCCGATGCCTTTGGGGGCGTAAAGCTTGTGTCCGGCGATGGTGAGAAAATCGACGCCGAGATCGCCGACATCGACCGGCACCTTCCCGAGCGACTGCGCCGCGTCGGCGTGCATCTTCGCACCGGCAGTGCGGGCGAGCCGTGCGAGTTCGGCGACCGGCTGCAACGTGCCAATCTCGTTTTGCGCGTGGATCACCGAGACGAGCGCAGTGTCGCGCCCGATGGCGCCCGCTGCCGCCGCCGCAACGACGCATCCGTCCGGTGCCGGCGCAAGACGCCGCACCATGTGTCCTTGGCGTTCAAGCAGCAGGCAACATTCGTCCGTAGCCGGATGCTCGATCGCCGTTGTCACGATCGCCGTGCGGGCGGGATCGAGCGCGGCCGCGCCGCGGATGGCGATGTTGGTTGCTTCCGTGCCCCCGCTCGTGAAGACGATCTCGTCGGGCAAGGCACCGATGAGGTTCGCAACCTGCGCGCGGGCATTCTCGATGGCATCCTTCGCCTTGCGGCCGAGCGAATAAGCCGAGGACGGATTGCCGAACTGGTCGCGCAGGAACGGCAGCATGGCCTCCAGAACGGCCGGATCGACCGGCGTCGTCGCGTTGTAGTCGAGATAGACAGGGGGTGCGTCGGATCTCATGCCGGCACTCAATGACGTTTGACGATCTTGAAAATGTAGAGATCCCCGTCGCGATTATGCGTCTGCAGACCGTGACCGGTCTGATTCACGAAGTGGGAACGTCGACGACCGTCAGTGGATCGGTGCATTCGAGAACAAGAATGCCGCCCACGGGCACGTCATTGAGCGCCTTC
>CAZSAW010000063.1:0-3059 GCA_964604745.1 uncultured Hyphomicrobiales bacterium
TACCGTGGCGCATGCCGACCGCATCTTCGTCATCGAAAGCGGCACCGTGACCGAATCCGGCCGGCATGACGAATTGCTGCGCAAGGGCGGCCGCTACGCCCTGTTCTACCGGCTGCAGCTGAAGGAGCAGGAGCACGAGCCAGTCGCGGCCATCGCCTGATCGGCGTTGCGCACGCCTTCGCGCCTGCGCTATGCGTGTTCCACGTCCCTTTTCGTCCTCATCCGGCGACACATCATGAGCACCGACGCCGCACGCTACGTCATTACGCCGCCGCCGCAGCCGGTCCTTCCGGTCAAGGGCAGCGACAAGGTCTTTCCCGTACGGCGCATCTGGTGTGTCGGCCGCAACTATGTCGAACATATCCGCGAGATGGGACAGGACGAGCGCCAGCCGCCGTTCTTCTTCGCCAAGCCCGCGGACGCGATCGTGCCGGATGGCGGTGTCGTGCCCTATCCGCCCCTGACCAAGGATCTGCATCATGAAGTCGAGCTCGTCGTCGCGCTGAAAGGCGGCGGGCTCAACATCAAGCCGGACAAGGCGCTCGACCTCATCTACGGCTATGGTGTCGGCATCGACCTGACGCGGCGCGACCTGCAGATCGCCTCGCGCAAGATGGAGCGGCCGTGGGAAATCGGCAAAGCCTGGGACGGCTCGGCGCCGTGCAGCGCGCTGGTGCCGGCTTCGCAGATCGGGCACCCGAACAAGGGCCGCATCTATCTCAAGGTGAACGGTGCGGTGAAGCAGGACGGCGATCTCGAACAGATGATCTGGAACGTGCCGGAAACGATCGCCAAGCTCTCGGACTCGGTCGCGCTCGCGCCGGGCGACATCATCATGACCGGCACGCCCGCGGGCGTCAGCGCGCTGAAGGCGGGCGACAGGCTCGAATGCGAGATCGCGGGCGTCGGCACGCTCGCGGTGACGATCGGTCCGCCGCTGGCCTGACGCGGCGGCGCGGCGCGCGTCCTCGCCTCAACCCCAACACGAAAACACCATGGCTCTTTCCGGACCGCGCGCGACATGGATGCTCGTGGCGCTCGCCGCCGCGACCTTTGCCGTGACCGGATCGGGAACGGCGCTGTCGCCCTTCCTGCAGGATGCCGCGCGCGATCTGAAATCCTCGCTCACCAATATGGGGCATCTGTTTGCGATCCTGTCGGTGACGTGGGGCCTGTTCTCGCTTGTCGTCGGCACGTTCGCCGCGCGCATCGGCCGGCGGCTCGTTCTCGTTACGGCTGTGCTGGTGATGGCGGCCACGCGCGTCGGCTTTGCGCTGTCGCCCGATTACGTGACGGCGGCGATCTGGCAGACGGTATCGGGCGCGTGCGGCGGCGCCTTCATGGGCACGGTGTTTGCCGCCGTGTCCGAGCACATCGCGCCGCAGGCGCGCGGGCGGGCGCTCAGCTCCGTCATCGCCGGGCAATCGCTGTCTCTCGTGATTGGCGTGCCGCTCGTCAGCTTCTTCGGCATTTTCACCGACTGGCGCGGCGCGACGATCATCTATGCCGCACTAACCGCGATCACCGCGATCGGCGTGCGTCTGCTCATGCCGCCGGATGCGCCGGAGCAGACAGTGGACGCAGCGCAAAAGACATCCTTCTCGACGCTTGCCCAGCCGCGCCTGATCGCGCTCCTGCTCGCCGGGACGACCGAGCGAGTCTGCTTCGGCATCGTGGCGATCTTCCTGCCGACCTGCCTGCAGCGCGGCTACGACGCCTCGCTCGCGCAGATCGGATTTGCGCTTGCGATCATCGCCTCAGGCAATCTGATCGGCAATCTCGTCGGCGGCCGCATCGCCGACCGGACGCAGGCACGCAGCGTCGTGTTTGCCGTGTCGCTTGCGACCACCGCCGTGTTCGCGATCCCGACGCTGATGTGGACACCGGCTTTCGCGCTCTCGATCCTGTTCGGCTTCGCCTATTGCTTTGCCAATGCTGCCGGACGGCCGGCGCTGATGGCGATCCTCGGTTCCATGCCGCCGGACATCCGCGGCGCCCTGTTCGGCCTCAATATCACGACCGCGAGCATCGGCTGGCTGCTGGCGGGTTCGGCCGGCGGCATCCTGATCGAAACGACGGGCTTCAGCGGCCTCGCCCTGTTCTGCGCCGGGCTCGCGCTTGTCGGCGCCACGCTGTCGCTGGCAAGCGGCACGATCGGGCGGCGCGTCAACGCGACCTGAAACCTTCCTCCCTCCGGCCTCGAACGACGCGCGGTTTCCTACATCACCGCGCCGACCTGCCACGGCATGAATTCGAGATCGCCGTAGCCGAGATCTTCCGACTTCGTGTGCTGGCCGGAAGCGACCTTCAGCACGCGTTCGAAAATCTCCTGTCCCTTCTGCTCGATGGTGACGCCGTCGAGGATGTCGCCGCAATTGATGTCCATGTCGTCGATCATGCGGGTATAGACATCGGAATTGGTGGCGAGCTTGATCGAGGGCGTCGGCTTGCAGCCGAAGGCCGAGCCGCGGCCGGTGGTGAAGCACATCACATTGCAACCGCCGGCCACCTGCCCCGTCGCGCCGACCGGATCGTAGCCGGGCGTATCCATGAAGACGAAGCCCTTGTCCTTGATCGGCTCGGCGTATTCGTAGACCGCGCGCAACGTCGTCGAGCCGCCCTTCGCCGCCGCGCCGAGCGACTTCTCCAGGATGGTCGTGAGCCCGCCCGCCTTGTTGCCGGGCGAGGGATTGTTGTTCATCTCGCCGCCGTTGCGCGCGGTGTATTCCTCCCACCACCTGATGCGCGAGGCGAGCTTCTCGCCGACGGCGCGGTTCATGGCGCGGCGCGTGAGCAGATGCTCGGCGCCATAGATTTCCGGCGTCTCGGCGAGAACGCCGGTGCCGCCGTGCTTCACCAGCACGTCGACCGCGGCACCGAGCGCGGCTTCGTCTACATGGACACGCCCGGCTACGATCCGGTTTCGGCGACAGGGCAGGTGGCGGGCGGCTGCAATCTAGTCATTTTCACGACCGGACGCGGCTCGTGCTTCGGCTTCAAGCCCGCGCCGAGCATCAAGGTCGCCACCAATTCCGAGATGTACAACCGCATGACCGAGG
>CAZSAW010000064.1:0-10787 GCA_964604745.1 uncultured Hyphomicrobiales bacterium
GGCTCCATCGGAACCTGCAGCAGGATTTCGTGTCCTTCGCTGCGCGCTCGCGCGGCAAGATTCTCCAGATCATTGCCGTAGGGCATGAATGCGAATGTGACCGGCCCGGGCATTTTCGACAACACGTCCGTCGTGCCGCTGGCGCCAACGCCAAGCCCGCTGATGATGATGGCGATACGCGGGCCATCCGGCGTCTGTGCGGCTTGCGGCGCGCGCGCGTACGCCTCGGCTGCACGCGTTCCGTCGGGCGCGACCTTCGGAATGGCGCCATGGCGCGTTGTTTCGAGCAGACGCGGGTTCGCTTGCAGCCGCTTGGCGTCAGCCCCCGGCAGGACAACCTCCTGCGTCTTGCCGCTTGAGCCGTCGATAATAGTGATCGTCTGCGTCGTCGCGGCGGATTTGGCGGCCGCATTGGCCGATCCGGTCTCGTTCGCCTTTGCTTCGGCGGAGCCGCCTTTCTTGCCGTCGACGACAACAGCCGGCGCGACGGTAACACTTGCCGTCGGCTCGCCGCCCAGAGGATTGTCGGCGATCAGTGCCCACAATACGAAAATCGCGACAAAGAGACCGAGCGCGCCCGCGATTGCCCGCGGCACCAAAAGCGGGATCAGGCGTCGGCGCTTGGGTGCCGGGGCGCTACCGAGTGGCGTGTCGAGATCGTCGGTCGCCACGATAATGGCTCCTCGCGAATCAATTTCGGCAGCCTACCATGCCCGGGCGCGATGCCTTGCCGAGGCGATGGCTCGGCAAACGAAAAGGGCGGCCACGAGGCCGCCCTTGAAACTTGCTGAAAACCCCGGGGCCGTTTAGTTCGGCAGGGCGGCGCGCTTGGCGCTCGGCGGGAAAGCCGAATTGGTGACGACACCGCGCAGGAGGTCGTCCGCCATCTTCAGCGCCTTGTCGTCCTTCGGATCCGGCGGCACGTAGGACTGCGAACCGGTCTGTTCCTCGCCTTCCGCCTTCAGATGGCCCCGCAGCGACGATTCGCCCTTGGTGTCCGTGCGCGCCTTGAGATCGTCCGGCACGTCCTGAAGCACCTCGATATCGGGCGAGATGCCCTTGGCCTGGATCGAACGGCCCGACGGCGTGAAGTAACGCGCCGTGGTCAGCCGCAGCGCGCCATTGCCGCTGCCGAGCGGGATGATAGTCTGCACCGAGCCCTTGCCGAACGAGCGTGTGCCGAGCACGGTTGCGCGCTTGTGGTCCTGAAGGGCGCCGGCGACGATTTCAGACGCCGAAGCCGAGCCGCCATTGACGAGCACGATCATCGGCTTGCCCTTGGTCAGATCGCCCGGATGCGCATTGAAGCGCTGCGTCTCGTCGCTGTTGCGGCCGCGGGTCGAGACGATTTCACCCTTTTCAAGGAAAGCGTCGGACACCGAGATCGCCTGATCGAGCAGGCCGCCCGGGTTGTTGCGAAGGTCGATGACGAACCCCTTCAGCTTGTCGGCAGGGATTTGCGTGCTGAGATCAGCGATCGCCTTCTTCACGCCCTCGATGGTTTGCTCGTTGAACTGGGTGATACGGATATATCCGACATCGTCACCTTCGGCGCGCGAGCGCACCGAGCGCACCTTGATATTGGCGCGTTCAAGCGTGACTTCGATCGGTTTGTCCTGGCCCTTGCGCATGATCTTGAGCCTGATCTTCGTGCCGACCGGCCCGCGCATCTTGTCGACGGCCTGGTTGAGGGTAAGCCCCTGGACCTGGTCGTCGTCGAGCTGAATGATCAGATCGTTGGCGAGGACGCCCGCCTTGGCCGCCGGCGTCTCATCGATCGGCGCCACGACCTTCACGAGCCCGTCTTCCATCGTCACTTCGATGCCGAGGCCGCCGAACTCACCACGCGTCTGCACCTGCATGTCGCGGAAGCTCTTCGGATCCATGTAGCTCGAATGCGGATCGAGCCCGGCCAACATGCCATTGATCGCCGTCTCGACCAGCTTGGCGTCATCGGGCTTCTCGACATAGTCCTGGCGAACGCGCTCGAACACGTCGCCGAACAGATTAAGCTGCCGATAGGTGTCCGTCGAAGAGGCCGCTTTGGCGCTCATGCCGGCAAAGATGACACGCGGCTGAACGGCGAACAGCGTCAGCGCCGCGCCCATGGCCGCTCCGAGGAAAACCAGGAAAGTCTTGCGCATCATCCACGAACCTTTTCACTTTCGCTTGTGGCCCACCATGGGCCGGAATCGACGGGCACCCCGTCTTTACGGAACTCGACGTATAGCACCGGCTGGCTGGCTCCGGTCGGGACCGCAGCGGCTATATGTGCACCGCTGCCCATGACCGCTACGGGCTCTCCGGTCAGCACGAACTGTCCTGGATCGACGGAAATCCGTTCCATTCCCGCAAGAACGACATGATACCCGCCACCGGCGTTCAGGATCAAGAGTTGCCCGTAAGACCGGAACGGGCCGGCATAGACAACCCACGCGTCACACGGAGATGTGACCTGAGCCCCCTCCCGGGTTGCTATCGAAATACCTTTTTCCACCCCGCCCAGGCCGTCCGGATCGCCAAACGACCGTGATTTCACGCCGCTGACCGGGATCGGAAGCATGCCCCTGGCCGAAGCAAAAGCCACGGCAGGCATCAGGCGTCCCGGGTCGTTCAGCGCTGCGAGCCCATTGCGGCCACCGGGCTTGCCGTCGTCGCCGGGCCGGGCCCGGCTGACGGACTGTTCCAGTTTGGCGATCAGGTCTTTGAGACTGTCGGCCTGGCGCGCAAGTTCCATTGCGTGTTGGCGTTCGGTGTCGAGACTTTTTTCGGTCTCGGCCTGCTTCTTCTGCCGCTCCTCGACCAGGAGGCTCATGCGCTGGCGCTCATCGGATAAGGCGGTCAGGTCGCGCGCGAGTTTTGTCTTTTCCGCGGTGATACTCTTGCGAAGATCGATGAGCTTGGTCAGATCGGCGGCCAAGGCGTTCGCGCGCTCGCGCATGTCCGGAAGAACCGATCCAAGCACGATCGCAGCGCGGATCGATTGAAGGGCATCCTCGGGCTCGGTGATCAGAACCGGCGGCGGACGCCGGCCCATGCGCTGCAGAGTTGCCAGAATTTCGGCGATCACCGAACGTCGCGCGTCGAGCGAATTGCGCACGACTTGCTCCTGCGTCTCCAGCGGCTTGATCCGCGCCTCGGTCGCGTTGAGCTCCGTTTCGACGTTGCGAATCTTGCCCGCCGTCTCGAGTAGGGCTTCATTGAGCCGACGGCGATCATTGCCCAGTTGCTCGATGTCTTGCCGAAGCTTCGCCTCGGCTTCCGCAGCTTTCTGCTGCTCGAGTCGAATGGCTTCCAGTTCCTGATTGCGCTGCTTGAGCAGGTCGGCGCCGGCAGGCGCTGGCGGCCGGTCGGATTGAGCGGCAAGCGGAACAGGCGCGTACAGCAGGATCGCAAGCCCACAGCCCAGCACCGCCAGTGCGCGGTCGGGATTGAAAAAACGAGCCATTCGGCCGTCAGCCATCACATGCGAGATCCTGCGTATCGTAGCCACCGCCATGGCGGGATTAAGACCGGCTGGCGCGGGGACCCGGCGAAACCGCGGCGTCGCGATGGCAGCGCGCCCTCCTTGCTTTCAGGCGCGGTGGTAGGGATGGCCCGAGAGAATCGTCACCGCGCGATATACCTGTTCCAGTAGCATAATCCGGACCAGTTGGTGCGGCCACGTTGCCGGCCCAAAGGCCAGCGTCGCGCTCGCCTTGCTGCGCAGACTTTGAGCAATCCCGTCCGGTCCGCCGACGACAAAGGCAAGAGCCGGACAATCCGCGGACCGCTTCAGGCGAATCAATTCGGCAATGCTCGCGCTCGCGAGGTTGTCGCCGCGCTCATCGAGAAGGACGACGGCTGCGCCGTCGGGAATGACATTGGCGAGCGCGATCGATTCCTCGAGCATGCGTTTTTCGGTTTCGCGCGCCCGGCTTTCCTTGATTTCAATGATTTCGACATCGCGCAGGCCGATATTGCGGCCGGCCTGCAAGGCCCGTTTGCGATAACGCTCGCACAGGTCGGCTTCGGCACCCTGCTTCAGGCGCCCGATCGCGAGCACCAGGATGCGCATCGCCTCGCTCTTTCGCTCAGCTTGCCCGCCGACTCGACGGTCGGCCGCCGGCCCACATCTTTTCCAGATTGTAGAAGGCCCGGACCTCGGGCCGGAAGACGTGAACAATCACGTCACCAGCGTCGATCAGCACCCAGTCGCAATGCGGCATGCCTTCGGTGCGGATGTCGGTCATACCGGCTTTGTCGAGGCTCTCCACCACGTTGTCGGCGATCGATCCGACGTGCCGGTTCGAGCGGCCCGAGCAGACGACCATGAAATCGGCGATGGAGGTTTTGCCGGTAAGATCGATGGTGACGATATCCTCGGCCTTCATGTCTTCGAGGCGCTTGAGGACGATGCGCAACGTCTCCGCGGCGTCACGACACAACCTGGAGACGGGTTCGAGCGGACGCTGTCGCGCTCGCGAAAGTGCAGGTGTGCTCAGGTTCCTTTCCCTTTCCGTTGTTCCCGACGCAAGCCGAGACTCAACACCTCAAATGTAGGCACGGGGGATCAATAGTTTCAACCTCTCACGCGTTCCTTGTTCTCGCCCGCAGCGCGGTCGAGGACAGAGCCGATTTCATACCGTGAAGGAAAACCCAGGCCGGCGGTTTGCGATCCGCCAGAGTCGGGGCTTGCCGTTCTGGGATGCGGGCGCGCGCGAGCGCCTGCCAGGCCGGACCGGAGGCGGCAGTCCGCGCGGGACCGCCGCGATCAACGATGGCGATGGGGACGAGGCTGGCAATGCCGCGCCAGTTTTTCCAACGATGGAAGCTTTTCAGGTTGTCCGCGCCCATAATCCAGACGAAGCGTACGCCCGAGCATTCCTTCAGCAGGTGACGGATCGTATCGTACGTATATTGCGTTCCGATGACCGCCTCGACGTCGCTGACATCGATGCGAGGATGCGCGGCAAGAGTCCTGGCGGCTGCAAGCCGCTGTTCGAGCGGCGGAAGGTCGTTAACGTCCTTTAACGGATTACCGGGCGTGACCAGCCACCAGACGCGGTCGAGTTGAAGGCGTTTCAGCGCATGCAGCGAAACCGCCCGATGCGCGGCATGCGGCGGGTTGAACGAGCCGCCAAAAAGGCCGATGCGCATTCCGGGAGCGTGGATCGGCAACCCCGAATGCGCCCGCAGCGTTTTCATTCCGCTCGATGTGTCAGACTGTGCGCCGTCACGGCCGCGTCTGGCCGGTGCCGCGGATGCGATATTTGAAGGTCGTGAGTTGTTCGACACCGACCGGCCCGCGCGCATGCAAACGCCCGGTCGCGATGCCGATTTCGGCACCGAAACCGAATTCGCCGCCGTCGGCAAACTGCGTCGACGCGTTGTGAAGCACGATGGCGGAATCGACTTCATCGAGGAATTTTTCGGCCGTCGCCTGATCGGCCGTCACAATCGCATCGGTGTGATGCGAGCCGTAGCGCTCGATATGCGCAATCGCGCCGTCCACGCCATCGACGATCTTCACGGCAATGATGGCGTCGAGATATTCGGTGCCCCAGTCGGATTCGCTTGCTGAACGTACGCGCGCATCAGTCTTGACGACCGTTTCGTCCCCGCGCACTTCGCAACCGGCATCGAGCAGCATGGCGACGAGCGGCTTTAGATGCGTGCTGACCGCCGCGCGATCGATCAAAAGCGTTTCCGCGGCGCCACAGACGCCGGTACGGCGCATTTTGGCATTCAGCACGATCGCCTTTGCCATCGAAAGATCGGCAGCCTTGTCGACATAGACATGGCACACGCCTTCGAGATGGGCGAAGACCGGCACCCGGGCCTCGTTCTGTACGCGCGCAACAAGACTCTTTCCGCCGCGCGGCACGATGACGTCGATGTTGCCGTCGAGGCCTGCGAGCATCAGGCCGACGGCGGCGCGGTCGCGCGTCGGCACAAGCTGGATCGCATCGGCGGGCAGACTGGCTTCGCGCAATCCGGCAACAAGCGCTGTGTGAATCGCGCGGGCGGAGCGATGGCTGTCCGAGCCGCCGCGCAGGATGACGGCATTGCCGGCCTGGAGGCAGAGCACGCCGGCATCCGCCGTCACGTTGGGGCGGCTTTCATAGATAACGCCAACGACACCGAGCGGGACACGGACGCGCTCGATGGTCATGCCGTTCGGGCGCCTCCAGCTTGCCATGACGGCATTTACGGGATCAGGCAGGGCGGCCACCATGTCGACGCCGTCGGCCATCGCCCCGATTTGCTCGGGATTGAGCGTGAGCCGATCCAGGAAGGCAGGCGTGACCCCGGCGGCCTTGGCGTCGGCGAGATCCTGAGCATTGGCGGCGAGGATGTCGCTTTGGTTGGCCCTGATGGCATCGGCCATTCCGGCCAGGGCTGCACGCTTTTTCGCGGTGTCCGACAGCGCAATAACGCGGGCGGCCGCGCGTGCCCGCTGGCCGATTTCGCGCATGGTTTGCGCAAGGTCGGGGCTGGTATCGACAGATTTGAGCACAGTCGCCATGGCGCTGGTTTCTAGCATGAGGGAACGAAAAAAGGGGAAACGCCGGACGGTGTTTCCCCCTCACGAAGCATTGGCCGACTAGGCCAATGGCCTAGTCGGGGCGAGTGGGCCGATCAGACCCCATTACGCTCCAAAACGCCGCGGCAAGCGCGGGTCAGCTTGGCGCGATTGGTCTGCAGGCAGCTGAGCACGCTCATGTCGTCCCCCAGCATGGCTCTGCAATATCGGTGGCTGTCGCCGCTGCAGGCGGCACGATCGATCGCATCCTGGCTTTGAGGCACGGCTTGGCCCTGCGTCTCATGGCGCTTGTCGCGCGCGAAGCCGGCCACGGGTAGCGAAACCGCCGCGATGACAGCGACGAGCATAATCTTCCGCAACATTCTCGGTGTTTCCCTCTCAGTCGAAGTGCTGACGTCCGGCTCTTAAATAGGGCTGAACGCGGCGGCTGCAACACGCATGGCGCGAAGTGGCGACCGCCTGAGCTCACACCGTGGCGGCTTTTTTTCCTCGATTGGCCACCGTCACGAAAACGGTGGGGACGGCGAGCAGCGCGCAGAGTGCCGACCCGATCAGCACGCCGCCCGCGCTGCCATGATCCATGAGGAAGCCGAAGATCGGCGGCGCGATAACGCCCCCGATATTGAAACCGGTGGTGATGAATCCGAAGACCTTGCCGAAAGCGCCGCGCGGGGTCACGGAGCGGACCAGCATGTCGCGCGACGGCATGATCAGCCCGGTGAAGAATCCGGACAGCGCCATCAGCAAAACGATCATGGTTGGCCCAAGGTCCCATACGGCGATAGGAAGCAGCACAACGGCACTCAGGCCCAGTCCGGCCATCGCGACGAGATCGTGCCGGTCGGTACGCATGCTCACGAGACCGCCGACGAGAACGGCGATGGCACTCGCGCCGAGATAGGCCGTGAGCGCGGTGGTCGCGAGCGGCAGCGAGATATGGCCGAGGGCCTCCAGCGCGACGATGCCGTAATTGCCGATGCCGGCGGAGGTCATTGCGATCAGCATGTAGAAGACGAGATTGAGCAGGACTGCGGGCGCCAGCAGGATGTGCCAATCGGGGCTCGCGGATACTGCGCTTCCATCCGCTTTGAGCCGCGCCGGATCGCGCCCAGCCATCGCGTCGCCGAAAAGCAGGATCGCCGCCGCGACAAGAACGGCGACGATGGCCAGCACGAGAAAAGCGCCGCGCCAGCTAATTGCTTCGGCGAGTCCGATCATCAATGCGGGCGTGACGGCGGTGCCGAGATAGCCCGCGAAGATGTGAATCGAATATGCGTGACTCATGCGCCGCACGGAGATGCGGCTCGACAACAATGCGTAATCGGCGGGGTGATAGACCGCATTGGCGACGCCCGTCAGCGCAAAAATCGGAACGAACAAGACAAACCACGGAACAAGCGCCGCGAGCGCAAGCGCCGCAGCGCCCAGAACAAGTCCGCCGACAAGGACCGCGCGCGCACTTGTGCGATCAACGAGAAAGCCTGCTGGCGTCTGGAGCGCGCCGGTGAAAATGTTGAAGAGTGCGATGGCGGTGCCGAGTTCGGTATAGCTCACACCGAATTCGGCGCGCAGAAAAGGAAAGAGCGGCGGCAGCGCCAGAATATAGATGTGGCTGACGAAATGCGCGGCGCTGACGAGGCTGATGACCTGAAAATCGGTGGCGCGCGACGCGTCCGAGGTCAGGGTGGTCGGTGTCATGAGGCAGAAAGGTCCCGGCTGGCGGGCGCACCATAGCCGATATGCCTACCTTGTCGCATGCGTGACAGGCAGGCAGGTCTGCATGCTGCGCCGGTCAGCCCGAAAAGGGCCCCTTTCGAAGGTCGCCCGGCAGCCAGTGGCGCTTGTCAGTGATTTCGCGGATATCGCCTCAAGCGGCCTTGGCCTGCGGCCTCTCCGGGAAACAGACCAGCGTCTCGTAGGAATATCCGCAGGCGCTGCAGACCCACAGGTGACGGACCCTCGTGTCGCTGACAAGTTCGGACCATTCAGGCGCGAACAGCGTCGTGCCGCATTGCGCACAAGGAGCCATGGGTTGGGAACGGAAGGACGCGTTGTCCAAGCGCAGTTCCATGACATTCCTCCACAGTCTTTTCTTATCCCCGCCTCGGCGCGCATGACGCGCTGCAACGAGATCAGGCGCGGTCATCTGAGCGCGCCTTTGTGTCGGGAGCGTGACTGGGCGGAATTAAAGATCAGGAACTTTCGCCGCCGAATTCGACGGCAAATTGCAGACGTTATTTCGACGAATCAAAACCTAGCCGGCCAACTTCACAGGATCTGGCATATCGACATAGGCCTGATGCGCCCCGATCTGATGCGACGCGGAGCAATGTGGGCACCAGACCGACAATCGCATGGCGCGCATTTTCGTCAACGTCGCTTGATCGGTCTCGATGCTCGTTTCGACTTCTCTGCTTTTCACCGGACAGCGATATTTCAAGTGACTCATACACCACCTCCATGGCGACGATTCTGTCACCGTGGCGGGACACAGTGTGAGATTGAATTGAACTTATCCACACGCGCGCGGCGACAGGATCGAACGCCGTTGCGGTGTGATCGCTGTTTTACGAATGGATGCGTGCAAAGCGCGCCTGCCGCGCGCATCACGCGTCGCGCATGACGAGATCGTCGCGGTGCACCATCTCGGCACGACCTTCGATACCGAGAATCAGAACGATCTCGGCTGACGATTGGCCGACAATCTTCTGCGCATCCGCAGCATCATAGGCGACGAGCCCGCGGCCGACCTCGCTGCCGTCGAGATCGCGAATCACCACTGCATCGCCGCGCTGAAACTCGCCATCGACGCGCTTTACGCCAGCGGGCAACAGGCTCTTGCCGCGCCGCAGCGCCGAGACCGCGCCAGCATCGATCACCAGTACGCCCTTCGGCTCCAGCGAGCCCGCAATCCATTTCTTGCGTGCGGCGACGGGATTGGCCGGCGTCAGGAACCAGGTGCAACGCGCCCCATCGATGATCGCCTGCAAAGGATGATCGGTCTTGCCGGACGCGATCACCATGTGCGTTCCTGCCGCGGTCGCGATCTTCCCGGCCTCAATCTTGGTCAGCATACCGCCACGTGAAAGCTCAGAGCCGGACGCGCCGGCCATTGACTCGATTTGCGGGGTGATGCGCTCCACCAGCGGCACGAGCTGCGCGTTTGAGGCCTCGGTCGGCGGCGCGTCGTAGAGGCCGTCGATGTCGGAAAGGAGAATCAGACAATCGGCGCTGACCATGGTGGCGACGCGCGCGGCGAGGCGATCATTGTCGCCGTAGCGGATTTCGCTCGTGGCGACGGTGTCGTTCTCGTTGATCACCGGCACGCATTTCCACTCGAGTAGCTTGTCGATCGTGCTGCGCGCGTTGAGATAGCGCCGCCGCTCCTCGGTATCGCCGAGAGTGACAAGGATTTGTCCGGCGACGATCTTGTGGCGGCCGAGCATCTCAGCCCAGACGCGCGCCAGCGCGATCTGGCCGATAGCGGCAGCGGCTTGCGAATCCTCAAGTTTCAACGAGCCCGATGGCAGCTTGAGCACCGTGCGGCCAAGCGCGATGGCGCCGGACGAGACAACGAGGATGTCGCGCTTCTCGCGGTGAAGGCGTGCGATGTCCTCGGCCAGGGCGGCGAGCCATTGTTCGCGCAGCCTGCCGGCCGCGGCATCGACGAGCAGCGAGGAGCCGACCTTGATGACGATGCGGCGAAAATCGGTGAGGGTCGGGCTGCGGCTCATGGCGGCAATGGAACGGGACTTACGCCTGCGTCCTTGTCAGAGGGTTGAAGTCACCCTCTCCCACACGGCATCGGGATTGGCAATGTTCGGCGAGGCGCCATGGCGCGAATCCTGATCGGCACATCGGGCTGGACCTACGCGTCCTGGCGCGGCCGATTTTTTCCGAAGGAGCTGATGGTCAAGCATCAGCTCCGCTATTACGCGAGCCAATTCGATACGGTCGAACTGAATGGTGTTTTCTATCGGACGCCGACCCTGGCCGCCGTGCGCGGCTGGAGGGACGAAACCGCGGACGATTTTGTCTTTGCCTGGAAGGCCTCGAAATTCATCACCCATTGGAAGCGTTTGTCCGGCCGATCGCGCAGTTCGCTCGCGCTGATGGAAACACGCCTGAAGATCCTTGGTCCCAAGGTCGGGCCGATTTTGTTTCAGCTGCCGCCCATGTTCACGGCGAACTACGATCGGCTCGCACATTTTCTGAAGCTGCTTCGCCGGCGTCGCTATGCCTTCGAATTTCGTCATCCGAG
>CAZSAW010000065.1:0-3546 GCA_964604745.1 uncultured Hyphomicrobiales bacterium
TCGAGCGTGACATGGTGGCGATCCGCGTGACCAACGATCTGCAATATGCGCTCGTTGCATCACCGGGCTATCTGCAGCAGCACACTGCGCCGCAAAGTCCGGATGATCTGCGCCAGCACAATTGCATCCGCTTCCGCTTTCCAAGCGGCGCGTTTCTGCCATGGAAATTCAAGATCGATGGTCATGTTGCCGAGGCCGAACCCGAAGGCTCGCTGATCGTCAATGACCTCAATCTGGCGATCGGCGCAGCGCGCGGCGCAGTCGGACTTTTCTACGGGCCGGCGGACTATCTCGGGCCGTTGATCGAAGCCGGCGAACTCGTGCCCGTCCTCACGGACTGGATGCCCGAGCCATCCGACGGATTCTTCCTGTTCTATCCGAGCCGGAAACAGAATCCCGCCGCCCTGCAGGCGCTCATCGAATTCCTGCGGCGCAAATTGAAAGCGGGCGCAAATGCACCAGTCGGCCGCCCGCTCATGGAATCGGCGCGCCCGTCAAGAATGCTTTAGAAGCCGACGGCGGAGACGATCCGCAGCGACGATCGCGAGAGCATCGACGATATCCGTCAAGCCCGCGCCGCGTTGCGGATGCGCATGATGCTGATGGAGTCGAGTTCCATCTGCTCGACCGCATTGGCTTCGGCGCGTTCACGCACCTGGTCGCGCTCACCGAGCAATTCCACCTTCTTCAGTTCCTCGAAGGCTTCGTTGAGCGCGTCCTTCGCATCCGACAATTGCCGCGCCAGTTCCTCAGCCGAACGCTTGAGGTTCTCGCGGCGCTGCGTCGCCGCCTTGGCGTAGGTCGGATAGGCGAAATGCGAGGGATCGTGGATCCCGGCGCGTTCCTGCTCGGTCTTGATCTCGCGCTCGAGCTCGACCGCCATGCGGTCGAATTCGGCGATCATCGCCTCGATCTGGGCGACCCGACGGCGCTTCTCGTCGACCTGGAACTTGCGCAAGCGGATCAGCGTGTCACGTGACTTCATCGACTCTTACTCCCCCGAAGCCCATTGGGCGACCGGCTGCAACGGGAGGGCCAACGCCAAACTCCCGCTGACGCAGCCCGCGCGCCAGACGCAAACTGGCGCCAAGTGTGGTCGGATAACGTTATTTTTCCGTTTCCGGCGCCGCGGGCGCGGAAAGGATCGCTTCAAGCCTTTCGTAACCATCGGCGAGCCCCGTCGACTCCCCCTTGTCCTGTCCGAGGAAGGCTTCGAATGCCGGATGCAGACGGATCGCCTCATCGACCTCCGCGCTCGTTCCCGGACGATAGGCGCCGAGCCGGATCAACTCTTCCATGTCCGCATACGTCGCCATGATCTGCTTGGCGCGCGTGATCGCCGGCAGGCGCGCCTGATCGGCCGCGCGCGGCATGGTGCGCGACACCGACTTGAGCACGTTGATCGCGGGATACCGCCCGCGCTCGGCGATCGCGCGCTGCATGACGATGTGGCCGTCGAGCGTGCCGCGCACGGCGTCGGCCACTGGCTCATTGTGATCATCGCCATCGACCAGCACGGTGAAGATGCCGGTAATCGTGCCGACTTCGGTGCCCGGCCCCGCTCGCTCGAGGAGCCGAGGCAATTCGGTGAATACCGTGGGCGTATAGCCCTTGGCGGTCGGCGGCTCGCCGGCGGAAAGCCCGATCTCACGCTGCGCCATCGCGAAACGCGTGACCGAATCCATCAGCGCCAGCACATCCTTGCCTTCATCGCGAAAATATTCGGCGATCGCGAGCGTGAGATAAGCGGCCTGGCGGCGCATCAGTGCGGGCTCATCGGAGGTCGCCACCACGACCACCGATCGCGCAAGCCCTGCCTCGCCAAGATCATCCTGCAGGAATTCCTGCACCTCGCGGCCGCGCTCGCCGACTAGGCCAATGACCGACACATCGGCCTTCACGTTGCGCGCCATCATCGACAGCAACACCGATTTGCCGACGCCCGAGCCGGCAAAGATACCCATGCGCTGCCCGCGGCAGCAGGTGATGAACGTATTGAGCGCACGCACGCCGAGATCGAGCGGTCCGCCGACGCGCTGGCGTGCATGCGCCGGTGGCGGCGCGTTGCGGAACGGATAAGGCGATGGCCCCGCAGGAAGCGCGCCCTTGCCATCGATCGGCTCGCCCATCGCGTTGACCACGCGGCCGAGCCATCCGGTCGACGGTCGCACCGCACCGGCGGTCGACGAGACGATGGCGCGGCAGCCACGCCGCACCCCTTCGAGCGGAGCGAACGGCATGAGCAGCGCGTGCGCGCCGACAAAGCCGACCACTTCGCAGGGGATCGGCCGCGCCCCGCCCGTCTCGATGAAGACGCGCGCTCCAACCGACATGGCATGCAGCGGCCCCGCGACTTCGACCATCAGGCCGCGCACACCGACGACCCGCCCGTAAATCTCGACGCCGTCCAGTTCGTCGATCTGTTCGGCGAGCGCCTTCATCGCGGCTGCCTCCGACGAGGCTCACGGCATTTGCGGAGCGCAGGGTAAGCGGAGGCTTTCATGATTCCCTAGCAGCAGGTTCACAAAAGGCTGCGTCGTTAACGTCGTATTTACCCGCGTCATTAATCATTGGGTCACCGTCCTTCGCGACATCACGGAAGGCTCGGTCCTGCCGGACGGGGGGACCGAGTCGGTCGAGTCGGTTAAACCCGACTCTTAAACTGGGACATGAGCTGACGCGTGCGGAAAAACCTTCATCCGCGCAACATTTTAGGGCGATTCGCCGAAAATTGCCTAGGGAATGCTTGCGAACAGGAATCAGGTTTTGTTAACCATGCGAGGTTAGTGTCCCGAATCGTATTGTTGCAAGGCGTTAACGAGGGCCGCCCCTGCGGCGTGCCGACCTTAAGCCCGCAGCGGCGAAGAAGGGGACTGGCATGCGCGTTTTGCTGATTGAGGATGATAGCGCGACCGCGCAGTCGATTGAGCTCATGCTCAAATCGGAAAGCTTCAACGTCTACACCACCGATCTCGGTGAGGAAGGCGTCGATCTCGGAAAGCTCTACGATTACGACATCATCCTGTTGGACCTGAACCTGCCCGACATGTCGGGTTTCGAGGTCTTGCGTTCGCTCCGCGTCTCGAAGGTGAAGACGCCGATCCTGATCCTCTCCGGTCTCGCCGGCATCGAGGACAAGGTCAGAGGTCTCGGCTTTGGCGCCGATGACTACATGACCAAGCCTTTCCACAAGGACGAACTGGTGGCGCGGATCCACGCGATCGTGCGCCGCTCGAAGGGACATGCGCAATCGGTGATCAACACCGGCGATCTCGTGGTCAATCTCGACACCAAGACCGTCGAGGTGAATGGGGCGCGCGTGCACCTGACCGGCAAGGAATACCAGATGCTGGAGCTTCTCTCGCTCCGCAAGGGCACGACGCTCACCAAGGAGATGTTCCTCAACCATCTCTATGGCGGCATGGACGAGCCCGAACTGAAAATCATCGACGTGTTCATCTGCAAGCTGCGCAAGAAGCTCGCGAACGCTTCCAACGGCCGCAACTACATCGAGACGGTCTGGGGCCGTGGCTATGTGCTGCGCGA
>CAZSAW010000066.1:0-24142 GCA_964604745.1 uncultured Hyphomicrobiales bacterium
TTTGTCGACGATGGATCCGACGATTCTACGCCACAGGAATTGGCGCGCCTTGCCGCACAATTCCCCTTTGTCCGTCGCATGCGCCATATGTTGGCCTGCGGAAAATCGGCAGCGCTCGGTACAGGGGTTCAGGCAGCACGCGGGGCGCTTGTCGTGATGCTTGATGGCGACGGACAGAACAATCCGGCCTTTCTGCCGTCCATGCTCGATACGCTGGAGCAGGGCGGCGCGCGCTGCGGACTGGTCGCCGGCCAGCGAATGGGTCGAAAGGACACGGGCTTCAAGAAGATTCAGTCGAGGATCGCGAACGCGGTGCGCGGCACGCTTCTGCGCGACGGAACGCGCGACAGCGGTTGCGGGCTGAGAGCGTTTAGGCGCGACGTTTTCTTAAGATTGCCCATGTTCGATGGTCTGCACCGCTTCCTACCGGCGCTCGTGCGCCGCGAGGGCTATACCATCGGCTACGTTGACGTCGTCGACCGGCCGCGTGGATTTGGTCAGTCAAAATACGGATTCTGGGATCGCTTCTGGGTCGGCATCTTCGACCTTTTTGGCGTGTGGTGGCTGATCCGCCGTCGCCGGCGCGTTCCCGAGGCTCTAGAGGTGAAACAGGATGCTCATTGATTTTCTCAACCAGACCGGCGGTTATCTGCACAACGTCTTTGTGACCGGCCTCAATGGTTGGGTGGTGCTGGGCTTCGTCGCGCAGGCCTTGTTCATGGCGCGCTTTGCCGTGCAGTGGATCGCGTCGGAACGCGCCGGTCGCAGCGTTGTGCCTCTCGCCTTCTGGCTCTTGTCGATCGGCGGCGCCGTGTTGCTTCTGACGTATGCCCTCTATCGCAAGGATCCCGTCTTCATTGCCGGCCAATCGCTTGGCATTTTTGTCTATCTGCGGAACATCTGGTTCGTGAGGCGGGAGCGCCGGGGACTGACGGAGGCAACGCAGGACGTCTGAGCTGCCGGCGCGAATGCGTTAAGCCGCGGCCTGTGCTAGTTTGGGCGCGAGAGGGGAACCGCATGACCGCGCTTCACGATTGGCATGGCGAGGCGCAGCCGAAGCAGAAGAATTGGTTCGGCCGTTTCTTCGGCCATATCGGCGAGGCGTTTGCGCTCCTGAAGCGGCCGCCGCGCCATGTACCGTCCGCGCTCGCTGAGCAATTCGCGCGCACGCGTATCATCGTCGGGCTTGTTCTCGTTGTCGTGGCCATTGTCTGGCAATCGATTCTGTTCGACCCGGCGGGAGTTGCATTCGGCCGTGATTTGCCGCGATGGCTTGTCCGCGTCTTCGGATTTGTCACCGAGTACGGAAAGTCCGGCTATTTCCTCTGGCCGCTTGCGGTTGCGCTGATTGCGCTTGCGGCGATCACGGCAACCTACAAACCGTCGGTGATGATCCAGCGCGTGCTCGCATCTCTCGCGATCCGGCTCGAATTCCTTTTCCTCGCGATCGCCGCGCCTGGACTCTTCGTTACGATCATCAAGCGCTTCATCGGACGCGCGCGGCCGAACACTGCGCCGGACTATGCGTTCGCCTATCACCCGTTCAAGATGACCGCCGATTATGCGAGCCTCCCGTCGGGACATGCGACCACGGCTTTTGCCGCCATGGTTGCATTCGGAATGCTGTGGCCGCGTACGCGCCCCTGGTTTCTGCTTTTTGCCGTAATGATCGCGGTGAGCCGCGTGGTCGTCGGCGCGCATCACGTGAGCGACGTGATCGTCGGCGCCATCGTCGGATCTTGCGGTGCGTTGTTTGTCGCCCATCTCTTCGCCAACCGACGGCTGGCCTTCGCCGTGAGCTTGCACGGCGAGGTCATCGCAAAGGCGGGTCCGTCCGGGCGCCGTTTGAAAGCGGCGTTCGCGCAGATGCGGGGACGCTGAGCTACTTTGCAGCGTCGAGCGCGGCGAAGCCGCGCTCGAGATCGGCAATCAGATCGTCAACGTCTTCGAGCCCGATGTGGAAGCGCAGGGCCGGGCCGCCGGGATTCCATTTCGTTGCCGTGCGGTAGCTTGAGCAGTCAAAAAGAATGACAAGGCTTTCATAACCGCCCCACGAAAATCCCATGCCGAACAGCGACAATGCGTCGGCGAAGGCGTGCACCGCCCGTTCCGGAACTGGCTTCAGGACTACGCTAAACAGGCCTGATGCACCCAAAAAGTCGCGTTTCCAGATCGCATGACCGGGATCGCCCTCCAGAGCAGGATTGTGCACGCGCAGCACTTCCGGCCGAGCGGCCAGCCAGCGCGAAACGGCGAGTGCGGATTTTTGGTGACGCTCGAGACGAACCGACAAGGTGCGCAGACCTCGCAACGCGAGGTAAATGTCGTCCGGTCCGGCGCAGAGGCCATAAGTTGTGACGAATTCCTTCAGACGAGGAAACGTTGCCGCATTCGCGGAGACAGTTCCGAACATGATGTCGGAATGCCCGCCGATATATTTCGTGCCGGCCTGGATCGAGATGTCGACGCCCTTGTCGAAGGCGTGGAAATAAAGCGGCGTGCCCCAGGTATTGTCCGTCAGCACGAGCGCGTGGCGGCGGTGCGCCACGTCGGCGATGGCCGGAATGTCCTGCATTTCGAAGGATTGCGAGCCCGGTGCTTCGGTGAAGACGAGCTTGGTGGCCGGCGTGAACAGCGCCTCGATCTTTGCGCCGATGAGCGGATCGTAATAGGTCGTCTCGACGCCAAGGCGCTTGAGTACGCTGTCGCAGAAGACTCGCGTGGGGCGATAGGCGCTGTCGCTGACGAGAATGTGGTCGCCGGCGCTGAGCATCGACAGGAGCGCAGTCGAGATTGCGGCGGCGCCTGAGGGCAGGAGCGACACACCGGCGCAGCCTGGGCCTTCAATCTCGCGCAGCGCATTTTCAAGCGCCTCCGACGTCGGCGTTCCGCGGCGGCCATATTGATAACGGGCGCGATGTGCAACGAGATCGGCGGCCGTGGGATAAAGGACTGTCGAGGCGTGATAGACGGGCGGATTGACGAAACCGTAATAGGCCTTGGAGTCCCGTCCGGCGACGACAAGCCGGGTGTCCGGCTTGATGTCACGCGGGGTGCGGTGCCCGCTGTCATTGCTCATGAATTCCTCACTCCTGCATACGGCATTAGCACCGGGGGAGCGCCGTAACGCAACCCCTTGACCAGCCACGCCAATCGTTCTGAGATGTTGTCAGTCGGGTAGTTAGTGGGAGTGTCCATGTCCCAATTCGGCGCGATCTGCTCGGCGATGGCCGTTGGGCGGCTCCCGACATCCTGTCAATCAAACCTGTGTGCCACCAAACCCTGGGGGAAGCTGATATCATGAAACGCGTAATCCTCACTCTGGCCTTTGCGACGGCGGTCGGGCTTGCCGGCTCTGCGGCCCACGCGCAAATGCTCAATACCGTCAAGCAGCGCGGCGTCCTCCAATGCGGAGCGAACGGATCGCTCGCAGGCTTCGGCCTGCCGGACGCGCAGGGCAACTGGACCGGTCTCGACGTCGACTTCTGCCGCGCCGTCGCGGCGGCGGTCTTCGGCGATGCGACCAAGGTCAAGTTCATCCCGTTGACCGCGAAAGATCGCTTCACGGCGTTGCAATCGGGCGAAGTCGACGTGCTCGCGCGCAACACGACGTGGACGTCCTCGCGCGATACGCAACTCGGTCTCAACTTCACTGGCGTCAACTATTATGACGGCCAGGGCTTCCTCGTCCGCAAGTCGCTTAAGGTGAATTCGGCGCTAGAGCTCAACGATGCGGCGGTTTGCGTGCAGCAAGGCACCACGACCGAGCTCAATCTCGCCGACTATTTCCGCGCGAACAACATGAAGCTGAAGACCGTCACCTTCGCCAATGCGGACGAGACGGTGAAGGCCTATGACGCGGGCCGCTGCGACGCTTTCACGACCGACGCCTCCGGCCTTTATGCCGAGCGGCTGCGCCTGGTGAACCCGAACGATCACATCGTTCTGCCGGAAATTATCTCCAAGGAACCGCTTGGACCCTCCGTGCGGCACGGCGATGATCAGTGGTTCGACATCGTGAAATGGGTGCATTTCGCGATGCTCAACGCCGAAGAGGCGGGCATCACCAAGGCCAACGTCGACGAAATGATGAAATCGACCAATCCGGACATCAAGCGTCTGCTCGGCACCGAAGGCAATTTCGGCGAGCAGCTCGGACTGACCAAAGATTGGGCTTATCGCATCATCAAGAACGTCGGAAACTACGGCGAGATCTTCGAGAAGAACGTGGGGCAGGGATCGCCTCTGAAGATTTCGCGGGGACTGAATGCCTTGTGGACCAAGGGCGGGCTGCAATATGCCCCGCCGGTGCGCTGAGCATCGAACGTTTGTTGCGGCCGGGCGCGTAGGCGCCCGGCCGAAACCGGCTAAAGCAAGCGGCGAGGGACGCCGAGAGGGGGCCGGATGAGTGTGGTCAGCGGGTCAGAACCGCCGAAGGTTTCGCCGCTCTATGATCCGAAAGTTCGTGCCATCGCCTATCAGGTGGTGCTGTGCGCGATCATTGCTTTTCTTCTCTATGAAGCGGCCAGCAACGCCATCGAAAACCTGGCGCGCGCGCGCATCGCATCGGGCTTCGGCTTTTGGGATCAGGTCGCCGGCTTCGACATCAGCCAGACGCTGATCGAATATTCCAACGTCTCCACTTACGGCCGCGCGTTCTGGGTCGGTCTGCTGAACACGCTGCTGGTCGCAGGCCTTGGCATTGTGCTCGCGACCATCGTGGGTTTTCTGGCCGGTATCGCGCGGCTGTCGAAGAATTTTCTCATCTCGCGGCTTGCCGGCGGCTACGTCGAGCTGATCCGCAATCTGCCGCCGCTCCTGCAATTGCTGTTCTGGTACAATGCCGTGCTGAAGGCGCTGCCGGAATTGCGCGATAGCCTCACGCTTGGCGGCGGTATCTTCCTGAACAATCGCGGGCTCTTTGTTCCTCAGCCGGTCGGCCAGCCCGGCATCGGGCCGGTGATCGTCGCCTTCTTTGCCGGAATCGTTGCATCCATCGTCTATCGGATGTGGGCGAGGAAGCGGCAGGAGCGCACCGGCGAACAGGCGCCAGTGTTGTGGGTTACGCTTGCGCTGGCGATCGGGTTGCCGCTCGTCGTGTTCGTGGCGATGGGATTTCCGCTTTCTTTCGATTACCCGGAGCGCGGGCGCTTCAATATCCGCGGCGGCATTGAGGTGCTGCCTGAATTTGTGGCGCTGCTCTTTGGCCTCGTGCTTTACACCGGCGCATTTATTGCCGAAGTCGTGCGCGCCGGAATTCTTTCGGTTTCGCACGGTCAGACAGAAGCGGCGTATTCGCTTGGCGTCCGGCCGGGGCCGACGCTCCGCCTTGTCATAATTCCACAGGCGATGCGCGTGATCGTGCCGCCGCTGACGAGCCAGTATCTCAATCTCACCAAGAACTCGTCGCTTGCCGTGGCGATCGGATATCCCGACCTCGTGCAGATCTTCACCGGCACGGTGCTCAACCAGACCGGACAGGCCGTGGAGGTCGTCGCCATCACGATGGCGGTTTATCTGTCGATCAGTATCGTCACGTCGTTGTTCATGAACTGGTATAACGCGCGCAAGGCGCTTGTGGAGCGGTAGGGCCATGAGCGCAACCGATCTCGAGGCGAGAGAAGCCCGCGATGCCGCGCAAATCGCCTTCGTGCGCGCGGCTGCCGAGGACCCGTTGCCGCCGCCGGTCGCGACGACGGGAGCGATCGCCTGGATTCGCGCCAACCTGTTCTCCGGGCCGGTCAACATCATCCTCACGATCCTGTCGGCGCTCCTTGTCGTCTGGATCGTGCCGCCGCTGATCAAGTTTCTGCTTATCGACGCAGTTTGGACCGGCGCGGACCGCGAGGCGTGCCTCGCGACGCCCGCGCAGCCGGAAGTCGGTGCATGCTGGGCCTTTGTGCGCGAGCGCTTCGCCTTTTTCATTTATGGCTTCTACCCGATCGAGCAGCGCTGGCGGGTCGACATCTTCTTCGGAATGCTGGCGGTCGGCGTGTTCTGGCTGTTGTCGAACCGCGCGCCGCGCCGCGACATCGGTGCGATCTATTTCTTCATCGTGATGCCGGTCATCTCGTTCATCTTGCTGCTGGGCTGGCCGCTGATCGGTTTGCCCAAGGTGGAGACCTCGTATTGGGGTGGCGTGCTCGTCACCATCGTCGTCTCGGCGGTCGGCATCGTTTTTTCGCTTCCGATCGGCGTTCTGCTCGCGCTCGGCCGCCGTTCGAAAATGCCCGCCGTGCGCCTGTTCTCGGTCATGTTCATCGAATTCGTGCGCGGCGTGCCGCTCATCACCGTGTTGTTCATGGCGAGCGTGATGCTGCCGCTTTTCGTTCCCGATTCATGGTCACCGGACAAGCTCCTGCGCGCGTTGATCGGCGTGGCAATGTTCGCCGCCGCCTATATGGCGGAGGTCGTGCGCGCCGGATTGCAGGCGATTCCGCGCGGCCAATACGAAGGCGCGATGGCAGTCGGGCTTGGCTATTGGCAAATGATGGGACTCATCATTTTGCCGCAGGCTCTGCGCATCACCATCCCGAACATCGTCAACAGCTACATCAGCCTGTTCAAGGACACGACGCTCGTATTCATCGTCGGCATTTTCGATTTCCTGCGCACGATCGAAGCCGCGCGCATCGATCCGAAATGGGCGACGCCGACGACGAGCACGACGGGTTATGCCTTTGCCGCTCTGTTCTATTTCGTCTGTTGCTACGGAATGTCGAAATACGCACGCAACATGGAAGCCCGCCTCGCCCGGGGCCATCGTCGCTGAAGGAGGACGTCATGCCGCAAGCCGCGACAATGCCAGCGGGCGCCAGGGCCGCGCCGCTATCGAGCGAGACCGCTGTCGAGATCATCGGCATGCACAAATGGTATGGTGAGTTTCATGTGCTGCGGGACATCAACCTGAAGGTGCGGCGGGGCGAGCGCATCGTCATTTGCGGGCCTTCGGGATCGGGCAAGTCGACCATGATCCGCTGCATTAACCGGCTGGAGGAACACCAGAAGGGAAGCATCGTCGTCGACGGGGTGGAATTGACCGCCGACCTGAAGCGCATCGACGAAATCCGCCGCGAAGTCGGCATGGTGTTTCAGCATTTCAATCTCTTTCCCCATCTGACAGTGATGGAAAATCTGACGCTTGCGCCGATCTGGGTGCGCAAGATGCCGAAGAAGGAAGCAGAAGAAATCGCGCTGCATTATCTCAAGCGGGTGAAAATTCCGGAGCAGGCGGGAAAATATCCGGGGCAGCTTTCCGGCGGACAGCAGCAGCGTGTCGCGATCGCGCGCGCGCTCTGCATGAATCCGAAAATCATGCTGTTCGATGAGCCGACCTCGGCGCTTGATCCGGAAATGGTGAAGGAGGTGCTCGACACCATGGTTTCGCTCGCCGAAGACGGCATGACGATGCTTTGCGTCACGCACGAAATGGGCTTCGCGCGCCAGGTGGCGAATCGCGTCGTGTTCATGGATTACGGGCAGATCATCGAGGCCAATTCACCCGATGAATTCTTTGCGCATCCGCAACACGAACGCACCAAACTGTTCCTCAGCCAGATTTTGCACTAGCCCGATCGTCCGGGACGTTGCGCTGCGACAATACGGCGGACGCGCTTTTGCGCGTCCGGGCCATTCGGCGCATTGACCGCAATTCTCATATCATCATACAAGTAAAGCACGAGTGTCGTCCGCTCGACCGGATGGCCACTCGCTCTATGGGAGGAAAAACCAATATGTACAAATATATAGTCGGCGTTCTTGCCGCCGGCCTGTTGTGGTCGTCGGGCCCGGCGTCTGCACAGGACAAGATCACCGTCTGGTGGGTGAAGGGCTTCTACAAGTCCGAGGACGATGCGCTTTTCGAAGCGATCAAGAAATTCGAGGCGAAGACCGGCGTAAAGGTCGATCTTTCGCAATACGCCGTTCAGGACATGATTCCGAAGACGGTGGCGGCGATGGATTCCGGCACGGTTCCGGACGTCGCCTATGCCGACGTGTACGACTTCCAGGTCGCGGCGAAGTGGGCGTACGACGGCAAGCTCGAGGATCTTTCCGACATTCTTTCGCCGATGAAGAGCGCGTTCGCCCCAAACACGCTCGAAACCGCAAACCTCTACAGCGACAAGACCAAGAAGAAGGCCTATTACGCGTTCCCGCTCAAGCAGCAGACGATGCATATCCAATACTGGATCGACATGCTCAACCAGGCGGGGTTCAAGGAGACCGACATCCCGAAGGACTGGAAGGGCTATTGGTCGTTCTGGTGCGACAAGGTACAGCCGGCGAGCCGCAAGGCGACCGGACAACGCGTGTTCGGCATCGGACAGCCGATGGGTGTCGACTCGTCGGACTCGTTCTATTCCTTCCTCACTTTCATGGACGCCTATGACGTCAAGCTCGTTGATGACAACGGCAAACTTCTCGTCGACGATCCGAAGGTGAAGCAGGGCCTGATCGGCGCGCTGACCGACTACACCAATGTGTACACCAAAGGCTGCACGCCGCCTTCGTCCACGAGCTGGAAGGACCCCGACAACAACGTCGCCTTCCACAACAAGACGACGGTGATGACGCACAACGCGACGATCTCGATCGCCGCCAAGTGGCTCGATGACGCCAACAATGCTTCCGCGACGCCCGACGTGCGCGCGGCGGGAAAGAAGGCGTATGATGAGCAGATCGCGACCGCCGGCTTCCCGAACAAGCCGAGCGGTAAGCCGATGGTCTATCGCGCCGCTGTCAAGGTTGGTGTGATGTTCGCCGATTCCAAGAATAAGGCGAAGGGCAAGGAATTCATCAAATTCCTGCTCGAGGAGCAGAATCTCCAGCCTTATGTCGAGGGTTCGCTCGGCCGTTGGTTCCCGGTGACCAAGGCCGGCCAGGAGTCCAAGTTCTGGCAGGCCGACCGCCATCGCAAGGCCGTGTACGACCAGTTCAAGGCCGGCACCACGCCGTTCGAATTCACCAAGAACTACAAGTTCACCGTTCTCAACAATGAGAACGTGTGGGCCAAGGCGATGAATCGCGTCGTGAATGAGAAGGTTCCGGTCGACAAGGCCGTCGACGAGATGATCGCCCGCATCAAGCAGGTTGCGGGCTGATAGCGCGACGCTCGATTCCGGCCGCCCCGTGGCGGCCGGAATCTCTCTTCACGCGGGAAGCCACTGCATGACGTCGATTGCCCTCAGTGAGGCTGCTGTTGGCAGGCAGCCGCTATCGTCCTGGCTCACGCCGACGCAGGCGTGGGGGATCGTGCTGCTCGCGCCGTATATCCTCGTCTTTCTTCTCTTCGTTGTTTACCCGATCAGCTACGGGCTTTGGCTGGCACGTGAGCCGGAAACCTACGTCAAGCTGTTCGACGATCCGATCTTCGCGCGCTCGGCCGTCAACACGCTGGTCTTTCTGCTCGTCGGCATCAATATCAAGATGGTCATCGCGTTGATGCTGTCGGGCTTCTTCGCGCAGGCGCGCTGGTGGATTCGCTGGCTGTCGGTGATCTTCATTCTGCCCTGGGCGGTGCCTTCGATCCCGACTATCCTGTCGCTTCGCTTCATGCTCAATCCCGAATGGGGCGTGATCAATCAGGTCATTTTCAAACTGACGACCGAGGATGGCCCTAATTGGCTGAACGATCCGACGCTAGCGCTGTCGCTCGCCATTGCGGTTCATATCTGGAAATCGCTGCCGTTCTGGACGCTCATCCTGCTGGCGGGGCGGCTTGCCATCCCGGCCGATCTTTACGAGGCGTCCGCCGTCGACGGCGCCACAGCGTGGCAGCGATTCAAGTACGTGACGTGGCCGTCGATGCAGACGCTCTATATCACGTGCACGCTTCTTTCGATGATCTGGACGCTGGGCGATTTCAACAGCGTCTATCTGCTGACCGGCGGCGGGCCGGCCGATCTTACGCACGTTCTTGCCACGCTTGGCATCCGCTATCTGCGACTCGACGAAATCGACATGTCGATGGCGGCGATCGTCTGTGCGCTGCCGTTCGTGCTGCCACTGGTGTTCTTCATGATGAAGCGGTTGTCGCGATGAAAATGCCGTCGCTGCGCGAAGTGAGCAATGAGGCAAAGCTGCTGCTCATCGGCATTCCGGTGCTGATCTGGACGCTTCTGCCGATCTACCACATGCTGCTTTTTGCGCTCTCGACGAAAGATTCGGCGTTCTCCGGAAATCTCTGGCCGGAACATCCGACGCTTTACAATTTCTGGGTGGTATTCAATCAGAAGCACTATTTTCTGCAGCATTTCTGGCTGCAGCTTTGGAATTCGACGTTCATCGCCGCGGTGACGGGCGTGCTGACGCTCTTCATTGCAACCGCCGCAGCCTTCGCCATCTCGCGTCTGCAGGTGAGGGGCGGGCGGCTGGTGATGAATCTCGCGCTCTTCACGTATTTCATTCCGGCCGCATTCCTCGCCGTGCCGATGTATCGCACCATGGGCATCTACGGCCTGCTCAACTCGCAATGGTCGCTGATCCTGGCGATGGTGACGATCGCGGCTCCTTATGCGATTTGGGTGCTCAAGCAAGCCTCGGACAAGCTGCCCTATGAGCTCGACGAGGCGGCGATTGTCGACGGAGCGTCCACGCTGCAACTATTTCGCCTCGTTTACGTCCCGCTCATGGCGCCGTCGCTGGTTGCGGTCGGCACCTACGCCCTGCTGCTGGCGTGGAACGAATATCTCTATGCCTTCCTGTTGCTGTCGAAGGATACGGCGCTGACTCTGCCCGTGGCGCTCGGCAACTTCATTGCCGCCGACGATTCGCCGTGGGAATTGCTGATGACCACAGGCTTCATCTATGCGCTGCCACCGGCGGCCATCTACTACGTGTTCCGCCGATACATGGTCTCCGGCCTGACGGCCGGCGCGGTGAAGAGCTGATCGTGCTTGTGCGCTAGAGCGCGCCAACCGGAATTTTCAGATACGAACGGCCGTTCGATTCCGGCTCCGGCAGACGGCCACCGCGCATGTTCACCTGCAACGCGTGCAAGATCAGCCGTGGCATCGGCAGCGTTCGATCGCGTTTCTCGCGCAACGCGACGTAAGCCTCGCGCGTGGGATTGTCCTTGAAGTGGATATTGGCGCGCTTCTGTTCGGCGACCGTCGATTCCCATTGTGCCGGGCGTCCATTCGGCCGGTAGTCGTGCCCGGTGAAGAGACGCGTAGCATCCGGCAGGGCCAGGATTTTCTGGATGGAATCATAAAGCAAGGCGGCGCTCCCGCCGGGAAAGTCGCAGCGCGCGCTACCGCTGTCCGGCTGAAACAGCGTGTCGTGGACGAAGGTGGCATCTTCGACGACGTAAGTGACCGAGGCGAGTGTGTGCCCCGGCGAATGCATGACATGCCCGGTAAGTGTCCCGATGCGGAATGTCTCGCCATCGGCGAAAATGTGGTCCCATTGCGAGCCGTCGGCTGGGAAGTCGGGAAGATTGTAGATATCCTTCCACAATTCCTGCACCAGCTTCACCTTCTCGCCGATCGCGGTCGGCGCCCCGAGCTTCTCCTTGAGGTAGACTGCCGCGCTGAAGTGATCGGCATGCGGATGCGTGTCGAGAATCCATACGACGGTGAGGCCGCGTCCGCGCACCGCTGCGATCATCGCATCGGCTGATTCCGTGGAAATCCGGCCGGCCTTTTCGTCGAAGTCGAGTACGGGATCGACGATCGCCGCGCGCTTCGTTGCTTCATCAACGACGAGATAAGCGATGCTGCCGCTCGGCTCGTGATAGAAGCCGGTCACCTGTGGTTTTGGCGGCATTAAAGTCGCACCAGACGAATGTGATGGCGGCTAATCTGCCTTCTGCACCCAGAATTGGTACATGCCGCCGAACAAATGGGGATGACGTGTTTCAAAATCGTGCCAGCAATTGATATCGCTCAAGGTGATATCGTGTGGATAGGCTCGACGATAGCCGTCCAGCACCGCCGCGGGAAGCGCGTCGAACCCGAGAAGCCGCAAATTCTGCGTCGCGAGAAAATCCCGAATAACCGGTAGCGTGAACTGATGCTCCTGCACATGAAACAAGAGGTCGCGGCAGGCACTCGTCGTGAAGAAGTCCGGCGAGCGGGCCACGTGTTCGAAAGCCGGATTGGTTGAGGCGGCCTTGATAAGAGCTTGCCGGGCGCGCCTGATTCCATTCGCGGTTGAATCATAAGCGCCGTTCACGATGAATTCCCGGGCCGCGCGCACATGGCTGCGCGCCGACTGGCTATACAGGCCAACATGCATGAAGCCATGCGGGCGCAGAAGCGACAGCAGAATGCGCCAGCCTTCCAGCGGATCGGCGAGGTGATGCAGCACGCCGGATGATTCGATGATATCGAACGTGCGTCCGATCGCGCCGAGCATCAGAATATCGGCTTGCGCATAATCGATGTTGCTGAGTCCTGCCTCGCGTGTCTTGCGCCGCGCGTAGGCGAGACTGGCAAGGCTGAGGTCGATCGCCGCGATATTTGCTTGCGGATATCTTTGCGCGACCCCGATGGAGTGTTGGCCGGTGCCGCAGCCCGCAATCAGGATATCGAATGTGCCGCTATCCGGCACAGCGAACGCGGCAAATGGCAGGACTTCGCGCAGGCCCGCTTCGAATGATGGCATGGCATGCGCGGGACCAGGCTTCGTCCAGGACGGGTAGGGGTTTTCTTCATACTGCTGCTGCACCTGCAGCGAGACCGCGTCATCGATCTCGGTCAGTTGCGGGATTTCGGCGAGGTCGGCGAATTCCTCGATCGGCTCGCGCACCTGCTGCTTCAGAAGCCCCGCAAGTGCATCGCCGCAGGGGCGCTGCAGCATTGCGTCGATTTCCGGCACTTGATGCAGCGGTTCGTAGGCGGCGACCGCAATCGGCAGCAAGGGCGGGACGGGTGCGCCGCTGCGCAGCGCTGCCGTCAGCACGTCGCGCGCACCATTCACCAGACTGTCCTCAAGCTCGTTGCGCGCGAAAACATAGTCATTGAGGAAACATTGCCGCGCGAGCGCCGCATGAAAGAGAAGGAGTTCCGGCTCCATGGGCTGATCGGGCGCGCTGGTTGCGGCCTGCAGCAGGAGGAAACGCATCACCGTCAGCAGGCGCTCGACCTCGACGTCGCAGATCGGTGCCGTCTGCAGGAGTACGCGCAGGAGTTCGTCGCCTGCGATCATCTTCATTCCGAACGGGCCGAACAGGTCGCCGAGCGACAATTCGTTGCCGGCTGGAGCATTCAATCGCGCCAGACTGTTGCTGATCGCAGGCAATCCTTTCACCATCTGGGTGCAGACGGGTGCGAGGGCGCTCGGCTGGAACCAAGGTTCGGTCAGGGCGCGCGCGGCGAATTTGCGCGCAGTCGGGTCGGTCGGGGGCGTGCGCGCGCCAAGGAGCGCCTGGACGAACGCCGTCCGGGCGGCGTTGTTGTCGTCGGCCTGGAGTGCCCTTTGCGCAATCGCCAACGCCTCGTCGGAGGCCCCTTCCGCGAGCAGGGTTTCGGCCAGGCCGACAAGCGCACCGGCGTGGTCGGGTTTCGTTGCAACCACTTGCCGATAATGGGCGGTCGCGTCACCCGCCATCCCCTTCATTCTGAGGGCTTCGGCAAGTCCGAGGTGACCGTCGGGACGCCCGGGCTGTAGCGCCAGCACCGTCTGGAATTCGCCGATGGCGGCGTCGATCTCGCCGCGCGTCAGCATAAGGCCGCCCAGATTTTGATGAGCGTCCGCGAAGCTCGGATCAATCTCGGCCGCGGTCGCAAAATGCCGAAGCGCGTCATCGCTGCGGCCGAGCCGGCGATACGCTTCCGCGATGTTGAAGTGAAAATCGGGGACACGGTCGCTGAATGCGATCGCCTTGCCGATATACTCGACGGCAACATCGTTGCGGCCGCCTTGCAGGGCGACGAGCCCGATCAGATGCATCGCATCGATATGGTTTGGTTCGACCGCGAGCACGTCACGATACAGGCGCTCGGCCTCCGCCAACTGCCCGCGCTGATGCAACTGCATCGCCTGCGTGAAAATCTGTTCGGCGTTCGCTGCCGGCTCGGTCACGGACATCTATTCCTCATAGATCATCTTACGCGTCATGCCGCCGTCGACAATGAAGTTGGCGCCGGTGACGAAGCCGGCGCGTTCGCGGTCAAGCAGGAAGGCCGCGATCTGCGCGATGTCATCGACTTTGCCGACGCGCCCGGCCGGGTGCTGGGCGTGATCTTCCTTGCGCAAGGATTCATAGTCTTTTGTCTCGACCCATCCCGGACTCACGCAATTGACGCGGATATCGGGTGCAAGGCTGATCGAAAGCGCATGGGTGAGGGCGACGAGCCCACCCTTCGACGCCGAATAGGATTCGGTATTGGCCTCCGACATCAGCGCGCGGGTGGAGGCGATAGTCACGATCGCGCCCTTGCTCCGTCGCAAGGCTTCCTCGCCGGCCCGGGCGAGAAGAAACGTCGCGGTCAGGTTCACGTCGAGAACGCGATGCCATTCCTCAAGCGTGAGCTGCGCGATCGGTTTGCGGATCATGAAGCCGGCGTTGGAGACGATGCCATCGAGGCGGCCGAACCGGTCAAGCAGCATGGCGACGGCACGCTGCGCGGCCGCCTCCTCGGCAATATCCCCTTCGATCGCCATGCATTCGGCATCATATTTCGAGAACGCGCGTGCTACATCGTGCCCCGGCAGGTCGAACACGCCCGCAGACCAACCGCGATCAAGCAGATGGACGGCGATAGCGCGGCCGATTCCACTGGCTGCGCCTGTGACGAGGACGACCGGTCGCGAGCGTGGAGCCACTGCTCAATCCTTGACGACCGGCAGGTCGTCACGCGCGCCCCATTCGGCCCAGGAGCCGTCGTAAACCGCGCCCTTGTCCTTGCCGAGCGCATCGAGCGCGAATGTGAGAATGGCCGCCGTCACCCCCGAACCGCAGCTCGTGATCACGGGTCGGTCGACATCGACGCCAGCCTTCTTGAATGCGGCGGCGATCTTTTCGGGCGAGGCAAGGCGGCCGTCTTCGACGACCGCAGGGAACGGCACGTTGAACGCGCCGGGCATGTGGCCGGAGCGCAGGCCAGGGCGGGGTTCGGGCGCCGTGCCGGCAAAGCGCTCAGCCGAACGCGCGTCGACCACCTGCGCCGATTTGTCGGCGAGTGCTTTCTGAACGTCCGCCACCGCTGCGACCGCTCCATGGTCGAAGCGTGCCGTGAAATGCCGCGGCGTGCGCTTGATTTCGCCGAATTCGATCGGCCTTCCTTCGGCCTTCCATTTCGGAAAGCCGCCATCGAGTACGAGAACGTCGCGCACGCCAAACACCCGGAAGGTCCACCAGACGCGTGCGGCGCCATAAAGTCCCGACCCGTCATAGACGATGATGGTTTGGCCATCGCCGATGCCGAGCGACCGCATCGCCGAGGAGAAGCCTTCGGGCGAGGGCAGCATATGCGGCAGGGATGATTTGTGGTCGGAGATGCCATCGACGTCGAAGAAGACGGCGCCCGGAATGTGCGCCTCCAGATATTCCCTGTGCGCGTCGCGCTTCATGGTCGGCAGATAGAACGAGCCGTCGACGACGACAATGTCCGGCGCCTGCAGGTGATCTTCAAGCCACTGCGTGGTGACGAGCGAACGGCTGGCAGGCGGTCGATCGTTGGGCGCAATCATCATCCGGCCTCATGCTTCGACGAGAGCAATGCGAACGCGCCGGTTTTGCTTGCCCTTCTTTTCGATTTGCGTCACGCGCACGGCGCCGATCTCGGACGTGCGGCGCACATGCGTGCCACCGCAGGGCTGCAGGTCAAGACCCTTGATCTCGACGAGCCGCACGCGGCCTGTTCCCATCGGCGGCTTCACGGACATCGTCTTCACAAGCCCCGGATTGGCTGCAAGTTCCTCGTCGCTGATCCAGCGCGTGCTGATCTCGGCGTCGGCAGAGATCATTTTCGCAAGCGTCCTGTCGATTTCCGCCTTGTCGAGTCCGGCTTCCGGAATGTCGAAATCCAGCCGGCTTTCCGTCTCACCGACGGAGCCGCCGGTCACCGGATAGGGCAGCGCCGCCGACAGCAAATGAAGCGCCGTGTGCATGCGCATGCGCGCATAACGCTGGTCCCAGTCGATGACGACGTGGACCGGATCGCCGACGGAAACCGCGGCCATGCCGCTTGCGGGGATGTGTGCGATCTCGCTTTTTGCGGAATCCGTGAAATTGGCGGTTTCAATAAGGATCGCTTCACCGGAACGGAGTGTCAGCGCGCCACGGTCACCGGGCTGCCCGCCCGACGTTGCATAGAACACCGTGCGGTCAAGAACGATGCCACCCTGCTCGGTAACACGAACGACGGTCGCGCTGCATTCCTTCAGATAGGAGTCGTCGCGAAACAGACAGTCGGTCGGCATCGTCAGGTTTTTTCAAAGGGAATGGCGATATTGGATTTGCGTTCGAGCCACGCCGGAACGGGGAGATTTTTCGAGCGCAGGAACTGCGGATTGAACAGCTTCGATTGATAGCGCGTGCCGTAATCGCACAGGACGGTCACGATCGTATGGCCGGGACCCATGTCCTTGGCGAGGCGAATTGCCCCGGCGATGTTGATCGCGGACGAGCCGCCTAGGCAGAGGCCCTCGTGTTCGAGAATATCGAAGACAAGCGGCACGGCTTCCTCATCGGAGATGAGATAGGGTTTGTCGACCTTCAACCCCTCGATGATTGGCGTCACGCGGCCAAGCCCAATTCCCTCGGAGATCGATCCGCCCTCGGACGCCTTGACCTCGCCCTTGGAGAAGAGGTTGTACATCGCCGCGCCGCGTGGATCGGCGACGCCGATCACGAGGTCGTCTTTCATCTCGCGCAGATAGGCGGACGTCCCGGCGATCGTGCCGCCGGTGCCGATGGCGCAGATGAAGCCGTCGATCTTGCCATCTGTGTCACGCCAGATTTCCGGCCCGGTCGACAGATAATGCGCCTGGCGATTGTCAAGATTGTTCCACTGGTCGGCGAAGAGCACGCCATTCTTTTCGGTCTTGCGCAGCTGATCGGCGAGGCGGCGGCCGATGTGCTGATAATTGTTTGGGTTGGCGAAGGCGACGGCAGGCACCTCAACGAGCTCTGCACCGCAGAGGCGGAGCATGTCCTTCTTTTCCTGGGACTGCGTTTCCGGGATCACGATCAGGGTGCGATAGCCGCGCGCATTCGCGACGAGGGCGAGGCCGATGCCTGTGTTGCCGGCCGTGCTTTCGACAACAAGGCCGCCAGGCTTCAATTCCCCGCGCTTCTCGGCGCCGAGGATCATCTGCCGGGCCGCGCGGTCCTTCACCGACTGGCCGGGATTCATGAATTCGGCCTTGCCAAGGATCGTGCAACCGGTGGCCGCCGAGGCCGCCTTGAGCTTGATCAACGGCGTGTTGCCGATGGCTTCGACGATGCCGTCCTTGATCTGCATGTCGGCGCTACCCGGGTCTGAAGAGGGGGAGGACCGACCCTATAGAGGAGGGTTCCCGCCCCGACAAGCCACCCTCTGCGCCGCAAAATGGATGACGGACCGGCCTCTTCTGTCGATAAATCCCGCAACACTATCGAAACCATACCGCAGCATTAACGATTTGCCGCTCGGTACATTCACCTATTTTTTCCCCGACAACTCTAAGCATCGCGGGCGGGATATCCTTGTCCGGCAAGTTCATTGCGCAAGCGCGGTGCCGATTGATGAGCCTCGACGTCAACACCCTTTTTCTCATCACCATTTACGTCGAGGCGATGCTGGGGCTGCTCCTGCTTTTTGCGTGGGTGCAGAATGCCGGGATCATGGCCGTTGCGTGGTGGGGATCAGCACATCTGCTGCGCGCCGGCTCGATCGTTCTGTTCGGAATGTGGGGCAGCGTTCCTGAACTGATCTCGATCGATTTTGCCAATGCGATCCTGTTCACGGCTTTTGCGGTGACTTGGAATGGCGCGCGCGTGTTCGATGGACGCGCACCAAGTCCCGTGGGACTGATTGCCGGGGCGGCAATCTGGCTCGTCGTTTGCCGCATCCCGGTCATCGCCGGATCGATGGAAGCGCGTGTGCTGATCAGCTCGGGCATCATCACCGCCTATACCTGGCTTGCCGCCTTCGAGTTCTGGCGCGGCCGCAGCGAGCCGCTGGTCTCACGCTGGCCGGCGATCTTCATGCTCTTTGCACACGGCGCACTGTTTCTTCTGCGCACGCCGCTCAGCCAGATCCTGCCCTGGGTGCCGAACAACCAGGTCTTCGACAGCGTGTGGCTCACGGTGCTGAGCTTCGAAGCGCTGCTGTTCACGATCGCGATCGCGTTCATTCTGCTCGCCATGGCGAAGGAACGGACCGAACTGCGGCACAAGACCGCCGCGCTCGTCGACCCGCTTACCGGTATCGCCAATCGCCGCGCGTTGCTCGAAGGCGGCGCGAGCCTTGCCCGCCGCGTCGATGCCAATCCGCGCCCGGCCGCAGTGCTGGTGATGGATCTCGATCACTTCAAGTCGATCAACGACCGCTTCGGCCACGCCATTGGCGATCACGTGCTGCAGGTCTTCGCGGAAGTTGCTAGCTCCAACATCGGGCCGTTCGATCTCATCGGGCGGCTTGGCGGCGAGGAGTTCGCAGCCGTGCTTTACGATGTCGAACGCGAGAAGGCGGTCGCAACAGCCGAACGCATCCGCACAGCGTTTGCCGACGTCGCTTCCGAGGTGGATGGCCGTCCGATCGGAGCGACGGTCAGCGTCGGGGTCGCGCTCAGTCAGGAAGGCCCGCTCGACGTCGCCTCGATGCTCGCCTTGGCCGATCAGGCGCTCTATCAGGCCAAGGAGCGCGGCCGCAATCGCGTTGAAATCGGCACGCTCGATCTCGTGCTCAGGCTCGATTCCAGCACGCCGTCCCTGCGTATTCCCGCGCTCTCGGCCAAGAGCGCGGCCTAGCAATCCGATTGCCGGAACATCGGCGGAGGCGGGCCGTTCACCCGTCATGCCGTGGTCGATCACCAAATCCGTTCAGCTCGCTGCATTGTTGCTGACAGCGCTCGCGCTCGTGCCCGGCGGTGCGCATCTTTTCGCCTTGCCGAACAAGATCGGGCTTGCGCGCGATCCGTATTTTCTCGTTCAGGGAATCTATCGCGGGTGGGCGCTCCTGGGCGTCGTGCTGATCGGAGCGCTTGCGGCGAATCTGGTGCTGACCTGGATGATGCGGCGCGAACGCTGGCCGTTCGTCTTCGCGGGCTTGGGCGCTCTGTGTATCGCGGCGACGCTCGTCATATTCTTTGCTTGGACATTTCCGGCCAATCAGGCGACGTCCAACTGGACCGTTGTTCCCGAGCATTGGGACGTATTGCGCGCGCAATGGGAATACTCACATGCGGTGAATGCTCTTGTCACATTTGCCGCACTGTGTTGCGTTGCGCTTTCGGTGCTTCTGACGCGGGACTAACCGCGCTTTCTTGATCGATTCCAGATGACGCAAACCATTGGAATGGCGCCCGGAGGGCATCTGCAGGCGGCGCTGCGTCGCGGCGATTTTGTCCTGACGGCGGAAATGACGCCGCCGGTCACCAGCCGGCGGGAAGATGTCATTGCCAAAGCGCGGCCGCTCAAGGGGCTGGCCGACGCCGTCAACGTGACAGACGGTGCAGGTGCCAAGGTACATCTCGCTCCGGTCACCGCCGCTGCCATGCTGCTCGAAAGCGGAATCGAACCCGTTCTTCAGCTCGTGTGCCGGGACCGCAACCGGCTTGCGTTGCAAAGCGAACTCCTCGCTGCCGCGAGCCTGGGCATACGCAACCTTCTGCTGCTGCGCGGCGACGATCCGACGGCGGGGGACCAGCCCGACGCCAAGGCCGTTTTCGACCTCGACGCGCGGGCCTTGATCGAAACTGCCGCGCGCATGCGTGACCGGGGCGAATTGCCGACCGGCGCGGCGATCGGCGGCAAACCCGGTTTCTTCATCGGCGCCGCCGACATGCCGATCGATCCGTCATCCGATTGGCAGCCGCACGGCCTGAAAGCCAAGATCGCCGCCGGCGCCCAATTCGCGCAGACACAGTTCTGCATGGATGCCGGCATCCTTCGCCGCTATGCCGCGCGGCTCGCACAAGCCGGGATCGGCCCGGATTTCTCCTTGCTGATCGGCATCGTGCCCTTGCGATCCGCCGGGTCGGCGCAATGGATCAGGCATCATCTGCCCGGCGCGATCATTCCCGAGGCGGCGGTGCACCGCATGCAGCGGGCAAGCGATCCGATCGCGGAGGGACAGCGTCTCTGCCTCGAATTGATCGAGGAGATTTGCGCCATTCCCGGAATCGCGGGCGTTCACGTCATGGCGCCGGGCAACGACGCTGGCCTGATCGGCATGCTGGAAAGGGCACGGAGGCTGTCATTGCGGCGCGCTACCTCATCGTCGGCGCCGATCACGGCGTAGGTGCTACGCATGGCACGTCAGCGCGGGACGCGAGGGCGAAGATATTGCAACCGTCTGTATCTCCCCCGTAGTGTGAGGCAACACCGGTCATGTGAAGCCGGTGATGCATAAGGGCGGACGATCCGCCGCGAACAGGGAGGAGAGGGCGTGACTTCGGCTGATCTTTTTATCGGCACCGTGGGTATGTCCACGTGGACCAGTGATGATCTCGGCGAAACTCTTTCGCGCCACTGGAGCAGCACCGGCCTTTACAGTGAATCGCGCGTGTGGTCGCTCGCGGCACATCCGAAGGCACCCCCCGAGATTCTCGCCGGGACGGATTCCGGCGTCTATGCTTTCGACCGCAGCACATCGAAGTGGACACATCTTCCATCCGACATGGACAGCCTGACGATCTGGTCGATCGTCCATTCTCCCGACAATCCTGACATCGTGCTTGCTGGCACGCGCCCGTCGGCCATTTTCCGTTCCGAGGATCGCGGCCGTACATGGACGCGCAGCCAAGGCGCTTTCGCGCCGACCTGTCCCGCCGTCGGCAACCCGCGCGTGACGCAGATTGTCTTCGATCCGCAGGACCCGCAATTCGTCTGCGCATCGATCGAGATCGACGGCATCTGGCGCTCGCGCGACGGCGGCAAGAGCTTCGAACGCTGCGCCGAGGGAATGGTGTCGGAAGACGGTCACGGCATCAGCATCGTGCGCCGCAACGGCGCGCGCATCCTCTATGCGACCACGAACCAGGGACTTCATGTCAGTCATGATGAGGGCGCGAGCTGGACGTTGCGTCCCGTGCAGACACCGTGGCGCTACATGCGCGGCATCGCGCCGCGTCCCGACAATTCCGGCGTGATGTTTGTCGGCCACGGCGACAACGTACCGGGTTCGACCGGCATGCTGCTGCGCAGCCGGGACTTCGGCGAGACGTGGGAAGACGCAAAGCTTCCCGGTGAGCTCGACAGCACCGTCTGGTGCATCGGAACGAATGCAGCCGATCCTAATCTGATTTTCGTTTCGACCTGCTTCGGAAAATATTTCCGCAGCACCGATGGCGGCGAGACATTCGTCAAGCTGCCGCGCGAGCTTGGCGAGACGCGCGCGTTGCTCTGGCTGCCGCGCTGATTTTCGATCAGGGAGAGGATTGGCGATGGACCTCGGAATAGCGGGCCGCAAGGCGATCGTTTGCGCGTCGAGCAAGGGGCTCGGGCGCGGCTGTGCGATGTCGCTGGCGCAGGAAGGTGTCGACGTCGTCATCAACTCGCGCAACGCGGCCGAACTCGAAGCGACAGCTGCCGACATTCGCAAGGCAACTGGCGTCCAAGTGACGGCCGTTGCTGCGGATGTCACCAAGCCCGAGGGACGCTCTGCCTTGCTGGCGGCCTGTCCCGATTCTGACATTCTCGTTACCAACGCCGGCGGTCCACCGCCCGGCGATTTCCACGATTGGGGCGAGAAGGAATGGAATGACGCACTCAACAACAACATGATCACGCCGATCATGCTCATCAAATCCGTCATCGACGGCATGATCGACCGGCGCTTCGGTCGCATCGTCAACATCACGTCGCGTTCGGTGCGCACGCCGCTTTTTCATCTCGGATTGTCGAATGGCGCGCGGGCGGGGCTGACCGGCTTTGTTGCCGGCCTCTCGCGGCAGGTGGCGAAGCACAATGTCATCATCAACAACCTGCTGCCGGGGCCGTTTGCGACCGAGCGGCAGATGAGCGGTGTGCGGCGCGAGGCGGAAAAGGCCGGGGTGACAGTCGAGCAGCATCTGGCGAAGAAACACGCCGAGGTGCCGGTCGGTCGTTTCGGCACGACAGAGGAATTTGGCGACGCCTGCGCCTATTTGTGCAGCACCAAGGTCGGATTCATCGTGGGTCAGAACATCCTCATGGATGGCGGCATTTTCGCCGTGACGGTTTGAAGGCTTTGCGCGCAGGCGCTGCGGGCCGCGTCGCTTCTCCAAAGAGCGCTTTCGCGTTGCTCGCGCATTGATTGCAGCGCACAATCAGGTACGCTAATCGGGTATTAATCCTGCCCCAGGATGCCAGCCTGACGACGGTTTGATGATTTGCAATTGAGATGATCAACATTGTCATCCCCATGGCCGGCCATGGGCTGCGTTTCGGCACCTCAGCGCACGAAGCTCCAAAGCCGCTTATCGAAGTCGTGCCGGGCAAGTGCATGGTCGAATACGTCATCGACTCGTTGCGCCTTTCCGAGCCGCATCGATTTCACTTCGTTTGCCGTTCCGAGCACGTCGCCGCCTTTAATCTGAACGCCTTTTTCACAAGCCGGGTGGGTTCGCACGCCATTATCGAGACAGCGGCGCCAACCAGCGGTCCGGCTGCCTCGGCGTTGCTGGCTGCGCCGTTCATCGACAATGACGACGAATTGCTCATAGCCTATAGCGACACGTTCCTGACCGAGGGCATCTCGGATTTCCTCCGCTTCTGTCGCGGCACGCGAGCCGACGGGGCCGTGCTGACCTATGCGTCGACCAATCCGGCCTACGCCTATGCGCGGATCGACGAGGATGGCCGCGTCCTCGCCACCGCGGAGAAGGAGTTGATCGGCCCCAACGCGGCCGCGGACCAGTATTATTTTCGCCGCGGCTCTGCTTTTGTTGCCGCCGCGCGGCGCATGATCGCGCGAGAACGGCCCGCATCTGGCGAGCATTTCGTCAGCTCCGTTTACAATGAAATGATTGCCGATGGCGCGGTCATTCTCTCGTACCCGATCGCGCCGGGCGACGAGGTCGTTCTCGGTACGCCGGAGGACCTCTTGCGCTTTCAGGCAGCTGCTGCCCGACGCGATTCTCCGCTGGTGGATGCCTGACGACATGTCCTATAGGCGGCCTTCGCGCTTTGTCCGCTTTTTTCGCGACGCGTATCGCCAGTGGCGCTGGCGTGTCGTGCCATCATTCATCGCTGGGTGGCGTCGCAATCCGAAACTTGCTCTTCAGCTCGGCCGCCGGATGAAAATGAAGCAGGTCTGGTGGCGCAGCTTCAATCTGCAGATCCACGGCAAGGATTTTCTGCGTGATTTCCTCGATGAATGTGCGCGCGTCGATGCCCGGCCGATGCTGTTTTGGGGGACGCTGCTTGGGCACGTGCGGGAGGACGGATTCATCCTGCACGACTACGATATCGACCTTGTTCTGCTCCCGCGGGACCGCCCCAAGCGCCGAGCCTTGATCGCGGGCATGCGTTCGCGCGGCTATCGAATTCATCGCGATGAGCAATGGCAGGTGTCGTTTCGCCGCGCCGGCCGGTTGCTTCACCTGGATGTCGACATGCTTTTTCCGACTGAAAAACAACTCGCCACAATCAATGTGAGCGACGATGGGGCTGAACATGTCGATGTGTTTCAGACGGAGGTGATCGGCGAACCGAAGAGAGGCGTGTTCTCTGGCGACTTACCAGTGTGGCTTCCACAAAATCCGGAACTTGTTCTCGAAGCAATCTACGGCGACTGGCGCACGCCGCGGCCCGACTATCGGGCGCGTGATGCGCGAAGCCGTGTCAACATCAATCCGGTTCTGGGATGGCGGAGCTAGTGCTCGTCGAGTTCCGATGGAGCTGCAAATGTGGCAATGGAACCCGAAAAAAATCTCTCTGATGCGCGAATTTTTCGGAACCTTCGCAAATTTGCCGTCTTTGGGCGGCTTCTGGCTCCCGTCGGCGTTACGCCCGCGACACCGCAGCGCACATTCAGTCAATACGCAAGAGCAGAAACTTTCGCGCGGA
>CAZSAW010000067.1:0-8236 GCA_964604745.1 uncultured Hyphomicrobiales bacterium
GGCGCGATCCTGTTCGACCATCCCGATCCGTCGATCTTCACCGTGCTGACCTCGCCCTCGGAAACGCCGGGCACGGCGAATGTCGATTTCATCATCTTCCCCGAACGCTGGGGCGTGGCCGAGAACACGTTCCGCCCGCCCTGGTATCACCGCACCATCATGTCGGAATTCATGGGCCTCGTTTACGGCGTCTATGACGCCAAGCCCGAAGGCTTCGTGCCCGTCGGCATCAGCCTGCACAACACCATGCTGCCGCACGGCCCCGACGACGACGCCTTCGAGCACGCGAGCAATGTCGATCTGAAGCCGGTGAAGCTCTCCAACACGCTCGCCTTCATGTTCGAGACGCGCTTCCGCCAGCGCGTCACCAAATGGGCGGCGCAATCGCCGGTGCGGCAGGACGATTACATCGATTGCTGGAAGGGGCTGAAGAAGCATTTCGATCCGAACCGGCGCGATCCGGACTGACGGATGAAGCTCGCTTCGCTGAAAGGCGGCCGCGACGGGCGGCTCGTGGTCGTATCGCGCGATCTCGCGCGCTGCGCCGATGCGGCGGCCGTCGCGCCGACCCTGCAGGCGGCGCTCGACGACTGGGCCGCCGCCGAGCCGCGTCTGCGCCAGATCGCCGACGCGCTCGAACGAGGCGGCATCGCGCACGCGCCGTTCGATCCGGCGCAATGCGCCGCGCCCCTGCCGCGCGCGTATCAATGGGCGGACGGCTCGGCCTACGTCAATCATGTCGCGCTCGTGCGCAAGGCGCGCGGCGTCGAGATGCCGGCCTCGTTCTGGACCGATCCGCTCATCTACCAGGGCGGCTCGGATATTTTCCTCGGCCCGCGCGATTCCATCCCGGTCATCGACGAGGCCTTCGGCATCGATCTGGAGGCCGAGATCGTCGTCATCCTCGGTGACGTGCCGATGGGCGCAACGCGGGAAGAGGCGGCGCGCGCCATCCGTCTCGTCATGCTCGTCAATGACGTGACGCTGCGCAACCTCACGCCCGGCGAACTGGCGAAAGGCTTCGGTTTCTATCAATCCAAGCCGTCCTCGGCTTTCTCGCCCGTGGCGGTGACGCCGGACGATCTCGGGTCGGCCTGGGATGGCGGCAAAATCCATCTGCCGCTTCTCAGCTTCATCAACGGCAATCCGTTCGGCCGGCCCGTTGCCGGCAACGACATGACGTTCGATTTCCCCGCGCTGATCGTGCATGCGGCGCGGACGCGCGCGCTCGCCGCCGGCACCATTCTCGGCGCCGGCACGGTTTCCAACCGCGACGCCGATGGCGGACCGGGCAGGCCGGTTGCGGAGGGCGGGCTTGGCTATTCCTGTCTCGCCGAGCAGCGCACCGTCGAGACGATCCGCACCGGCAAGCCGGTCACGCCATTTCTCTCGGTCGGCGATCGCGTGCGCATCGAGATGCTCGACCGCGACGGCCATTCGATCTTCGGCGCCATAGACCAGGACGTGATACGGTATCGGCGGTGAGGCCCGAGGCCAGACGATGCTGACACGGCTCGACCACATCCTGCTCGCCATCCCGCCGGGGAGCGAGGATCGCTGCCGGCCCTTTTATGTCGGCGTTCTCGGCATGACGGAGCAGCGAAAGCCCGATGCGCTCGCCGCGCGCGGCGGATTGTGGCTGCGCAGCGGCACGGTCGAAATCCATCTTGGCGTCGAGAAGGATTTTCGCGCCGCGAAGAAAGCGCACCCGGCGCTGCGCGTGTCCGATATCGATGCGCTGGCAGAGGCGATGACTGGGGCGGGCTATCAACCGGTCTGGGACGACGACATCGAGGACATCCGGCGCTTCTTCGTCTTCGACCCGGTCGGCAACCGGCTTGAGTTCATTGCAGAGGAGCGGAGCGCGGCGGATGGTTAAGGTGAATTTCGCTTCGACCGGCGACACGGTCGAGAAGAAAATCTCGTTCGACGAGATCGGCCGCGATCTCTACGCCTTCACCGCCGAAGGCGATCCGAATTCCGGCATCATCGTCGGCGACGATGGCGTCATGGTGATCGACGCGCAGGCGACCCCGGTGATGGCGCTCGGCGTCATCGAGCGCGTGCGCAAGGTCACCGACAAGCCGATCAAATACGTTCTGCTCACGCATTATCACGCGGTGCGCGTGCTCGGCGCATCGGCTTATGACGACGCGCAGATCGTCGCCTCCGACGCCGCGCGCGACATGATCGCAGAGCGCGGCAAGGAGGACATGGCCTCCGAGATCGGCCGCTTCCCGCGCCTGTTTCGCGCTGTCGAATCCATCCCCGGCTTGACCTGGCCGACGCTGACATTTCCGCAGCAGATGTCGGTGTGGCTCGGCAAGCGCGAGGTGCGCATCATGCATATCGGCCGCGGCCACACCGCGGGCGACGCGATTGCTTATGTGCCGGACGCCGATGTCGTATTCTCCGGCGATCTCGTCGAATATCATTCCGCCTGCTATTGCGGCGATGCGCATTTCAAGGATTGGCCAGCGACGCTCGATCGCCTTGCCGAGTTCAACGCGAAGGCGCTGGTGCCGGGCCGCGGCGCGGCGCTCGCCACGTCCGACAAGGTGCGCGACGGAATCCAGATGACGCACGATTTTCTCTCGACGCTCTTCGGGTCGGTGCAGGCAAGCGTGGCCAAGGACTGGCCGCTGAAGGATGCGTTCAAGGCCGCGCGCGAGGTGATGGATCCGAAATTCGCGAGCTTCGCCATTTACGAACATTGCCTGCCGTTCAACGTTTCGCGCGCCTATGACGAGGCGCGTGGCATCGACTGGCCGGTGATTTGGACCGCCGAGCGCGACCGCGAGATGTGGGCGGCGCTGCAGGGATAACCGATGCGCACGGCGGGGCACATCGTTCGCTGGCTGGCTTTGGCTGCCGTCGCCTTTATCGCCGGCGCGCAGACGCCGGCTCCTGGCCCCGTCGATCTGCAGCTCGTTCTTGCCGTCGACGTATCGGGCAGCGTCAATCAGACACGCTTTGAATTGCAGCGCGACGGTTACGCGTCGGCGTTCCGCAATCCGCAGGTGCTCAAGGCCATTCGCTCCGGCTCCTCGCAAGCCATCATCGTGACCATGGTGCAATGGACGGGACCCGGTCTGCAGATCCAGGTCGTGCCGTGGACGGTGATTTCGGACGCCGCGTCGGCGGAAGACTTCGCCGGTGCGATCGATCGTGCGCCGCGTCAGCTGTTTGGCGGCGGCACATCGATCAGCGGCGCCATCGATCACGGACGCGAACTGATGGCGTCGAGCCCGCGTGCCGGAATCCGGCGCGTGATCGACGTCTCCGGCGACGGAGCCAACAATCGCGGACGACCGGCAAGCCTTGCGCGCGACGAGGCGGTGCAGGCGGGGATCGTCGTCAACGGTCTGCCCATCGTTGCGCTCGAGCCCGATCTCGACCGCTATTACTGGGACAATGTCGTCGGCGGTCCGGGGTCGTTCATGGTCGCGGCGGCGAGCTACGAAACCTTTGGCGAGGCGGTGCTGAAAAAGCTGATCACGGAGATCGCGGCGCGTGACCAGCGAGAGGCAGGCCTGCGATGACGAGCGATGCTTCGCGGTCCGTCGGCGGCGGCACGCACAAGGTTCTCTATCGCTTTGAGTATCGCCGCTCGCCCGATCAGGATGCGGCGGCGCCCGTTCGCCATCCTGTCGTTGTGGTCGGTGCCGGGCCGGTGGGATTGAGCGCGGCAATCGACCTCGCGCAGCGCGGCATTCCGGTCGTTCTCCTCGACGATGCCGACCGTATTGGCGAAGGATCGCGTGGTATCTGCTACGCGAAGCGCACGCTGGAAATTCTCGACCGGCTTGGCGTCGGTGAGACGCTTGTGCAGCAGGGCGTGACCTGGAAGCTCGGCAAGGTCTTTCTCGGCGACGATCTGGTCTATTCGTTCGATCTGCTGCCGGAGGACGGTCACAAGATGCCGGCCTTCATCAACCTGCAGCAATATTATCTGGAAAAGGCGCTGGTCGAGCGCGCGGGCGAGTGCCGCAATGTCGAGCTGCGCTGGCGCAACCGCGTCGTTGCCGTCGAGCCGCGCAACGATCACGCCCGTCTCACCATCGAGACGCCCGATGGCGCCTATCGCATGGACGCGCAATGGGTCATCGCCGCCGATGGCGCGCGCTCGACGATCCGCGACCTGATGGGTCTCGGTTTTCGCGGCGTGACATTCGAGGACAAATTCCTTATCGCCGACGTGCGCATGGCCGCAGACTATCCGACCGAGCGGCGCTTCTGGTTCAACCCGTCGTTTCATTCGGGCCAATCCGCACTCATGCACCGTCAGCCGGACAATGTCTGGCGTATCGACCTGCAGCTCGGGCCCGATGCGGACATCCGCGCCGAACAGCAGCCCGAGCGCGTCATCGCGCGGCTGAAGAAGGCGTTGGGCGACCGGCCGTTCGAGCTGGAATGGGTGTCGATCTACCAGTTCAATTGCCGCCGGCTCGATCGCTTCGTGCATGGCCGCGTCATCTTCGCCGGCGATTCCGCGCATCAGGTCTCGCCGTTCGGCGCGCGCGGCGCGAATTCCGGCATCCAGGATGCGGAAAATCTCGCGTGGAAACTCGCAGCGGTTCTGAGAGGCGAGGCGGGGAACGCCTTGATCGAGAGCTACAACAAAGAGCGCACGCAGGCCGCGGACGAGAATATCGGGCATTCCACGCGTTCGACCGATTTCATCGCGCCGCATTCGGCGGCGGAGCGAAGCCTGCGCAACGCGGTGCTCTCGCTCGCGCCCAAGGCGGAATTTGCGCGGCGCATGGTCAATTCGGGGCGGCTGTCGGTCGCGACCGTACACGATACGCCACTCTCGACCGCCGACGAAGACCGCTTCGGCGGAACGGCGCGGCTCGGCGCGCCCATTCCCGATGCGCCGGTGCGCCGGCCCGATGGCACACATGGCCATTTGCTCGAAACACTTTCAGGCCGTGATTTCGAATTGCTTTATGTAAAGGACGGCGCGCTGCCGTCGTTACCAGCGGATATCAAGGTGACGGTGATCGGCGACGACGTTCGCGACGAGTCCGGGCTCATCGCAAGGCGGCTCGATGCGTCGCCCGGCGCGGCTTATCTCGTTCGTCCCGATCAGCATCTGTGCGCACGCTGGCGTCGCGCGGATGCGGGCAAAATTGCCGCAGCTAAACGGACCGCACTCGGTTTCTGACAGCGAATCTGCGAACACCGGACCGAAGCAGCACGAGCGGGGGACGTTTTCATGCCGGCATTCATCTGCACCGCCTGCGGGACGCAATACACGCCTTCCGATACCCCGCCCGGCGCGTGCCTGATCTGCACCGAGGAGCGGCAATTCGTTCCGGCGTCCGGACAATCCTGGACGACACTGGAAGCCCTGCGCAGCGGCCGCAGCAACAAGTTTCGCCGCCTCGCGCCGGGACTCATGACCATCGAGACGACACCGGCCTTCGCCATCGGCCAGCGGGCGATCCTCGCGCGAACGCCGGCAGGCAACGTGCTGTGGGACTGCATCGCCCTTGTCGACGACGCAACAATCGATGTGCTGAAGGGACTGGGCGGCGTCGCGGCGATCGCGATCTCGCACCCACATTATTACACGACGATGGTGGAATGGAGCCGCGCGCTTGGCGGCGCGCCCATCTATCTGCATGCGGCCGACCGGCAATGGGTGATGCGGCCGGATCCGGCCGTGCAGTTCTGGGAGGGGCACACGAAGCCGCTCGGGCCGGGCGTGACGCTCGTGTGTCTCGGCGGCCATTTTGACGGCGGCACCGTGCTGCATTGGGCGGACTGGGACGGCGGGCGCGGCGTCATTCTCTCGGGCGACGTTCTTCAGGTCGTCCCGAGCAGGCATGTAAGCTTCATGTGGTCGTATCCGAACCTCATTCCGCTGTCCGCCGCCAAGGTCCGCCGCGTTGCCGAGCGCCTCGAGCCGTTCGCGTTCGATGCGATCTACGGCGCGTTCTCCGGCCGCGGCCAGATCGACACGAATGGCAAGCAGGCGATGGCGGACTCGGTCGCGCGCTACATCGCGCGGATCAGCGAGCCGTAGCGTTTCGGTCCGTTGGAGATCAGGCCGGCATGCGCAGCGAGGAAAGAAGTTCCGAACACGCATCGACACATTCGATGCACGCACGCGCGCAGAGGCGGCAATGCTTGTGCATTTCGGCGTGCCGTTCGCATTCGGCGGCGCAGGCGCGGCAGAAGGCGATGCAGGTCGTGAGCTGCGCTTCGATCAATTGCCGGTGGCCGGCCTTGTTGGCGCGCGCGATGACGCTGCCGGTCGCCGAGCAGACGGTGGCGCAGTCGAGGTTGAGGCGCACGCAGGTGACGAGCTTCGCCAGGTCCGCTTCGGCGAGGCATGCATCGGCGCAGGAGAGGCAGGTTTCCTGGCACGCCGCACAGGCATCGATGCAGCGGCTGAGCGTTTCGGCGTGGCTCGGCTTTTCCGGGTGCGATCGCAGCATGGCGCGGACGGCGGACATGTTTTTCTCCTGTATCGCCAATGCCCCCGCGGCTTCGACCCAACACCGGCAGCGCACAATGGTTCCGAAAAACGAAAGTTCCCGCGCGGTTCCGCGCGACTCTTGCTGAATGAAATCCTGCCGGCGGATGCCGGCGCGGGCGAAGGGTGAGGGCTCATGGCATTGATCACGGCATCGCAATTTCCGGATCCGGATGCGGCTTATGTCCTGCTGGTCGAGGCGCGGCGCGGATTGTCGGAACAGGAGGCGGCGGCGCTGGACGCGAAGCTCGTGCTGATCCTCGCCAATCACATCGGCAATCTGGACGTGCTGCGCGAGGCGATCGCGCTCGCGAAGGCGCCATAGGCGGGAACAGCTATATGCGCGCGCGAGAGGCTTTGTCGCAGCAGCGCGGGCTTGCGAATAGCGGGAATGATCGCGGGAGAAAGGCCGCTACGGCGGCGGAAATGTGGGTTATCGGCGCGGCCGGCCGGTTTAGCGGCTGCACTCGATCGCCACAAATTCCTCACATCCCGTATGCCCGCAGGCGGACGCGCTTGCCGGCACGGCGCCGGTGATGTCGTCGCGCTCGACCTTGCGATACGAGGCGGCCTGCGCGAATTCGCGCGTGCGGCAATAGGCGGCCGCGGCGGCTGCGCCGCAGGCGGCGCCGGTGGCGAGACACCGGTCGATGCCGTAGCCGTCGGCGTTATTGGCGATGATGAAGACGCGCTTTTCCGCCTGTGCGGTCGCGGAACCGGCCCATGTGGCGGCGGCGAGAACGAGCATGGCGAGCAGGAGACGCATGGGGCACTCGCTTTCCGGCGATAGCGCGAAATATCCGCCCAAAATGCTAACGCTTTGTTAAGCACCGCCACGGGTCGCGGCCCGCAAAGCGGGCAGCTCCGTGACGAAAGGCAAAGACGAAAACAAAGCGGGCGATCCCATGACGAAAACAGGGCCGGCTTCGTTCGACAAGATGACGCCGCGCCTTGTCCACGACTCCTTGTTCCGCGCTGCACATTCCGATTGCGTCTCCCCCGCAACGCCACGCGGCGAATTGCGTTGTTCAACCTGATGATCGTTGACCGCGCGATCGCTGCTTGGTTCTGTCGCCGACCAACCAGAACAAGAAAGAAAGGACGTCCAGGTATGATTCTTCGGTACATGATTGCCGCCTTGATGATTGTTGCTTCGTCGGCTGCGGCCTCAGCGTCAGGCACAGCTCAGGAGCAGGCCGCCTGCCGTCCCGATGTGCGCAAGCATTGCGCCAAGGAAGCCGACGCGCCCGAGGTCGTCGCCGGGACACGCGAGCAGGTCGTGCTGATGTGCCTGAAACAGAACCGCGCCAAACTGAGCGAAGGGTGCGTGAAGGTGCTCGAATCCCACGGCCAATAGCGTCTCTGGCCTGTCAAAGGCCAGCGCCAGCGCCCCTTGACGGCGCCCGCGGGCTTGTCCCATGGTGCCGCGCATGAACGGTCGCAACGCAATCTTCGGCATTTGCTGGGAGATTATTCGCTAGCGTATTCGCTGGCTGCGGCCGTCTTTTCTCCCTTCGAGACAAAGAAGCGCCCGGGCCAGTGAGGCCTTGGGAAACCTTGTCTCATGGAATTGAAGCTCTACGACACGCTGACGCGGCAGAAGCGGGTGTTCGCTCCGATCGATCCCGCGCGCGTGCGCATGTATGTGTGCGGGCCCACGGTCTACGACTACGCCCATATCGGCAATGCGCGACCGGTCATCGTTTTCGACGTGCTCTACCGGTTGCTGCGCCACATCTACGGCAAGGAACA
>CAZSAW010000068.1:0-1949 GCA_964604745.1 uncultured Hyphomicrobiales bacterium
ACGGCGACGCTGCTGGAGGATTCCGCCGTCAATATCGACGAGTGGATCGCCCAGGAGGTCGAGCAGGTCTTCGCCGCGCAGGAGGGCGCCGCCTTCGTCAATGGCGACGGCGACAACAAGCCGAAGGGCTTCCTCGATTACACCACGATCGCCAATAGCTCGTGGGAATGGGGCAAGATCGGATTCGTCGCGAGCGGGGCGGCCGGCGCCTTCCCCGAGGACGATCCGTCCGACGTCCTGATAGACCTCGTCTATGCGCTGAAGGCGGGCTATCGCCAGAACGGCGTCTTCGTGATGAACCGCAAGACGCAGAGCGCGATCCGCAAGTTCAAGGACGAATCCGGCAATTATCTCTGGCAGCCGCCGGCGCAGAGTGGCGGACGCGCGACGCTGATGACGTTCCCCGTCATCGAGGCCGAGGACATGCCGGATATCGCGGCGGATTCCTATTCCGTTGCGTTTGGCGATTTCGCTCGCGGCTATCTCGTGGTCGATCGCGCCGGCGTGCGCGTGCTGCGCGATCCGTATTCCGCCAAGCCGTATGTGCTGTTCTACACGACCAAGCGCGTCGGCGGCGGCGTGCAGGACTTCGATGCGATCAAGCTGCTGAAGTTCGCGGAGTAACCGGGACAAATCGCCGCCCGCATCGGGCGGGCGGTGGTTTGCACATCGTGTTCGGCTCAGTGCCGTGGCCGTTTGCGCCGCGGAAAGTCGATTGCCGCCGTGAGCGCGACACCATCACGTGACGCAACGGCATTCGTCTCGCGCGGGGCGCCGCTGACATAGATCGGCGACCAGCGCGTGAGATAGCCGCAGGCGATGCGCGGAGACGGATGCGCGGCGCGCGAGATGATGCCGACGAGCTCCGATCCGCGCATCACCGGCCCGCCGGAATCGCCGAAACAGGCGCTGGCGCTGATCGCGCCGCTTCGGTTCGGATCGACCAGCGCGAAACGGCTCGCCGAAACGAGGCTTGCCTCGTGCAGGCCGCCGAACGAACCGCGCAGCTTTTCGTCGATCGCGCCATAGCCGGCAATCGTGTAGCTGCTGCCCGAGCCTGGCCCGACCGGAATGGCGCTCATGGAGCCGGGCAGCGGTGCGCGCAGTTTCAGGATCACCGCGTCGCCGGCGGCGGAGACGCGCCGGCCGTCGTCGAGCACGGCGCTGCGCGTCGAGCCCGCAGTCGCGACCGATCCGCCTTCGACCGTGATGTTGCGTCCGGCGCAATGCGCGGCGGTCGCGATCAGGGTGCGGCTGATGACGACGCCGGTGCAGAAGTCGCCGCCGCGTCCGCCGATCCGTACCGTTTGCGAACCGAGCGACGATGTGCGGCCCTGCACGACGGCATGTGCGCCGCTCATGGCCGCGAAGAAGAGAAAGAATGCAAGGAACGGCGATAAAGCAGCAGGCCCAATCGGCAGACGTCGCTGCGACAGGCACGCGTATACAATGTTCATGATCGTAATCCCCCCATGCCCGGGCGAATGGTATCGGGGGGTGCTCGGCCCCAGCAAGGGGGTCAGGGCGCGAGGGGACTGCCGAGCTTTTTTGCCGTACCGCTGATCCAGGCACCGTAAAGCGATAGCGGGGTGATGCCGGTGAGGCCGCCACAGCCTTCGCCCATGTTCGGTCCGGTGGACCAGCTCACGACGCCGATGACGGCGAGGCGTCCGCCGATCTCGGCGAAAGCAGCGCCGCCGGAATCGCCGGTGCAGGCGCCGAGGCCCGGACGTTCGCCGCGTGTCGCAGCGTCCATGAGACGGATCTGCAGATTGCCGGGCTTGCCGGTGGCATCGAGTGTCGCGGCGCGCAGCGTGCCGCCGCTCTTGCCGTTGCCGCGCTCGCTCACGCCGTAGCCTGCGACGACGAAGCGGTCGCCGACGGCAACGGCCAACGGACTGAGATGCACCGCCGCGGGCGTCGCCTTTGCGACCGGGGCGGCGAGCTTG
>CAZSAW010000069.1:0-20920 GCA_964604745.1 uncultured Hyphomicrobiales bacterium
CCCGGCGTCACGACCTCGACCTGCGCGCCCTTCTTCTTGCCGATGAGCGCGCGCGCGAGCGGAGAGGTGATCGAAATGCGGCCGGCCTTGGCGTCAGCCTCGGGCTCTCCGACGATCTGCCAGACTTGCTTCTTGTCGGTATCCTCGTCGACAAGCGTGACCGTCGCGCCGAACTTGACCGTATCGCCCGATAGCTTGGAGACGTCGATGATGTCGGCGCGCGCGAGCTTGTCCTCAAGCTCGGCGATGCGGCCTTCGTTATGCGATTGCTGCTCCTTGGCCGCATGATACTCGGCATTCTCCGACAGGTCGCCGTGCGTGCGCGCATCGGTGATCTGCTGGATGATGCGAGGCCGTTCGACCTGCTGGCAATGCTTCAGCTCTGCCTCGAGCGCGGCATAGCCTGCCGCGGTCATCGGGATCTTTTCCATTTCCTTCAATCCTCCAAGCCTCATCCCGGGCTTCGGAAATTCTGAGGCTCAACAGACAAAAGTTTTATCGCAGGCCGCCGAATCAGCGGCACGCGACCGAACCCTTGTCCAAAAACAACCGTCGCCAACCTGCCGGAGCGTCCGTTTCAAGCCCGGCCGCTGAAGTAGCTCTGCAGGGTTCGAACTTCGAAGTCCCCCGCGAGAAAGGCTTTTATTCCTTGCGTCGCGGCGACGGCTCCGGAAAGAGTGGTGTAGTAGGGGACTTTATGCAAGAGGGCGGCTGACCGCAGGGAGCGGCTGTCCGCCAGGGCCTGTGCGCCTTCGGTGGTATTGAAGACAAGTTGCACTCCGCCGTTCTTGATCGCATCGACGATGTGCGGACGTCCCTCCAGCACCTTGTTGATCTTCCTCGCTGGAATGCCGTTTTCGGTCAGGAACCGCAAGGTTCCCGACGTGGCGATGACGTTGAAGCCAAGCGCAACCAAAACGCGCAGCGCGCTGACGATGCGCGGCTTGTCGGCATCGCGCAGCGAGACGAACACGGTGCCGGTTTTCGGCAGACGCGAGCCGCCGCCGATCTGACTCTTGGCGAACGCGATCTCGAAGCCGCGGTCGATGCCCATCACTTCGCCGGTCGATTTCATTTCCGGCCCGAGCACGGTGTCGACACCGGGAAAACGCGCGAACGGGAAGACGGCTTCCTTGACGCCGACATGCTTGATCGAGGGCGGCGTCAGCTTGAAGGTGGCAAGCTTCTCGCCGGCCATGACGCGAGAGGCGATCTTGGCCACCGGCTTGCCGATCACCTTGGCGACGAAGGGCACCGTGCGGGAAGCGCGCGGATTGACCTCGAGCACGTAGATATCGCCGTTCTTGATCGCGTACTGCACGTTCATCAGGCCGCCGACTTCGAGCGCAAGCGCGAGCGCGCGCGTCTGCCGTTCGAGTTCGGCGATCGTCTCCGCCTTCAGCGAATGCGGCGGCAGCGCGCAGGCGGAATCGCCGGAATGGATGCCGGCTTCCTCGATGTGCTCCATGATGCCGGCGATGAAGGTGTCCTTGCCGTCGCAGAGACAATCGACATCGACCTCGATGGCGTCGGAGAGATAGCGGTCGATCAGCAGCGGCCGCTTGTCGGAGACGACAAGCTCCGACGGCCGATCAAGATCGCCGGCGAGGCGCTTGATGTAGCGGTCGAGCTGTGCGGCATCGTGCACGATCTCCATCGCGCGTCCGCCCAGCACATAAGAGGGGCGGATGACGACCGGATAGCCGATCGCCTCGGCGCGCGAGCGCGCTTCTTCCGGCGTCGTGGCGATGGCGTTCTGCGGCTGTTTCAGTTTCAGCCGGTCGAGCATCTTCTTGAAGCGATCGCGATCCTCGGCGAGATCGATCATGTCGGGCGAAGTGCCGAGGATCGGCACGTTCGCCTTTTACAGCGGTTCGGCGAGCTTGAGTGGTGTCTGGCCGCCGAACTGCACGATCACGCCGTGCAGCGTGCCACGGCTGCGCTCGGTATCGATGATTTCAAGCACATCCTCGGCGGTCAGCGGCTCGAAATAGAGACGGTCGGAGGTGTCGTAGTCGGTCGAGACCGTTTCCGGGTTGCAATTCACCATGATGGTCTCGAAGCCTGCTTCCTTCAGCGCGAAGCGGGCATGACAGCAGCAATAGTCGAATTCGATGCCCTGGCCGATGCGGTTCGGTCCGCCGCCGAGAATGACGACCTTCTTCTTGTCGGAGGGGGCCGCCTCGTCGACCGGCGCGCCGACGAACGGCGCCTCATAGGTCGAATACATGTAAGCCGTGGGCGAGGCGAATTCGGCGGCGCAGGTGTCGATGCGCTTGAAAACCGGCCGCACGCCGAGCGCGCGGCGCTTCTTCGTCACGGTCTCCGTGGAATCGCCGGTGAGCTTGGCAAGCCGCGCGTCGGAAAATCCCATCGCCTTGAGGCGGCGGAACATCGACGCCGAATTCGGCAGGCCGCGACTGGCGATCTCGCCTTCGGTTTCCACGATGCTGCGGATCTCGGCGAGAAACCAGGGATCGATCTTGCAGCCGGCAAAAATCTGCTCGTTGTCCATGCCGAGCCGCATCGCCTGCGCGACTTTCAAGAGCCGGTCGGGCGTAGGCATGCCGAGCGCGGCGCGGATCGCGTTCTTGTCGTCGCCCTGGCCCAGCCCTTCGATGGCGATTTCGTCGAGGCCGGTCAGCCCGGTTTCGAGCGAGCGCAGCGCTTTCTGCAGGCTTTCCTGGAAGGTGCGGCCGATCGCCATCGCCTCGCCGACGGATTTCATCGACGTCGTCAACACCGGCGAGGCGCCGGGGAATTTCTCGAAGGCGAAGCGCGGGATTTTCGTGACGATGTAGTCGATGGTCGGCTCGAACGAGGCGGGCGTCGCGCCGCCGGTGATGTCGTTGGCGATCTCGTCGAGCGTGTAGCCGACGGCGAGCTTCGCTGCGACCTTGGCGATGGGGAAGCCCGTCGCCTTCGAGGCCAGCGCGGACGAGCGCGACACGCGCGGATTCATTTCGATGACGACGAGACGGCCGTCGGCCGGATTGACGGCGAATTGCACATTGGAGCCGCCGGTTTCCACCCCGATCTCGCGCAAGACCGCGATCGAGGCGTCGCGCATGATCTGGTATTCCTTGTCGGTGAGCGTCAGCGCCGGCGCGATGGTGATCGAATCGCCGGTATGCACGCCCATCGGATCGATGTTCTCGATCGAGCAGATGATGATGCAATTGTCCTTCTTGTCGCGCACCACCTCCATCTCGAATTCCTTCCAGCCGAGCACCGATTCCTCGATCAGCACTTCGTTGGTCGGAGAGGCGTCGATGCCGCGCTCGACGATGTCGATGAATTCGGCGCGGTTATAGGCGATGCCGCCGCCGGTGCCGCCGAGCGTGAAGCTCGGGCGGATGATGGCGGGCAAGCCGATATCGTCGAGCGCCTTCAGCGCATCGGCAAGCGTCTTGACGTGATGCGAGCGCGGCGTCTCAAGGCCGATCTTCTGCATCGCCTCGCGGAACAATTCGCGGTCTTCCGCCTTGTCGATCGCTTCGGCGGTGGCGCCGATCATCGTCACGCCGAACTTGTCGAGCGCGCCCATCTTCTTCAGCGACAGCGCGCAATTGAGCGCGGTCTGTCCGCCCATGGTGGGCAGGAGCGCGTCGGGACGTTCTTTCTCGATGATCTTGGCGACGATGTCCGGGGTGATCGGCTCGATATACGTCGCGTCGGCGAGATCGGGGTCGGTCATGATCGTCGCCGGATTGGAATTCACCAGGACGATCCGGTAGCCCTCTTCTTTCAGCGCCTTGCAGGCCTGCGTGCCGGAATAATCGAACTCGCACGCCTGGCCGATGACGATCGGGCCGGCACCGATGATGAGGATGGACTTGATGTCGGTTCGCTTGGGCATTGACTCCCGTCTTCTTCATCATCCCGGGCCGGCCGGCGGCCGGACCCGAAATCCAGAGCGTCGTGCGTGCGTCTGGAGGGCACACAAAAAAAGGGCGCGCATGCCGCGCGTCCTTTGCCCCGGCGCTGCAGGCGAAGAGCCTCGCGCGCGGGCTCTTTAGACCAGAATCGGCCTGCAGGGAAGGTGCCGGGCACGCCGAGTCACAGGCCTTTCGCAACGAAATATGGGAGTTCGCGTTGTTCCTTGCCATGCCACGCAAGGAAGCGCCGGAGCAGCTGCGCCGCGGGTTGGGCCGGGAGTTTTGGCTCCTGGTCGCGATGGTGACCGCCTCCGCCATCATGACTCGTCCGGACAGGCGGTCAGGGAAACGGCAACCCGGCGCGGCTGTGGCCTTCGACACGTCGCTCGCGTCAGAACCGATGCAGCTTCAGCGCGCACGCGCCCATCAGCCGGGCCGCGGCCGAAAAGCCGAGGCGCCCTGGGCGATGCCATGGCGCGGATGGCGCGACATCCTGCTCCGGACCTACCAGCAGATCGGGACGGACCGGCTGCTCGCGATCGCGGCGGGCGTCGTCTTTTACGCACTGCTCGCTCTCTTTCCGGCGCTGACCGCGCTCGTCTCGTTCTATGGTCTTTTCGCCAAGGCGTCGGACATCGGGCAGCATCTCGCCTTCCTCGTCGGTATCATTCCCGGCGGTGCCTACGACATCGTGCAGGATCAGATCGCGCGACTCGTGGCGAAGGAGGGCGGGCAACTCGGCCTCGGCTTTGTGTTCGGTCTCGCGCTCGCGCTGTGGAGCGCGAATGCCGGCATGAAGGCCATGATCGACGCGCTCAATGTCGTCTATGGCGAGACCGAGAAGCGCGGCTTCTTCGCGCTCAACCTGACCGCGCTCGCGCTGACGATCGGCGGGCTGGCGATAGCGTTGCTCGCGCTTGCGGTGGTCATCGTCGTGCCGGTGGTTCTGTCCTCCGTCGGTCTCGACAGTGCGACCGAATGGGCGGTCTCGCTCCTGCGCTGGCCGGCGATGCTCGTCGTGCTCGCATTGGCGCTCGCCGTGCTCTACCGCGTCGGTCCGAGCCGGCGGCAGGCGCGCTGGCAATGGATCAGCGTCGGTTGTGTGGTCGCGTCGGTGCTGTGGATCGCAGGCTCCGCATTGTTCTCGTTCTATCTGTCGCATTTTGCCGATTACGATGCGGCTTATGGTTCGCTCGGCGCGGCGATCGGCCTGATGATGTGGATGTGGCTGACGACGATCATCGTGCTGCTTGGTGCGGAGCTGAATTCGGAGATCGAGCATCAGACCGCGCGTGACTCGACCATTGGCCGGCCGAAGCCGCTCGGCGCGCGCCACGCCGTGATGGCCGATACGGTCGGCGCGTCACAAAGCTGAAATCTCGGTCATCCCGGCGATTGCACCGTGCGGCGGCGAATGCGACGCTTCGCGCGTGTTTGCTTCGGGGCGAGGGAAATGTCGGTGACGGTGCTGCGCGTCGCGATGCTGGTTGCGATCGGCGCCGTCATGCTGGCTGCGGCTCCGGTCGCCGCGGAGCCCATCAGCTACGCCGATCTGCTGGCGCGTCCGCGCCCGAACGCGACCGAACGCATCCGTTATGGCGACGCGCCGAGCCAGTTCGTCGATCTGTGGCTGCCGGCAACGCGCGCGCCGTATCGGGTCGTCGTCATGCTTCACGGCGGATGCTGGCGTGCAGATCTTCCCGGCGTCGATCTGATGGCCTATGCGGCCGACGCATTGCGTCAGCGCGGCTTCGCGGTGGTGAATGTCGAATACCGCCGGCTCGGCGAGCCCGGCGGCGGCTACCCCGGCACGTTCGAGGATGTCGCGAAAGCACTCGACTCGCTGCGCAGGATCGCGGCGGCGAAGCAACTCGATCTCGGCAAGGTTATCGCCATCGGCCATTCCGCTGGCGGTCATCTCGCCTTGTGGGCGGCGGCACGGCGGCGCCTGCCCAAGGCCAGCGCGCTTTATCGCGGCGATCCGCTGCCGCTCAAAGGTGTCATCAGCCTCGCCGGTATCGCCGATCTGAGTGCTTATCGCGGGCAGGGCCCGTCCGCCTGCGGTGGGCCCGGTGTGATCGATCAACTTGTCGGCCGGCAGACGCGCGGGCCATGGGACATGTTTACCGACACATCGCCGGCCGAGATGTTGCCGCTCGGCATTCCGCAAATGATCGTCTCCGGCGCGCTCGATCCGATCGTGCCCGCCGCGTTCGGGCGCGCCTATGCCGCGCGCGCTGTCCACGCGGGCGATGCCGCACAGGACATCGTCATCGCCGATGCCGGACATTTCGAATTGATCGATCCGCAATCCGCCGCGTTTGCGCAGATTGCCGCGCTGCTCGCGCAATTCTGAAGAAGCGGAGACGCGCGCTTCTCGAGAAAAAATTGGAGGCCGGGCCTGGAATCGAACCAGGCTGTCGGGTCTTGCACGACCGATGCGTCTCCGCTCCGCCACCCGGCCGCGCGCAAGCTAGACCAGGCCGCGTTGCGCTGTCGTTACCGAAATCGCCGCGGCAGACGATCGGCGGCGATAAAAACCCGTTAAGGTTACTTGCTGCGCATCAGTGCGGGCGCGCGACGAAGGTCATGCGCGCCTGATTGTGGCCGATATTGGTTTCGGCGCGCGCCGCGGCGAATCCCGCAGCCGACAGCATCGCGATCGCATCGTCCGGTTCGTAGCGCGTGAGCCCGCTGCTCTGGCGGAGCTTGCGGTAATCGGATGTGAATGTGCGCAGCAATCCGGTCACCGCGCCGACGAGAAATCCGTGCGCGGCAGCAAGCCGCAGCAGCGCGAGCGCGTCGACGATGGCCGAGGTGCCGGGACGGATGATGTCGCCGAGGATGAAAACACCTTGTGGTTTCAGCAGGCGGCGGAACTGCGCGAACAGCCGTGCGGCTTCGTCACGCGTCAGATATTGCGCGACTGAATGCAGGAAGATGACGTCGAGCGACGCATCGGGCAGGGCCGCAGCCGCCTCGGGCGTCACGACGGATATTTTCGTATCGCCGGCAAAGCGCTGCTGCAGCCCTGCGCGCAATTGTGGCGCGGCCTCGCAGAGATAAAGTGCACCGGCGCGCGCGGCGATCGCCCGCGCGTGCAACGCTTCGCCACACCCGTAATCGAGCACGCCCGCCCCTTGCGGGATGTAGTCGAGCATGCCCTGCGCGATCAACTGCGCGTGCACCTCGCGATGGCGCGCGTTCACATAGATCGAATGATCGGAATCGAAAAAGGAAATCCAGTCGGACATGGCGGCAATTCTACGTCATCGCGCTTGCGTGGCTACCGTGTCATTGCCGGGCTTGGCCCGGCAATCCAGCCTTTTCGGAACGCGATGGATGCGGGTCAAGCCCGGGCATGACGGGCAAGAAGGACTTCAACGCCGCCACAGGCGCATGAGCGGCCCATCCTTGCCGTAGACCGGGTCGCTGTCCGGCAGCGGCACATGCGGGATGGTCGTGACGGCCTTCGCGTGTTCCGCGCGGCTGCCGCGGCAGAGATCGTATTGGCCGGTCTTCGGATAGGCGCCGATCACGACGAGATCGTGCGAGGCCCAGAGACATTGATGCCCCGTTCCCGCCGGCAGGATTGCAACGTCGCCTGCCGAAATGTCGAGCTCCTTGCCCTCGTTGCCGCCGAACCGGACCTTCGCGCGGCCGCGCGCGATGCCGAGCCCCTCGTGGATCATCGAATGATAATGCACGTAAGGATAAATGCCGTTGCGCCACATCTGGCCCCAGCCATTGGCGCGGAAGGTCGCTTCGATCACCTCTTCGGGATCGGGCGTGCCGGCGAGATCGATCGCGTTCGGCAGTACGACGAATGGCAACGTCGGATTGTTCGGCACCGAGCCGTCATCGTCGAAGAGAAACGTGAGCGGTGCCGAAACGGCGGATGCTGCTGCCTTGGGAGCCATTCGAACCTCGACCCGAGGGCTTAACGGCAAAGGGTAACCAAAATGCTGCCGTCAGGTCGCCTTGTGCGCGCGCATCATGTCGGCGAAGCGCTTGAAGAGATAATGAGAGTCGCGCGGGCCGGGCGAGGCTTCCGGGTGATATTGCACCGAGAAGACCGGCTTTCCTTTCAGCGCGATGCCGGCATTCGAGCCGTCGAACAGCGACACATGCGTTTCCTCGGCTTCGGTCGGCAGCGTCGCGCTGTCGACGGCGAAGCCGTGATTCATCGACGTGATTTCCACCTTTCCGGTGGTCACGTCCTTCACCGGATGGTTCGCGCCGTGATGGCCCTGATGCATCTTCATGGTCTTGGCGCCGACCGCGATGCCGAGCATCTGGTGGCCGAGACAGATGCCGAAGGTCGGCACGTTCCTGTCGATCATCTCGCGGATTACCGGCACGGCATATTCGCCGGTCGCGGCCGGATCGCCCGGGCCGTTGGAGAGAAAGACGCCATCGGGCTTCAGCGCCATGATGTCTTCGGCGCTCGTCGTGGCCGGGACGACGGTGACCTTGCAGCCGACGCTCGCGAGCAGGCGCAGGATGTTGCGCTTGATGCCGTAATCCACGGCGACGACGTGAAACTCAGGGTCTTCCAGCCGGCCATAGCCCTTGCCGAATTCCCATGGCGTCTCGTCCCACGAGAAACGTTGTGCGCTCGTCACCATCGGCACGAGGTCCATGCCGACGAGGCCCGGCCAGGCGCGCGCGTCCTTCTTTAGCGTGGCGAGATCGAATGTGCCGGACGGCTCATGCGCGATCACGGCATTGGGCATTCCCTTCTCGCGGATGAGCGAGGTCAGCGCGCGCGTGTCGATGCCGCCGAGGCCGATGATGTCGCGCCGCCTGAGCCATTCGTCGAGATGCTGCGTGGCGCGATAATTCGATGGGTTGGTGATGGCGCCGTGCAGGATGACGCCGCAGGCGCCCGGACGCGCGGCGAGGCTGACGCTCTCGATGTCTTCGGTGTTGGTGCCGACGTTGCCGATATGCGGGAAGGTGAAGGTGATGATCTGCCCGGCGTAGGAGGGATCGGTGAGGATTTCCTCGTATCCCGTCATGGCGGTGTTGAAGCAGACTTCGCCCACCGCGTGTCCGGTGGCGCCGAAGCCGAATCCCTCGAGCACGGTGCCATCCGCAAGCACCAGGAGGGCGGTGGCCTTTGGTTCGGCCCAGCCGGAATCGGCTTGTTTGTCAGTCATCAGGGGCCTAGATAGGCGCTCGCGCCGCCCGCGTCAAAGAGGCTTTGGTCGCATGGATGGGCTGACGGCCTTCGGCCTTTTCGCCGTGACAGCGATGCTCGCGACCTACGCCTTCGAGGATCGCAGTCCCTGGTTCACCCTCGCGTTTGCGGCCGCGTGTGGGCTCGGTTCGATCTACGGCTTCCTGCAGGGCGCGTGGCCCTTCGGTGTGGTCGAAGCGATCTGGGCCGGCGTTGCGGTGTGGCGCTGGCGGAAGAGAGTGAGCCCTTTACTGACGGGATAGCGAGGACGACGTGCTCCGGGACGACATCAACAACGCTCTGAAAGAGGCCATGAAGGCCAAGGACGAGCGCAAGGTTTCGACGCTGCGCTTGATGAACTCGACCATCAAGAATGCGGACATTGAGGCACGCGGCGGCGGCAAGGGACCGCTCGCCGACGGCGACCTTCTTTCCGTGTTCCAGAAGATGATCAAGCAACGTCAGGAATCGGCGGAGCTGTACGACAAGGGCGGCCGTCCCGAGCTTGCCAGGAACGAGCGCGACGAAATCACGATCATCCAGTCCTATCTGCCGAAGCAGATGTCAGACGCCGAGGTGAAAGCGGCGATCGATGCGGCGATCAAGGAGACGGGCGCGGCCGGCATGAAGGACATGGGCAAGGTCATCGGCGCGCTGAAAGGCAAATATGCCGGCCAGATGGATTTCGGCAAAGTCAGCGGCATGGTGAAAAACGCTTTGTCGGCGTGATTGTCCGTGGCGCTCGATCCGGCCAGCCGCTGCTTCTGGTCGCGTCCGCTGCCGGAAATCATGGCGTCGCTGCAGGCGGCGCCGCAGGGGCTGAGCAGCAGCGAGGCGGCGCGACGGCTTGAGAGTCATGGCCTGAATGCCGTTGGCGGTCCGGCGCGGCTCCATATCTTTCGCAAGATACTGCGGCGGCTGGGCGAGCCGCTGATCCTGATGCTGATCTTCGCCGCCGCCGTGTCCGGCGCGACGCGGGACTGGGCGAGCTTCGGCATCCTTCTCGTCATTCTGGCCGGATCGATCCTCGTTGACGTCCTGCAGGAGGATCATGCTGAAGATGCCGTCGAGGCGCTGAAGCGCGCCGTCGCGGTGCGCAGCGAGGTGCGGCGCGATGGTGCCGTCGTCGCCGTGCCGGTCGCGGATATCGTGCCCGGCGACGTGATCGAGCTTGCAGCCGGAGATCTGGTGCCGGCCGACGGCGTCGTGCTTTCGGCGCAGGCCGTGCACGTCAATCAGGCCTTGCTGACGGGCGAGCCTTATCCGGTCGAGAAGCGTCCGGGACCGTGCGAGGAAGTGGCCGAAGCGGAAGCCTTCAACGCCTTGTTCGGCGGCACCGCCGTCATCAGCGGCAAATGCACGATGCTCGTCACGGCGACGGGAGCGGCCAACCGTTTCGGCGGCATCGCGGCGGCGCTCCAGTCGGACCGCCCGCCGACCGCGTTCGAACGCGGCCTTTCTTCCGTCGGCATGTTGATTCTGCGGCTGACGATCTTCCTCACGCTCTTTGTTTTGCTCGCGCATATCGTCTTCGCGCGTCCGCCGCTGCAATCCTTTCTCTTTGCCGTCGCGCTCGCGGTCGGGTTGACGCCCGGTCTCCTGCCGATGGTGATGACGGTGACGCTCGCGCGCGGCGCGCTGCGGATGGCGTCGCGCCACGTCATCGTGAAGCGCCTCGCGGCCATTCACGATCTCGGCGCAATGGACGTTCTGTGCACCGACAAGACCGGAACGCTGACCGAAGCCCGCATCACTCTTGTCGGGCATCCCGGCGCCGACGGCCGTGACAATCAACGTGTCCTTACGCTTGCGGCGCTCAACAGCCGCTACGGGGCCGGTGGCGCGAATGCGCTCGACGCGGCGATCGTTGCCAGCTCGCAAGGTCTCGACTTGCAGAAATGGCGCCCGCTCGCATCCGTGCCGTTCGATTTTGAGCGCCGGCGCATGGCAATCCTCGTCGCCGGCGAAACGCATCCGCTGCTGATCGTGAAGGGCGCGCCGGAATCGATTCTGTCCCGCTGCACCTCGATTGAGGGGACCGACGGGCGGGTGGTCGCGCTCGATTCCCACGAGCGCGCGCGACTGACGCACGTGCAGGAGGAAAAAAGCAGGCATGGCCTGCGTTGCCTCGCCGTCGCCTGGCGGCACCTGGAAAATCGCGCGCCGACCGACAAGGACGAAACCGATCTCGTCTTTGCCGGATTCTGCGTCTTCGCCGATCCGCCGAAAGAATCGGCGGGACCGGCGATCGCGCGGCTCGAAGCGATGGGCATCCGCGTGAAAATCGTCTCCGGCGATTCGTTAGCCGCCGTGCAGCACCTCGTCGACACACTGCATATCCCGTCACGCGGCAGCATGACGGGTGACGAGATTGCGGGGCTGACCGATGCGGCTCTGGCGGCGCGCGTCTCGCGGACCGATGTCTTCGCCCGCGTCGCGCCCGACCAGAAGACGCGCATCATCCGTGCCTTGCGCGCGCGCGGACACAATGTGGGATTTATCGGCGATGGCATCAACGACGCGCCGGCCATCCGTGCGGCTGATGCCGGCCTCTCCGTCGAGAGCGCGACCGACATCGCGCGTGCCGCAGCCGATCTGATCCTGCTGTCGTCGGATCTCGGCGTCGTGGCGGACGGTGTGGTGGAAGGGCGGCGCACCTATGCGAATGTCATCAAATATCTACGCATGGGTACGTCGTCGAATTTCGGCAATATGCTTTCGATGGCGATCGCGTCGCTGTTTATTCCCTTCCTTCCGCTGACGCCGATCCAGATTCTGCTCAACAATCTCATCTACGACATCAGCGAGATCGGAATTCCCTTCGATCGCGTCGAGGCCAGAGAGACGGCGCGGCCGCATGCCTGGGACATGAGGGAATTCCTGCGCTTCACCGTCGTGATGGGCGTGCTGTCGTCGCTGTTCGACATCGCGACGTTCGCCATTCTGCTTAAGGGATTTGCCGTGTCCGCCGAGGTCTTCCGCACGGCCTGGTTCGTCGAATCGATGGCGACGCAGATTCTTGTCATCTTTCTCATCCGCACCGCGTTGCCGGCCTGGCGCAGCCGTCCGCATCCGGTACTGGTCACGACATCGCTTGCCGCGCTCGCCGGGGCGTTGCTGCTGGCTCTCTCGCCGCTCGGTCATATTTTCGGATTCACGGCCGTGCCGTTGCCGCTGCTCGCGGTCATCGCCGGTCTCGTGGCGGCGTATCTCATCCTCGCGGAATGGCTGAAGCGCCACGCGATGGGACATGCCCGCCGCCACGCCCGGCGCGCGCATCGTTCCTGACCAAAACCGCCGCATCTGCCGCGATCGGCGCAACGCGTCATCACGTCACGCGCCATCTCATTTTTGCGCGCGCGCGATCCCTTCCATCACGAGCTGCTCGGCCTCGGCGGCATCGAGCCACTTTGCGAGCTTCACCCATTTTCCCTTTTCCAGATCCTTATAGTGCTGGAAGAAGTGGGCGATCTGCTCGCACATGATCGGCGGCAGGTCGCGATAGCTGCGGATGTTCGTGTAGAACGGATTGAGTTTGTCGACCGGCACCGCGAGGATTTTCTCGTCGCCGCCGGCTTCATCTTCCATGATGAGCGCGCCGACCGGGCGGCAGCGGATGATCGCGCCAGGCACGACCGGAACCTGCGAGACGACGAGTACGTCGCACGGATCACCGTCGGCCGACAAGGTCTGCGGCACGAAGCCGTAATTGCCGGGATAGAACATCGCCGTGTGCAGGAAACGGTCGACGAACAGCGCGCCGGATTGTTTGTCGATCTCGTATTTGACCGGCACGCCGCCGAGCGGAATTTCGATCACGGCATGAATGTCGGTCGGCGGATTGGGTCCGGTCGAGATTTTCGTCAGGTCCATCGCGGCCTCTTCGTCGCGGCGCCTAGAGCTGCGTCAGCGCCTGCGCGAACACCTTCGTCATGCGCTCGCCCCAGGCGCGCTGGCCTTTCTCGCCGGCGATCAGATCCTGGCGGATTTCGATGCCGACATGCGGCAATCCGCGCTTCTCGCCGTAGACGGGGATCGAATAATCGACGTCGTCCTGCACCATATAGGGTTCGTTGTTGCCCACGATCAGGTCGGGATCCTGGCTCAACAGATCGAACACAATGCCGGCAAGCCAGACCTGCTGGTTGTAGAGCGTGCCGACATGCCACGGCCGCGCCACACCCTTGTAGATCGGCGTGAAGGAATGCATGGCGGCGAGAACGGTTTTGATGCCGGCGCGTTCGCGCCGTTCGAGCTCGGCGGCGATCGCTGCATGATAGGGAGCAAAGATTTCCGTCTCGCGGGCGCGCACTTCTTCCGGCAGCAGCCGGTCGTTGCCCGGCACTTCGGTGTTTTCGCTGATCGTCGGAATCGAGGCGGGCGTGCCCGGCGTGCGGTTGCAGTCGATCACGAGGCGCGAATAGGGCTGCAGGATCGCCGTGGCGTCGAGTGCATCCGCCATGTCGCGCACGACCGCGGCGATGCCGATGTCCCAGCCGATGTGACGGGCGATTTCGCTGTCGGGAAGGCCGAGCTTGTTCAGCCGGCGCGGGATGAGGCGACCCGCATGGTCGCACAGGATGAGGATGCGCGAGCGCGCGTGCGGGCGGTAGATCTCGACGGCCTTCGGTTCATCGGGGGCGAGCAGGGCGTAGGCGGGCGCCGCGGCCTTCAGAGCCGCGCCGGTGGTTCGGTCATCCATCGAAAGATTGCCCCCTGGGGCGGCATTTGCTCAAGATTTGCACAGCAAGACGGGCCGTTCTCTGCTCAAATCGAATAATAAAGCAAGATTCGCGACTTGCGCAGCACCGCGTCTGCCACGATTTTTGCTTCCCTTTGTTCGCCTCACACTCTGTCCAAACGAGGGCGAACGCCATTTGTCATCGAAGGAAATCGGCGCCATTGGCGCCCGCCGCGAAATGCCCATTCTGACCATCCATCACAAGACCGAATACGCCTATGCCAAGCCCGTCGCCTTCGGCGAACATCGGGTGATGCTGCGCCCGCGCGACGGCCACGATCTGCGCGTGCTCGACAGCCGCCTCGACATCGATCCTGCGCCGGTGGCGCTGCGCTGGATCCACGACGTGTTCGGCAACAGCGTCGGCATTGCCCGCTTCGAAGGCCGCGCGAACAAGCTCACCTTCACCAACGTCGTCACCATCGACCATACGCCGCTCGACGGTCTGCATCTGACGCCGGACGACGAAGCCTTTACCTATCCGTTCGCCTATGACGAGGAGGAAATCCCGGACCTGTCGCGCTCGATCAAGCGGCAATTCGACGATCCGGACGGCGTGATCGAACGATGGGCGCGGCAATTCGTGAAGCCGTCGGGCGAGATGCGCACGCAGGATCTCCTCACCGACATCACGCACGCGATCAGGGACAGCTTCCGCTACAAGCGCCGCTTCGAGCCGGGCGTGCAGGACCCGCGTGAAACCTTGGCGCTCGGCAGCGGCACCTGCCGCGACTTCGCGCTGTTCATGATCGAGGCGGCGCGCGCGCTCGGATTGGCTGCGCGCTTCGTCTCCGGCTATATCTACGTGCCGCAGGATTCACACGACAACAAACGCGGCGGCGGCAACACGCATGCCTGGGCGCAGGTGTATCTGCCGAGCGCGGGCTGGGTCGAATTCGATCCGACCAATGGCATCGTCGGCAGCCGCGATCTCATCCGCGTCGCCGTCGCGCGCGAGCCGCGCCAGGCGATCCCGCTCTCCGGAACCTATACCGGATCGTCCTCCGACCATCTCGGCATGACGGTCGATATCCACGTCGCGGAGGCGGCAGCTTGAACGGCGAGTAGCGTGATGCAGATCAAGGTCGGCTACGACATCGGCTACGGCACGGATCATCCGACGCCGATGGTGATCATGCTGAGCATCCATCCGTCGCGTCAGGCGGACATCGTCGGCGGCGAAGAGATTTTCTGCACGCCGAAAACGCCGCTCAGCTTCTATCACGACAGCTTCGGCAATGTGTGCGGCCGGCTGGTTGTGCCGGCGGGGGGGTGCGTCATCAGCGGCCGCGCGCTCGTCAACGATTCCGGCTTGCCCGACGAGGTCGCCCCGCACGCACCGCAATTGCCGGTCGAGCAACTTCCCGACGAATGTCTTCTGTATCTGATGGGCAGCCGCTATTGCGAGACCGACCGGCTCGTCGATCTCGCCTGGTCGCTGTTCAAGGATACGCCGCCCGGCTGGGCGCGCGTGCAGGCGATCTGCGACTACGTGCACGGTCGCATCCAGTTCGGCTATCACTTCGCCGCGCCGACCAAGACTGCGCAGAGCGTGCACGAGGAACGTCAGGGTGTGTGCCGCGATTTCGCGCACCTCGCCGTTACGCTCTGCCGCTGCATGAACATTCCGGCGCGCTATTGCACCGGCTATCTCGGCGATATCGGCGTTCCGCCGGTCGATGAGCCGATGGATTTCTCCGCCTGGTTCGAGGTCTATCTCGGCGGCAAGTGGTACACCTTCGATGCCCGCCACAACACGCCGCGCATCGGCCGTGTCGTCATGGCGCGCGGCCGCGACGCCGCCGACGTCTCGCTCTCCACGAGTTTCGGCCGCACGACGCTGACGAAGTTTCAGGTTTATACGGACGAAGTCGTCGGCGCTTAACGGGCGCGCCGCTTGCCGACGAATTCGGTGGCGAAGACGAGCGCCGCCAGCAGCGGGAAGGCGACGCCGAGGGCGCAGATCAGCGGCAGCCCGCCGTGCGCGAAGGCCCAGCCGGTCAGCGCCGAGCCGGCGGCGCCGCCGCAAAAGAATATCGCGAGATAAAGCGCGTTGAGCCGGCTGCGGATGTGCGGCGCGAGCGCATAGATGACGCGCTGGCCGATCACGACATTGCCCTGCACGCCGGCATCGAGCAGGATTCCGCCGATCACCAGCACGGGCACGGCGCCATTGCGTCCGGCATAGGCGAGCACGAAGCCGCTTGCGACCAGCGCGAATGCGAGCGCCGTGCTGGCCGCACCGTAGCCGCGATCGGCGAGCGAGCCGGCGAGCGGCGCGACGAATGCGCCCGCCGCGCCCGTCAGCAGGAACAGCGACAGCTCGACATGACCGAAGGAGAAGGGCGGCTGCGTCAGCACGAGCGGCATCGCCGTCCAGTACAGGCTGAACGCGCCGAACAGACAGGCCTGATAGAAGCCGCGCCGCTGCAGTGGCCGCGTGTCGCGCAGGAGCGGCCACAACGATCCGACCAGCGTGCCGTAATGCAGCTTCGTTTCCGGCCGATGCGTCGGCAGCATCACGGCGAGCATGGCGATGACGGCGGCGGTCGCCGCCGCGGAGAGGCCGAACATTCCGCGCCAGCCGATCAGCCCGGCGACGAGCGTCGACAGCGGGCGCGCGAGCAGGATGCCGATCAGAAGCCCGCTCATCACGGTGCCGACCACACGGCCGCGAATGTCGGCGGGCGACAGATGCGCGGCGAGCGGGATCAGCATCTGGGCGACGGCGGCGCTCGACCCGATCAGAAGACAGGCAACGATAAAAACGGTGGCGGAGGGCGATGCCGCCGCCAGCGCGCAACTCGCCACCACACCGGCCAGCGTCAGGAGAATAAGACGGCGATTTTCGACGATGTCGCCAAGCGGCGCGAGAAACAGAAGACCGGCCACATAACCGAGCTGCAGCGTGGTGACGAGAAGCGCCGCGATCTCGACGCTGATCTGCAGGCTGTCGCCGATCGGTCCGACCAGCGGCTGCACATAATAGAGATTGGCGACGATCACGCCGCACGAGATGGCGAAGGCGAAGATCAGGCCGGAAGAGGGGCCCGCCTCGGCGCGAGATGCTGTCATAGGGCGGTGGCGACGCTGAAAACAGAATGGGAATGTCGTCGTGTTCCGGCCAACATCGACGCAAAGCGAACGCAGCACATAGGGCCTTGCCGCGGACAGGGAATGCTCACCTTCTGCATGGGCCGCATGCGAAACGGCAAGCCCTGTGAGGCGGGCTGGCCGGGCTGTGGAAAACCGGGACAACGTCATCCGTTCTCCGCTCCGGCAACGAGACGGCGCGACGCAGCCGAATCCGGGCGCAATTGCGGGCTATGATGGCGACACAGCCGAATCGGTCCCCATGCGTTTTTCGCCTGAATTCCTTGAAGAATTGAAGAACCGCCTGCCGGTGTCGGAGGTGGTGGGGCGGCGCGTGGCGTTGAAGAAGGCGGGCCGCGAATTCAAGGGATTGTCGCCCTTCAACAAGGAAAAGACCCCGTCCTTCTTCGTTAACGACCAGAAACAGGCGTGGTTCGACTTCTCCTCGCACAAGAACGGCTCGATTTTCGATTTCGTCATGGAGACGGAAGGCGTGACCTTCCCGGAGGCCGTGGAGCGGCTCGCCGCCATGGCCGGCCTGCCGCTGCCGAAAATGTCGCGCGAGGACGAGAAACGCGACGAGCGGCGCAAGACGCTGCACGACGTGATGGAAATCGCGGCGAAGTTTTTCGAGGCGACGCTCGCCGCGCGCGGTGGCGCCAAGGCGCGCGGCTATCTCGCCGATCGCGGCATCGAGGCGGCGACGCAACTGAAATTCCGCCTCGGCTATGCGCCGGCCGAGCGCTTCGCGCTGAAGGAACATCTCGGTTCGCACGGCGTGCCGGTCGAGGACATGGTCGAAACCGGGCTTGTCATCACCGGCGACGACATTCCCGTGCCTTACGATCGCTTCCGCGATCGCGTGATGTTTCCGATCACCGATCTGCGCGGGCGCGTGATCGCCTTCGGCGGCCGCGCGCTGGAGAAGGACGTTCAGGCGAAATATCTCAATTCGCCGGAGACGCCGCTCTTTCACAAAGGTTCGACGCTGTTCAACGGCGCCGCGGCGCGGCAGGCCGCGCAGGACGGCAAGCCGGTGATCGCGGTCGAAGGCTATGTCGACGTCATCGCGATGGTGACGGCTGGATATGACGCGACCGTCGCGCCGCTCGGCACCGCGCTGACCGAGGATCAGCTCACGCTTCTCTGGAAAATGGCCGACGAGCCGATCCTGTGTTTCGACGGCGATTCCGCCGGCCGCCGCGCCGCCTATCGCGCCATCGATCTTGCGCTGCCGCGCCTTCTCCCGGGCAAGAGCCTTCGCTTTGCGCTCCTTCCGGAAGGGCAGGACCCGGACGACCTCGTTCGCGCGGGCGGGCGCGAGGCCGTGGCGGAGGTGCTCGGCTCGGCGCGCGCGCTTGCCGACATGCTGTGGATGCGCGAGACAGAAAGCACGTCGTTCGATACGCCGGAACGGCGCGCCGCGCTCGAAGCGCGCATGACCGACATCCTTGCCGCGATCGGCAACGAGACAGTGCGGCGCTATTATCGGCAGGACGTCGATGCGCGCATCCGCGCGCTGTTCGCGCCCGTGCGCGCTCAGGCGCCATTTACGCGCGGGCGCAACGCGGATTCGCGCGCACCGTTTTCATCCCGCCGCGGCGAACGCGGCTTTTCGCGCGGCGGCCGCGATCAACGCGACATTCCGATGACGCCCAGCCCGCGGCTTGGGGCAAGTCCGCTCGTGCGCGGCTTCAAGAGCGCGCTGCCGCCGCGCGAGGCACTCATCCTGCTCGCGATCCTGCATCATCCGTGGCTGCTCGAAACCCATGCCGAGGAATTCGCCGACCTCGAATTTCGGCACGCCGACGCCGATCTTCTGCGCCGGGCCATCCTCGAGGCGGGAACCCACGAGGCCGCGAACGAGGCGCAGGTCCTGCAGGAGGCGCTGTCGCGGCGGGGGCTTGAGGCGGTGCTCGCCCGGGTGCAGGCGGCCATTACCCACCCCTCCGACTGGCCGGCCCGCGCGGGGGCGGCCGGAGAGGACGTCACCCAATGGTGGGCCCACGTTGTTACCTTGCATCGCAAGAAGCGCACGCTAAATAGGGAGCTCAAGGACGCAGAGCGCGCGCTCGGCGAGGAGCCGAGCGAAGCCAATCTCGCCTGGATCAGGGATGTGCAAGGCAGGCTCGCGGCACTCGAGGGAACCGAGGCGCTGATCGAGGGCTTTGGCGCTCTGTCCGGGCGTTAGTCGCTTACCGCTGGGATTGTCTTCCGCTTGAAATCGGACGGGATTCCGGGTGTTTAGGGTTAACGAGGGCTTTAGGAACCCTGGGTGACAGTCCGGGTGTTTTGAGTCGGCGGGCACCGGGTCCCGCCAGGGTTTGAGCCCCGGGCGGGGCGAGCGTGGCGCTTCTGACGGCGCCGCAAGAAAGAGACGTTTATGGCCAGCAAGACCGCGATCAAGACCAAGCCAGGCGCGCAGAATAAAGAAGACGCCCAGCCGGAAAAGGACGGCGAGGGCAGCACCCCAGACGCCCCGCTGCCGCTGCTTGATCTGTCCGATGCGGCCGTCCGCAAGATGATCAAGACCGCGAAGAAGCGCGGTTACGTCACCCACGACCAGATCAACGCCGTGCTGCCGTCGGAGGAAGTCACCTCCGACCAGATCGAGGACATTTTCTCGATGCTCAGCGAGATGGGCATCAATGTCGTCGAGCAGGAAGAGGCGGCCGACGGCGAGGAGGGCGAGAAGGAAGAGGAGGACGAGGAGGAAGGCGGCGAACTGGTCGAAGTCACCGCCAAGCCTGTCGCCACCACCGAGAAGAAAGAGCCGTCCGAACGCACCGACGATCCCGTGCGCATGTATCTGCGCGAGATGGGCTCGGTCGAATTGCTGTCGCGCGAGGGCGAAATCGCGATCGCCAAGCGCATCGAGGCCGGCCGCGAGGCGATGATCGCCGGTTTGTGCGAAAGCCCGCTCACGTTCCAGGCCATCATCATCTGGCGCGACGAACTGAACGACGGCAAGGTTTTCCTGCGCGACATCATCGATCTCGAAGCGACCTATGCCGGCCCGGATGCGAAACTGCCGACGCCGGTCGGTCCCGACGGCCAGCCGCTGCCGGGCGGCAATCCGGTCGCGCAATATGAAGCGGCGCAGCAGCAACAGCAGCAGCAGGCGTCACCGCCCGCAGCGCCGCCCGCGCCGACGCCGTTCAAGCCCGCCGCCGCGCCCGCCGCCGACGGCGAGGAGAAGGATCCCGCCGAGGCCGCGGCCGAAGCGGACATGGAAGACGACGATTTCGAGAATTCGCTCTCGCTCGCCGCGATCGAGGCCGAGCTGAAGCCGAAGGTGCTCGAGACTTTCGACAAGGTGGCGAGCGAATACAAGCGCCTGCGCCGCCTGCAGGACCAGGACATCGAACTGCGCCTGCACAACGACTCGCTCTCGCCGGCGCAGGAGCGCAAGTACAAGAAGATCAAGGAAGAGATCATCGCCGAGGTGAAGTCGCTGCGGCTCAACCAGCAGCGCATCGACAGCCTCGTCGAGCAGCTCTACGACATCAACAAGCGCCTCGTCGGCTTCGAGGGCCGGCTGATGCGGCTGTCGGAAAGCCACGGCGTCGCCCGCGACGACTTCCTGAAAAACTATATCGGCTCGGAGCTCGATCCGCGCTGGCTCAACCGCGTCTCCAAGCTCTCGGCCAAGGGCTGGAAGAACCTGATCGCGCGCGACAAGGACAAGGACAAATCGATCCGCACCGACATCCACGCGCTCGCGACCGAGACCGGCCTCGAGATCGGCGAGTTCCGCAAGATCGTGCACATGGTGCAGAAGGGCGAGCGCGAGGCGCGCCAGGCGAAGAAGGAAATGGTGGAGGCGAATTTGCGCCTCGTCATCTCCATCGCCAAGAAATACACCAACCGCGGCCTGCAATTCCTCGACCTGATCCAGGAAGGCAACATTGGATTGATGAAGGCGGTCGACAAATTCGAATACCGCCGCGGCTACAAGTTCTCGACCTATGCGACGTGGTGGATCCGGCAGGCGATCACGCGATCGATCGCCGACCAGGCGCGCAC
>CAZSAW010000070.1:0-7525 GCA_964604745.1 uncultured Hyphomicrobiales bacterium
TCCGCTGTGAGCTACGCGCGAGCCTCTGGAGAAGTAGCCGCAGACCCGGCTGCGTTCGTTGCGTGTCCACCGCAGGCATCGCGAATCTGCTGACCGAGCTTCAGCCGCAATTCATTCGACAAGATCAGCCTGATCACCCCCAGCGCCGCGCGGCGCAGCGCATAGGGGTCCTTGCTCCCCGTCGGCTTCTCGTCGATCGCCCAGAAGCCGGTGAGGATGTCGATCTTGTCGGCGAGCGCGACCGCGACCGACACCGGATCGGCCGGCACGAGATCGTCGGGACCCTTCGGCTTGTAGTGGTCCTCGCAGGCATGCGCGACGGCTTCGTCCTCGCCCTGCGCCTCGGCGTAATATTTCCCCATCAGGCCCTGCAGCTCGGGGAATTCGCCGACGACTTCCGTCAACAGGTCGGCCTTGCATAGGAGCGCCGCGCGCTCGACCTTCTTCGCATCGGCCTTCAGCAGCGGCGCGAGTGCGACCGCAAGCCGCTTGATGCGTTCGATGCGCTGCCATTGCGTGCCGAGCTTCTCGTGAAAGACGATGGACTTGAACTTGTCGAGCCGCGCTTCGAGCCTCGTCTTCAGGTCCGTATCGTAAAAGAACTTTGCATCCGAGAGCCGCGCGCGGATGACGCGCTCGTTGCCGGCGACGATCGCCTTGCCGCCATCGGTCGCGTCCGTATTGGCGACGAGGATGAATTTGTTGACGAGTTTCGCGTTCTGCGGGTCGCGCACGACGAAGCATTTCTGGTTGTTGCGGATGGTCGTGCGGATCACCTCGTCGGGAATGGCGAGGAAGCTCTCCTCGAACGAGCCCATCAGCACCACCGGCCATTCGACGAGGCCGGAGACTTCGGCCAGCAGCGTCTCGTCCTCGACGAGTTCGAGCCCTTGCGCGAAAGCAAGGTGCTTGGCTTCGGTGACGATGATGTCGGCGCGCCGCGCCGCATCGACGACAACCTTCGCCCGCTCAAGCGCCGGTGCGTAATCGTCGAACCGCTTCACCCTGATCGGTGCGGGCGCGAGGAAGCGATGGCCAAAGGTGGTATTGCCGGCAGCGATCCCATCGACCGAGAATGCCACGACCTCGGGGTCCTCCGTCTCCGGGCCGAAGGTCGCGACGATGGAATGCAGCGGCCGCACCCAGGTCAGGCTGCCGGGCTTCGCCGACGCTTCGCCCCAGCGCATCGATTTCGGCCAGGGAAAATTGCGCACCACATCGGGCACGATCTCGCCGATCACCTCGATCGCCGGACGGCCCTTATTCTCGATGACGGCGACATAGAACTCGCCGCCCTTCTTGTCGGCTTCCTTCTTCGCCTGATCGATCGAGGTCAGCCCGGCGCTGCGCAGGAATCCCGCGATGGCGTTCTCCGGCGCGCCGACCTTCGGACCTTTCCGCTCCTCCTTCAGATCAGGCTGCTTCACCGGCACGCCATGCACGGTGAGCGCGAGGCGGCGCGGCGTGGCGAAGGCCTTCGCGCCCTCGTAGACAAGTCCCGCCGCCACCAGCCGGTCGGTGACGAGCTTGCGCAGATCCTCCGCCGCGCGCGCCTGCATGCGGGCGGGGATTTCCTCGGAGAAGAATTCAAGCAGAAGGTCGGGCATCCGGTATTCCTGACGGCGAGGCCGCGTGGAGACGAGGGTTTCGGTAGTCCGACCATGGCCCTGCAAGCAAGCGCAAAATTAACGACGAATTGACCATATCGGCAGAAGGCATGGCCGTTACGTAGGGGTGCGGAGTTGTAGGCAAACCCGAATTCGCAGAAATGTACACACATGACGCGCGCGTTATCGAGGATCTTGCACGAAAGGCCCATCCGCGACGGCATTGTCATCCTGGCAATTTCGCTCGTCACGTTTGTCTACGCCGCGTCGACCGATCTTTTTGAAGAGCTGCATGCATTCGCCGCCGCGCACGATGACTGGCAGATCGACGAGCTCTTCATTCTCTTTATCGTCCTGAGCATCGCCGGCCTCGTCTACGCCATCCGCCGTGTGCGCGATCTGCACAACGAAAACCGGATGCGCCGCGCAGCCGAACAGCAGGCGCAGCTCCTCGCCCTGCATGACGCGCTCACCGGGCTGCCCAACCGGCGCTTCTTCCGCGAGAAACTGTTCGACATCGTACCTGCGCCGGACGAGCCGATGCGCCGCGCCGCCGTCCTCATGCTCGATCTCGACGGATTCAAGTCGGTCAACGACATGCACGGCCATCCCGCCGGAGATCGCATGCTGATCGACATCGCCGGGCGGCTGACGGCGCTCGTGAACGACGGTGTCGTGGCGCGGCTCGGCGGCGACGAATTCGCGATCATCCTGCCGACGATCGATTCTCCCGCCCAGCTCACCGCATTCGCGCGCCGCGTCATCGGCGTCGTCGAACAGCCGGTCATGGTCGGCGACATCGCGCTTGCTGTCGGGGTCGGCGTCAGCATCGGCATCGCCATTGCGCCCGACGACGGCAGCGAACCGGATGAGCTCGTGCGCCGCGCCGACCTCGCGCTCTATCGCGCGAAAGAAAGCGGACGTTCGTCCATTCGCTTCTTCGAGAGCAACATGGACGCGCTGGTCGAGCGCCGGCTGTTGATCGAACGCGAATTGCGCCTTGCGCTAGCGAACGACGAAGTCGTGCCGCATTACCAGCCGCTGGTCTCGCTCGGGGGCGAACGCGTCGTCGGCTTCGAGGCTCTCGCGCGCTGGACCTGCCCTGGCATCGGCGACGTGCCGCCGAATGTTTTCATCCAGGTCGCGGAGGAAAGCGGGCTGATTTCCGCCCTCGGCGACCAGCTGCTGCGCCGCGCCTGCCTCGACGCGAAGAGCTGGCCGGCCGACATCACGCTGTCCTTCAACATTTCGCCGATTCAACTGCGCGATCAGGGGCTGGGCCTGCGCATCCTGTCGATCCTTGCCCAGACCGGCCTGAACCCGCACCGGCTCGAGATCGAGATCACCGAAAGCGCGCTGGTCGAGAACATGGAAACGGCGCAACGCATCACCGACGAATTGCGTGGCGCGGGCGTTCGCGTCGCGCTCGACGACTTCGGCACCGGTTACGCGACGCTGTCGCAGCTGCTCGCGCTGCAACTCGACAAAATCAAGATCGACCGCAGCTTCATCTCGCATCTCGGTCAGAACAACGAAAGCATGGTGATTGTGCGGGCCATTCTCGGCCTCGCCAGCGGCTTCGGGCTGACGACAACGGCGGAAGGCGTGGAAACCGAGCAGCAGCTCGCCACGCTCAAGGCCAATGGCTGTACCGAAGCGCAGGGCTACCTGTTCGGGCGGGCCATTCCGGCGAACGAGGTCGCGCTGCTGCTCGGCGACAAGCAGAAACAGGAAAGCGTCGCCTGACGCTCAGGCCGCGCGGCCTGCCTCGGTTGCGAGCCACGCCTCGCCGCAGGCTTTCGCCAGTTCGCGCACGCGCAGAATGTAGCTCTGCCGCTCGGTCACCGAGATGACGCCGCGTGCGTCGAGCAGATTGAAGACGTGGCTCGCCTTGATGCACTGGTCGTAGGCCGGCAGCGCCATCAGATGCTGCCGGTGTTCGGCATCGGCCCAGCCAGCGGCAAGATATTTCCTGCACGCCTCTTCGGCCATCTTGAATTGCGCGAACAGCATTTCCGTGTCGGCATATTCGAAATTGTGCCGCGAATATTCGCGCTCGGCCTGCAGAAAGACGTCGCCATACGTGACCTTCTGCGCCCCGTCGCGGCCGTTGAAGTTCAGATCGTAGACACGTTCAACGCCCTGAACATACATCGCCAGCCGCTCGAGTCCGTAGGTCAGCTCGCCCGAGACCGGCGCGCATTCAAAGCCCGCGACCTGCTGGAAATAGGTGAACTGCGACACTTCCATGCCGTCGCACCAGCATTCCCAGCCGAGGCCCCACGCGCCGAGCGTCGGGCTCTCCCAGTCGTCCTCGACGAAACGGATGTCGTGGATTTTCGAATCGATGCCGATGGCGGCGAGCGATTTCAGGTAGAGGTCCTGCAGGTCCGGCGGCGACGGCTTCAGGATCACCTGGAACTGATAATAATGCTGCAACCGGTTCGGGTTTTCGCCATAGCGGCCGTCCTTCGGCCGGCGCGAGGGCTGAACGTAAGCCGCTTTCCACGGCCGCGGCCCGAGCGCGCGCAATGTCGTCGCCGGATGAAAGGTCCCGGCTCCCACTTCCATATCGTAAGGCTGCAGGATGACGCAGCCCTGCTCCGCCCAGAAGCTCTGCAGCGTCAGGATCAGTCCCTGAAACGAGCGCGTGGGATCGAGTTTGTTCGGCTGCATCGGGAAGAGGTATCGCGCGGCGGCGCGCATTCTATCGGGACGGAAAACGCGCGGGACCGTATCGGCGCACCGCCGCAGGGTCAAGTAAAGCGCGCGCGCTGCATTTCTTTCGTCAAATCAGCAGAAATCTTGCCGCCGCAGCCTAACGGCGATCTTACCGCATTCACCAATGACGCATGACAGCGTGCGGTGCCTGCCTTAAGGCGCGATGCCTCCCGTCCGACCGTGAACACCCGCGCATGAACCGATCGATCGACTGGCGCGACATGGACATTGGGGGAGCAAGCGGGAGACACCCATGCTCGACGCTATCGTGATTGCCCTGGTTACCGCCTACGTTGCGATCGTCCTGCTCGGCCACGTGTTTCTTTTCACCGCCATCGTCTACCGGGTCGATGGCCTGCCGGACGTGTGGCGGCGCAGGAAAGCGCCGCAGACGCACAATCCGCCCGCAGGAGCGATCCGCAAGGTCGTTGCCGGTTAGTAGCGGCGCCTGAACGTCGTTTTCGCCGGGCACCGCGCCCGCGCTCAGGCCTTGTCGTTGCGCGGCTTGTCGGCGTCGGGTTTACCGTCGGGCACCGGCTCGGTCATGGCCGGCGGATCGCTTGCCGGAAAGGTTTCGTCGAGCGCTTCGTCCAGCAGTTCGTCGAGATGCTTCTTCTCTTTCGGCGGCAGCTTTGCCTTCGGATCGTGCGGCTTTCCTGCGGTCATGCGGTCCTCCCGCATTGTGAAGTGTCCGGGCATCAATGCCCCTCGAACGAAACCAGCGTGCGCACCGGCACGTCGAGCTTGCGCAACCGCTCGGCGCCGCCGAGTTCGGGCAGATCGATGATGAAGCAGGCGGCGAGCACCTGCGCGCCGAGCTGGCGCAGGAGCTTTACAGCCGCCTCAGCGGTGCCGCCCGTCGCGATCAGATCGTCAACCAGCACGACACGCTCGCCCGCGACCAGCGCATCGGCGTGAACCTCGATCTGATCCTCGCCGTATTCAAGCGCGTAGGTCATGCTCACGCGCTTGTGCGGCAGCTTCCCCTTCTTGCGGATCGGTACGAAACCGGCCGAGACCTGATGCGCCACCGCACCGCCGAGGATGAAACCCCGCGCCTCGATGCCGGCCACGCGGTCGATCTTCGATCCAGCCCACGGCTGCACCAGTTCGTCCACCGCGCGGCGAAAGGCGCGCGCATTGCCGAGAAGCGTCGTGATGTCGCGAAACATGATCCCGGGCTTCGGATAGTCCGGGATGGTGCGGATGGCGGCCTTGAGATCGTTATCGGCAATTGGAGAATTCATGAAAGCCTTGGTCCCATATCCTTGTCATGGCCGGGCTCGTCCCGGCCATCCCGGCGCGGACACATCATGCCTACCCAAGCGAGATGGCCGCGACAAGCGCGGCCATGACGGCTAGCGGTTCAACACCCGCCCGGCGACGGCGTCGAGCTTCTTCACCAGCGCCGGATCGCGCGCCTCCGGCGCGGTGATGAGCGCGGAATCGAGCGCGCGGTCGGAGCCGATCGGACACGGCTCGTGCTCGCGCGGAAAACTCTTCGCCAGCTGCGCGACGAGGCGCTTCGCCTTCTCGGCGTTCTCGGTGAGCACCTTGATGATGTCCTGCACCGTGACGGCGTCATGGTCTGGATGCCAGCAGTCAAAGTCCGTCACCATGGCGACGGTCGCGTAACAGATCTCCGCTTCGCGCGCGAGCTTGGCTTCCGGCATGTTGGTCATGCCGATCACCGAATAGCCGAGTTGCTTGTAGGTCATGCTTTCGGCGTAGGTGGAGAATTGCGGGCCTTCCATGCACACATAGGTGCCGTCACGCTTGACCTCGATGCCGGCGGTGCGCGCGGCCTCGGCGATGTGGATGCGCAGCCGCGGCGACACCGGATGCGCCATCGATACGTGCGCAACGAGACCCTTGCCGAAGAACGAGCTTTCGCGCTTGTGCGTGCGATCGACGAACTGGTCGATCAGCACGAAACTGCCGGGCGGCAAGTCTTCCCTGAACGATCCGCAGGCCGAAAGCGAGACGAGCGAGGTGACGCCGGCGCGTTTCAGCACGTCGATATTGGCGCGGTAGTTGATGTCGGACGGCGAAAGCCTGTGTCCCTTGTCGTGGCGCGGCATGAACACGACCGGCAGGCCTTCGATCTCGCCGATGCGCGGATTGGCCGAAGGCTCGCCCCACGGGCTCGCGATGCGCTCCTCGCGCACATTCTGCAGGCCGGGCAGATCGTAGACGCCCGAGCCGCCGATCACGCCGAGAACGGATTTGGTCATGGCTCTCTCAAACGTCATCGCCGGGCTCGACCCGGCAATCCATCATCTTCGCAAAAAGATGTATGCCCGGGTCAAGCCCGGGCATGACAACAATCTTACATTTTAACTTCGCAGCGTCAGGACTTGACCTGCAGCTTTTCCGGATGCGCGTGCACGTCGTGCCAAACCTTCTTCTTCGTGAAGTAGAGCAGGCCCGACAGCACGATCAGGAAAATCATCACCTGGAAGCCGATGCGCTTGCGCTGCTCCATGTGCGGCTCCGCCGCCCACATCAGGAACGCGGCAATGTCTTTCGCATATTGCTGCACCGTTTGCGGCGAGCCGTCGTCATAGGTCACCTGACCATCGGACAACGGCGGACGCATCCTGATCGTGTGGCCGGGGAAATACTTGTTGTAATAGGCCCCCTGCGGCAGCGCGAAGTCCTTGGGCGCGTCCTCATAGCCCTGCATCAGCGCGACGATGTAATCCGGACCCTCCTCCTGGAATTGCGAGAAGATGTCGAGCAGGAACCAGGGGAAGCCGCGCTCATAGGTGCGCGCCTTGGCGAGCACTGACATGTCCGGCGGCACCGCGCCATGCGTCGCGATGGCGGCCTTGTCGTTCGGGAACGGCTTCGGGAACGTGTCGGCGACCCGGCCCGGCCGCTCGGTCGGCTGGCCGGAATCGTCGGTATCGGGAATCTTGTATTCGGCAGCAACCGCGGCCGCCTGCGCCGGCGAATAGCCTGGACCGCCCGTCTCGGCGAGATTGCGGAAGGCAATCATCTCGAGCGAATGGCAGTTCGAGCAAACCTCGCGATAGACCTTCAGGCCGCGCTGTAACTGGGCGCGGTCATAGAGGCCGAACGGCCCGGAGAAGGACCATTTGTTGCGCGGCGGCTGCGGCGTGTTGTGTTCCTGCGCGAACGCGGGCGCGGCGACGGCAAGGCCGAGACCGAAAGCGATGACGGCGAGGATCGGG
>CAZSAW010000071.1:0-21409 GCA_964604745.1 uncultured Hyphomicrobiales bacterium
GCCTTCACCTGCTCGTAGCACTCGACCCCTTTCTTGGTGTCGTAGCCGGTCTCGCATTCCTCGACGATCAGCTTGACGCCACCGATGCCGCCGTCGCGCTCGTTCAGCATCAGAAGATAGTCGGCCATGCCGTTGGCGATAGGCGTGCCCGAGCCGCCGAACGGACCGGTGCGGTAGGTGAGCAGCGGGACGTAAATGCCGTCCGCAGCCGATGCCGGAGCACCCGCGGGAATACCCGCCGTCGCCGCCAACACCGCTCCCATAACGAGGTGTTTCATTCGCATTGCATTCCTCCTTTGGTAACCCTGCCGACGCGCGGCGGGCTTTTTGTTGCCCCCGCCAGGCTTCGCCCGCCGGGGAATTGGCTCAAGTGTGCCCTGTCAGTACGGGAAAGGCCACACCCTGAGTTTTTGCTTGGTGATCTGCCAGAGCCGCGCCAGCCCGTGCGGCTCGACGATCAGGACGATGATGATGAGTGCACCGACGACGAGAAAGGTCGATTGCTCGACGGTCGCCGGATGCAGCGGCAGGCCGATCTTGGGCGCCACGAGGCGAACGACGATCGGCGAGATGTAAATCAGCGCAGCGCCGAAGAAAGACCCCATGATGCTGCCGAGGCCGCCGATGATGATCATGAACAGAACAAAGAAGCTCTGGTTGACATCGAACACCGCGGATTCCGCGCCGCCATACCAGAGAAAAACCATCAAGGCTCCCGCCACGCCGCAATAAAACGACGACACAGCGAAGGCGAGCAGCTTGGTACGCAGAAGGCGGATGCCGATTAGTTCGGCGGCAATGTCCATGTCGCGCACCGCCATCCACATGCGCCCGATCCTTCCGCGCGTGAGATTGGAAGCGAGCCAGGTGAGAATGACGACGATCGTGAGCACGACCAGATAGCGCGTCACGGGAGTGGCAGTCGCTCCCGTGATGGGAATGCCGAAGGCGCTCCGCAGCGGCACTTCGATAGCACCTGACGTATTGTAATTGAAGAGCCACGGAATGCGGATGAAGCACCATTGCAGGAAGAATTGCGCCGCCAGCGTCGCGACGGCGAGATAGAAACCCTTGATGCGCAGGCTCGGCAGCCCGAACAGGACGCCCACCGCAGCCGAGAAAAACCCGGAGGCAAGAATCCAGACAAGAATGTTCACGTCCGGAAAGATCGTCGTCAGCTTGTAGCAGGCATAGGCGCCCACCCCCATGAACGCGCCGGTGCCAAGCGACAACAGACCGGTGAAACCCGTGAGGAGATTGAGCCCGATTGCGGCGAGCGAGAAAACGAGGAACGGAATCAGCACCGCCTGAATGAGAAAGCTGCTGCCGAAGAGCGGAATAGCGACGAACGCGATCAACAGAATGATTCCGATCCCGATCCGGTCCTGCAGGATCGGAAACATCGCCTGATCGGCGGCGTAGCTGGTCTTGTATTGTCCTGCCTCGCGATAAAACATGGCGTCAGATCCGTTCGATGATCTTGTCGCCGAACAGGCCCTGCGGCCGGAACAGCAGGAAGACGAGCGCGATCACGTAGGCAAGCCAGCTTTCGATGCCGCTGCCGAGCAGCGGACCCCAATAGAATTCGCCGAGCTTCTCCCCGATCCCGATCACGATGCCGCCGACGATCGCGCCGGGGATCGAGGTAAAGCCGCCGAGGATCAGCACGGGCAGCGCCTTCAGCGCGATGATCTCGAGCGCGAAGGATACCTCGGACCGCGCGCCCCACATGATGCCGGTCGCGAGCGCCACGATGCCGGCCGCGAACCACACGATTACCCAGATCTGCTCAAGCGAAATGCCGACGGACAGCGCGGCCTTGTGGCTGTCCGCAACCGCGCGCAGCGCACGGCCGATCCGTGTTTTCTGGAAGAAGATCGCGAGCGCCGCGACCATGGCCGAGGCGATGACAGCGGCGGCGATGTCGATCTTCTGCAGCGAGACGAAGCCGCCCAGAATCTTGAAGTCGATCGCGCCTTTCGGAAGGTAGAGCTCCCGCGCGATCATGACCTTGGGATTGCCGCCGAAGGTCAGTTCGCCGAGCCCGATGAGAAAATAGGTGAGGCCAAACGTGGCCATGAACAAAATGATGTCCGGCTGATTGACCAAGGGTTTGAGCACGAGCCGCTGCACGCCGAACGCCAGCAGCAGCATGACCCCGATCGTCAATGCGAGCGCGAGGAACGCGGGCACCCCATGTTCATGCAGCCCGACCAGCGTCAGGGCGGCGAACACCACCATGATGCCCTGCGCGAAATTGAAAACACCCGAGGCCTTGAAGATCAGGACGAAGCCGAGCGCGATCAGCGTATAGAGAACGCCGGCCACGAATCCGTCCCACAGGGTTTGCACGAGCAGATCGGGCGCCTGGCCCATCTGCACGAACGGATCGATGAAAATCTTGTAGAGAATGTCCATGCCGGCGTCCTAATGCGCCACACCGAGATAGGCGTCGATGACGTCCTGATTGTCCTTGATCTCGTCCGGTGTGCCGTCCGCGATCTTCCTCCCGTAGTCGAGAACCACGACGCGGTCGGACAAATCCATCACCACGCCCATGTCGTGCTCGATCAGGGCGATGGTCGTGCCGAAATGCTGATTCACGTCGAGAATAAAGCGGGACATGTCTTCCTTCTCTTCGAGATTCATGCCCGCCATCGGTTCGTCGAGAAGAAGCAGATCGGGCTCCATCGCCAGCGCGCGGCCAAGCTCGACGCGCTTCTGCAACCCGTACGGCAGCCGGCCGACCTGAACCTTGCGGATATGCGGGATGTGCAGGAAGTCGATGATCTCTTCGGCGAAATGCCGGTGCTCGACCTCCTCCTTCATCGCCGGGCCGAACCGCAGGAGCTGCCACAACAGGCTGCGATGCATGCGCAGGGTGCGCCCGGCCATGATGTTGTCGAGTGCCGTCATGCCGCGAAACAGAGCCACGTTCTGGAAGGTGCGCGCAATGCCGCCTGCGGCCGCCTCATACGGGCGCATCTTCGCGCGCGTCTTTCCCTTGAACGTGATGCGGCCGGCCTGCGGCGTGTAGAAGCCGTTGATGACGTTGAGCATCGACGTCTTGCCGGCCCCATTCGGGCCGATGATGGCGCGGATTTCGCCCTTGCGGATGTCGAAGGAGACATCGCGGATGGCTTTGACGCCGCCGAACGAGAGCGAGACGTTCTCGACCGAAAGCAAGACCTCGCCCGCCTTGATGTCGCGCTCGCTCGGCGCCCTCATGCCGCCTTCTCCATGGCGGCGGTCGCCGGATAGGTCTGCATGTCGCGGATTTTCACGCGCGCTGAGATCGTGCCCTTGCGGCCGTCCTCGAACGTGACCTGCGTCGAGATATCCGCCTCCTTCGAGCCATCATAAAGCGCGGCGACGAGCGGCGCGTAGCGTTCGGCGATGAAGCCGCGACGTACCTTCATGGTGCGCGTCAATTCTCCATCGTCCGCATCGAGCTCCTTGTGCAGAATGAGAAATCGCCTGATCTGCGAGCCAGCCATCGGCCCTTCGCCCGCCAGCGAGCGATTCACTTCGTCCACATGCCTCGCCAGCATGTCGTAAACGAGCGGATGTCCGGCCAGCTCCTGATATGAGGCGTAGACGACGTTGTTGCGCTCGGCCCAGGAGCCAACAGCAACGAGATCGATGTTGAGCATCACGCCGACGAAATCGCGCTTGTCGCCAAGCGCGACCGCCTCCTTGATGTTGGGATAGAATTTCAGCTTGTTCTCGATGTATTTCGGCGCGAACAGCGAACCATCCTTGAGCCGGCCGACATCCTTGGCACGGTCGATGATCTTCAGATGGCCGGTCTTGGTGTCGATGAAGCCGGCATCGCCCGTGCGTACCCAGCCGTCCGGGGTCTTGGTCTCGGCCGTCTTCTCCGGATCCTTGTAGTAACCGACGAATACCCCGGGCGACTTGAACAGTACCTCGCCGCTGTCGTCGATCCTGATATCGACGTCGATATTCGGCTTGCCGACGGTGTCGGCATAGATTTCACCGTCCGGTTGCGCCGTGATGTAGACCGACGCCTCCGTCTGCCCGTAAAGCTGCTTCAGATTCAGCCCGAGCGATCGATAGAAACGGAAAATCTCCGGACCGATCGCCTCGCCCGCCGTATAGCCGACGCGGATGCGCGAAAGCCCGAAGCGGTTCTTCAACGGGCCATAAACCAGAATTTCGCCGATCCCGTAGACCAGGCGCACCCAGAGCGGCACCTTCTCCTTGTTGAGAATCTTCTCGCCCCATTGCCGCGCGAAATCGATGAAGAAATGAAAGACGCGGCGCTTGAGTGCGCCGGCATCTTCCATCCGCACCATCGTGAGCGTGAGCAGGTTTTCGTAGATGCGCGGCGGCGCGAAGGCGTAGGTCGTGCCGATCTCGCGACGGTCCTCGACCACCGTTTCCGGTGCTTCCGGACAATTCACGCAATAACCCGCGGCATAGGATTGCGCGTACGAGAAGATGTGATCGCCGACCCAGGCGAGCGGCAGATAAGCGATCACCTCTTCGTCCTCGCCAAGCTGATCGTAGACATTGCCGTTGACGGCAGAGACAAGGACGTTTTCGTGCGTGAGCATCACGCCCTTCGGTCGCCCCGTCGTGCCGGAGGTGTAGAGGATAATGGCAAGATCGCTGCCCTTGCCGGAAGCGACCATCTCATCCCACCGCTTGGCGCGCGCAGGATCGGCCAAAGCTTCGCGGCCGCGCTTCTGCACCTCATCGATCCAGCTCAGGCGCGAATGATCGTAGTCGCGCAGCCCGCGCGGCTCGTCGTAGACGACGTGGCCGAGCTTCGGCAGCCGTTCGGAAATCGAGATGAGCTTGTCGACCTGTTCTTGATCTTCCGCAATCGCGAGCGTGACTTCTGCGTGATCGAGCACGTAAGCCATCTCGTCGGCGACGGAATCTGCATAGAGAGGCACCGGAATGGCGCCGAGCGCCTGCACTGCGCACATCGACCAGTAAAGCCGCGGCCGGTTGCCGCCGATGATGGCGACCTTGTCGCCGCGCTTGACGCCAAGCTCTTCCAGCCCGACCGAAAACGCGCGAATCTCTTCGAACATCTGCGCCCATGTCCAGGACTGCCAGATGCCGAGATCCTTGTGCCGCATGGCCGGCCGCGCGCCCCGAATGCGCGCGTTGCGGATCAGAAGCTTCGGAAATGTATCTGCATCGTCGGCCCGATCTGCCACAATACAGCCTCCTCCCAGTTGCCGTGCAGCATCGGTCCGCACGCGTGCCGCCGTTCATGCGGCGATCATTATTGATGTCGATTTGAAAGCACGCGCGATAGGCGGTCAAGCCTGACAAGATGATAAGACACGACCCGAACGCCGCAGCGATCGCCGAGACCCGCCGTCACGGTTAATGAAGCTCTCCTTGCAGGGAAAAGCGGGATTATTCGGCGGCCTTCAGCAGCGGTGCGGCGGCGCTGCGGAATTGCTCAAGCAGCGCCGCCTCGTCGGCCTTGGCTGCCGTCAGGTGGCGCGCCTTGACGTGGCCATAGCCGCGAATTTTGTCGGGAATGGCGGCAAGGCCGACGGCGATGTGATGATTGGCCGGCGTCAGATCGCCGATCACCTCGTCGAGCATCGCGCGGTACTCGCGGACGAGCCTGCGCTCCATGCGCCGTTCCGCCGAATAGCCGAAGGGATCGAGCGGCGTCCCGCGCAGGCGCTTGAAATGCTTGAGCGCCCGAAACAGCGTCATCATGCGCGGGCCATAGCTCTGCTTTTTCGGCTCTCCGGTCGCCTTGTCCGGTTTCGCGAGGAAGGGCGGCGCCAGATGAAATTCAAAGCGGAGATTGTCGCCCTCGAACGTGTCGGCGATCTGCTTGAGGAACGTGCCGTCCGTGTAAAGGCGGGCGACCTCGTACTCATCCTTGTACGCCATCAGCTTGAACAGGTTGCGCGCCACCGCCTCGGTCAGGCCGCTCTGTCCCGCCACCTTCGCGTTTTCCGTTTCCTGCACGCGCGAGACGAGTCGGCGATAGCGCCGCGCATAGCGGCGGCTTTGATAGGCCGTAAGGAAGGCCACGCGCCGCTCGATCGCCTCGTCGAGCGATTGCGACAAACGGCGGTTATCGTCCACCGCGCCCGCCGCAGGAGCTGCAAGCATTTCGACCGACGCGATATCGATCGCGGCGCGTCGTCCCCAGCGGAACGCGGCCTGATTCATCGGCACCGCTTCGCCATTGAGTTCGATCGCTTTTTCGATCGCCTCGGCGCCGAGAGGGATGGCGCCTTTCTGGAAGGCATAGCCGACAAGAAAGATATTGGCGGCGATCGAATTCCCGAGGAGCGCTACGGCGAGCCGTGTCGCATCGATGAAGTCGACATTCTCGCGACTCGCAGCGCCGATCAGAGCGCGCTTGAGGCGCTCGGTCGGCAGATGGAAATCGGCGTTGCGCGTGAAATCGCCGGGCAGGAATTCCGCCGTGTTGGCGATGATCCTCGTCGCGCCGTGCTTGACGGTGGCGAGCACCTTCTTGTTGCCGGCGACCACCATGTCTCCGCCGAGAATGAGATCGGAGCCGCCCGCTGCCATGCGGATCGCGTGAATGTCGGACGCCTTGTTGGCGATGCGGATGTGGCTGTAGACGGCGCCGCCCTTCTGCGCGAGGCCAGCCATGTCGATGATACCGACGCCCTTGCCTTCAAGATGGGCCGCCATGCCGAGCACGCCGCCGATGGTGACAATGCCGGTGCCGCCGATCCCGGTGACGATGATGCCGTAAGGACGGCTGATGCCCGGCAATTCGGGATCGGGCAGCGCCGGCAGATCCTCGCCTTCGGCGATCATCACGCCGCGCTTCGGCTTGCCGCCATGCACCGTGACGAAGGACGGGCAGAAACCCTTCAGGCAGGAAAAATCCTTGTTGCAGGACGACTGATCGATGCGGCGCTTGCGGCCCCACTCGGTCTCGAGCGGTTGCACCGAGACGCAATTCGATTTCGTGCCGCAATCGCCGCAGCCCTCGCACACCAGTTCGTTGATGATGACGCGCTTGTCGGGATCGGGGAACGTGCCGCGCTTCCTTCGGCGGCGCTTCTCCGCCGCGCAGGTCTGGTCGTAGATAAGAGCGGTGACGCCGGACACGGTGGCGAGGTCGCGCTGGACGGCATCGAGTTCGTCGCGGTGATGGATGGTGAGGCCCTTCGGCCAGTCGGTATCCGCCGGATATTTCCACGGCTCGTCGGTGACGACGCAGACGCGCCTGACGCCTTCAGCAGCGACCTGGCGCGCGATCTGCGGAACGTTCAACCCGCCCTCGTTTGCCTGTCCGCCGGTCATCGCGACCGCGTCGTTGAACAAGATCTTGTAGGTAATGTTGACGCCCGCGGCGATGGCGGCACGAATCGCAAGCGTACCGGAATGATTGTAGGTGCCGTCGCCGAGATTCTGGAAGACGTGGCCGGTGGTCGAGAACGGCGCTTCGCCGATCCAGTTCACGCCCTCGCCGCCCATCTGCGTATAGCCGAGCGTCGAGCGATCCATCCATTGCGCCATAAAGTGACAGCCGATGCCGGCATAGGCGCGCATGCCGTCCGGCACGACCGTCGACGTATTGTGCGGACAGCCAGAGCAGAAATAGGGCGTGCGGCTCGCGATGTCCTGAATCTCCGAGAGCGCGTGCTGCGCCTGTTTCAGCCGCGAGACGCGCTGCGCGATATCGTCGTTGTTGCCGAGGGCAAGAAGACGTTCGCCGACGCAGATTGCAACGTCGTTCGGGTCGAGCGCTCCCTTTACCGGAAAGAGCCAGTTACCGCGCTCGTCCTTCTTGCCAATGCAGACCGGCTGATTGGCGGTGCCGTACAATTCCTCGCGTACCTGCACTTCGATCAGCGAGCGCTTTTCCTCGACGACGATGATAAGCGAGAGCCCCTGGGCAAACTCCATCAGCTCCTGACGGCCGATGGGCCACGGGCACCCGACCTTGAACAGCCGGATGCCCAGCTCGTTGCACTTCACCTCGTCGATGCCGAGTTCATCGAAAGCCTGGCGTACATCGAGATAGGCCTTGCCAGTCGTGATAATGCCGATCTTCGGATTGGCGCCGCCGGAGGTGATGATCCTGTTGAGCTTGTTGGCGCGCACGAAAGCGAGCATCGCGTCGCGCTTGTAGTCGTGCAGCCGCGCTTCCTGTCCAAGAAACGTGTCGCGCAGGCGGATGTTGAGCCCGCCTTCGGGCATCTCGAAATCTGTCGGGATGACGATTTGAATCCGGTCGATGCTGCCGTCGATAACCGCGGTCGACTCGACCGTCTCGTGCATGCATTTCAGCGCAGCCCACGTGCCGCAAAAGCGCGACATCGCCCAGCCATAAAGTCCGTAATCGAGAAATTCCTGCGTGCCGGCCGGATTGAGAATCGGAATCATCACGTCGACGAAATGAAATTCCGACTGGTGCGCGGTCGTGGACGATTCCGCCGTATGATCGTCGCCCATCAGGGCAAGCACGCCGCCATATTTCGACGAACCGGCGAGGTTGGCGTGGCGGAACACGTCGCCGGTGCGGTCGACACCGGGGCCCTTGCCGTACCACATGCCGAACACGCCATCGAACTTGCCTTCGCCGCGCAATTCGGACTGCTGCGAACCCCAAAGCGCGGTTGCGGCGAGATCTTCGTTGAGGCCGGGCTGGAATTTGATGTCGGCCGCATCGAGATAGCGCGCCGCGCGCATGAATTGCTGATCGAGCCCGCCAAGCGGGGAGCCGCGATAGCCGGTCACATAGCCCGCAGTATTGAGGCCGGCGAGCCGGTCGCGCTCCTTCTGCATGAGGCAGAGACGGATCAGCGCCTGATAGCCCGTGGCGAACAGGATCGTCTTCGACAGATCGTATTTGTCGTCGAGGCTGACCGGGCGCAGGGTCATTGCATCATGCTCCGCGGCCTAATGTGCGCTGGGCACATGGTTCTCGCCAGAGGGACGACCCCTCACAGCGGCGTGTGGCCGTCTTCTATAATGCGTAAGTAATGCTGACATTCTGTCCAGAGGGGGTCAATTTCGTTTATCGCCGCCCTTTAACAACGAAATTGCAGCCAAGTTCATCGCGACGACATTTGGCGCATCGCAGCATGGGACTTGGCAAAAGACAAGAAAGCCCGGCTCACATCGAGCCGGGCTTCCCTTTTTACGAGCGAATGCGAGTGGGTGCTATTGCCAGGGGCAATAGGCGACGCACTGGGATTCGGTATAGCCCTCCACCGTCGGCACGACCTGCCAGCGAAGCTGGCAGCCGTCCTCCGTGAAGCCCTGGCAATAGTCGCCGGTCGCTTCAACATAGGCGTAGGGGTAATAGGTCGCCCCGCCGATCGCGATCGCCGTCAGCGCGCTCAGCGCGACGAAGGTCGCCCAGCCGCTGCCGTGACGCCGGCGATAGCCATTCCGGTAGACTGAGAAGTTCTTGCCCTGAATGGCAAAGCGATTGGTGCCGCGGATGGTCGCGCCGAATGGACGCCCGCCACCTGGAACAACGACCGTCTTGGAGCCGCCGAATTTCGGACTCTGACCGGTGAATTTTCCCGGCTGCGTAGAGATTTTCGGCCCACCGGTGCCGAACTTCTGGCCGCCCGTTCCGAATTTCTGCCCACCGCCGGTTCCAAATTTCTGGCCGCCGGTGCCGAACTTCTGCCCACCGCCCGTGCCGAACTTCGCGCCGCCGCCGGCGCCCGGAGAACCGAATGTGCGCGGCGCGCTGCCGCCGGGCTTGCCTTGCTGCTTGTTGCCGCCAACGCCAAATCCCTGCGCCGACATCTGGGTAACGGTGTCCTGCGCCGAAGCCTTGCCGGCCAGCGCCGAAAAACTCACTGCGCCGCCGAACGCGACGGCACCGGCTAGCAATAACGTCATTCCAAATTTACGAGGCATCCCGGCTCTCCTGTGAAAAATGGCATTGAAAGCATTATAGCGGCCTGCCGCAATTACGCCATGCGGCTTTCAGCCCCCTCAGGTTGTGCGCGGCCGTGGCCGCGCTTGCAGGAGCAGCCAGCCGGCAATCGCGATATTGATCAGATTCCAGAACAGCCCGTTGGCGAACGCGGCCTGATAGGACCCGGTCAGGTCGAAGACAAATCCGGACATCCAGCCGCCCAAGGCCATTCCGGCAAGACTGGCCATCAGCACAAAACCAAGCCGCGTGGCCGCTTCCTGCGGCGAGAGATATTCGCGCACGATGATCGCGTAGCTCGGCACGATACCGCCCTGGAACAGCCCAAACAGCGCGGAAATGATGTAGAGCGAAACAAGGCCATCGAAGAAGATATAGAGGAACAGCGCCACCGCCTGCATCACGGAGCCGACGAGCAATGTCGGCACGCCGCCAATGCGGTCGGCAATCATGCCCGAAGCGATGCGGCTGACGATGCCGCAGGCGAGCATCAGCGACAGCATTTCCGATCCGCGGGCGGGGCCGTAACCGAGGTCGCCGCAATAGGCGACGATATGGACCTGCGGCATTGCCATGGCGAGGCAGCACATCATCGCGGCCACGGCGAGCAGCGTGGTCAATCCCGTCGGCGAAAGCCCGAGCGCCGCCAGACGGCCTGATGCCGTTGCGCCCGAAGCGCTCTCGTCATGCGCCGGGGGACGCTTCCGCAACAGAAGCATGAGCGGAAACATTGTCACGACGACGAGGACCGCGATGACGACGTGAGTCACGCGCCAGCCATAGCTCGCAATCAGATGCTGCACGATCGGCGGCCAGATCGTCCCGGCAAAATAATTCCCGGCTGCCACAATCGAGACGGCAATGCCGCGCCGGCGCATGAACCAGTGCGATACATCGGCGATCAGCGGACCAAACGTCGTCGACGCGCCGAGCCCGATCAGCAATCCGTGCGCGAGCGCCAATTGCCAGAGATTGGCCGTCAGCGCGGAGACGACATAGCCGAGGGACAACAGCGTCACCCCGATCGCAGCCGGAACGAGAATTCCGAAGCGATCAGCGAGCCGGCCCATCACCAGGCCGCCCACGGCAAAACCCGCCGACAATAATGTGTAAGGCAGCGACGCATCCGCGCGCGAGACGCCGAAATCGGTCTGCACGGCCGGCAACGCGACCACGTAGGACCACAGACCGATGCCGCCAATGGTGGCGAGCAGAAGCGAAATCGCGAGCCGCCGCCAGGCGACCGGGGAATCGATGACATCGGGCGAGGTATATGAGGCACTCGTCATGGCCGGCAGGGATCCATCAGCGGAGCAACGAAAATCCATTCACGCGATTGATGCCATCCCTTAAGACGGCAAAACCCGCGCAGGGCGCGGGCCTCGAGAACATTCGATCTTTCGCGTGATGGCCGAATTCGATCCGGCCACGTGCGCCGTCATATCACACTTTATTCCCCGCGCTCCAACTCCAAAAATCATTGCCCTCTTCGCGCAGGAAGCGTGCGAGCACCATCTTGTGCACCTCGTCCGCGCCGTCGACGAGGCGCGCCGCGCGTGCAGCGCGGTAAACCCATTCGAGTATGGTGTCCTTGGAATAGCCGCGCGCGCCGTTGAGCTGGATGCCGACATCCGCCGCCTGATGCAGTGTATCGGCGACGTGGATTTTCGCCATCGACACTTCCTTGCGCGCGCGGTCGCCCTGATCGAGCTTCCAGGCCGCATGCATCGTCAGCAAACGTCCGATCTGGATTCGGTGCGCGTTATCGCCGAGCTTGATCTGCACGCTCTCGCGATCCGCGAGCTTGATGCCGAAGCCTTCGCGATGCGCGACATAGTCCTGTGCGATCTCCATGCAACGCTTGGCCCAGCCGAGCCAGCGCATGCAATGCGTCAACCGTGCCGGTCCGAGACGGATCTGCGTGATCTTCAGGCCGTCGCCGACGCCAAGCAAAATGTTTTCGTCCGGCACTTCGAGCCCGCTGAATTCGAGCTCGCAATGTCCGCCATGCTCCTCCGGCCCCATGATCCCGATGCGCCGCACGATCCGCCATCCAGGCTGATCCTTGTGATAGAGGAAAGCAGTCAGACCCTTGCGCTGGTCATCCGACGTTCGCGCGATCAGAATGAAATGCGCCGCACCGTCAGCGCCGGTGATGAACCACTTGCGGCCGTTGATCACCCACTTGCCGCCCTTTTTCTCCGCGCGCGTCATGATCATGCCCGGGTCGGAGCCCCCGCCGGGCGCCGGCTCGGTCATGGCGAAGGACGAGCGTACCTTTCCTTCCACGATCGGCTTCAACCACTTTTCCTTCTGCGCCGGCGTGCCGGTGCGGTTGAGCACATTCATGTTGCCGTCGTCCGGCGCCATGCAGTTGAAGGCGAGCGGCCCGAACAATGAGCGCGCCGCTTCCTCGTACATCACCGCCCAGCCGACGATCGGCAATGCCATGCCGCCGAATTCCTTCGGTGATTGCGGGGCCCACAGTCCGGCCGCGCGCGCCTTGACACGAATGGGCGCGAGCCGCGCGTCGGGGATGTTTTCGTGCTCGGAGAGATTGGCCGGATCGGATTCGAGCGGCAGCACATGCTCATCGACGAAGGCACGCACCCGGCGGCGCAGGTCTTCGAGCTCCGACGAAATCGAAAAATCCATGAACCCTTCCTCCGGCGGCAATGCAGCGGCATATTGGAGCGAAGCTGAAAAAACCGCCATTGATGAATCGCAAAGGCCGAACCGGGAGCGCGCATATCATGGCTGCCTTTGATCCCATTTCCGCCCTGATCGGCGGCGCGCTGATCGGCCTCGCGGTCGCGCTTACCATGCTGCTGCTCGGCCGCATCGCCGGCATTACCGGGATCTGTGCCGGGGCGCTCGATCCCACCGCGGCAGACAGGGGATGGCGCGCAGCCTTTCTCGCGGGTTTGATCGGAGCGCCCCTGGTCTTCGGCCTTGCCGGGCATCGTCTGCCCGTGCCGGAGATGCCGGAAAGCTCCGTCCTGATCGTCGTCGCGGGACTTCTGGTCGGCTTCGGCACGCGGCTCGGCAATGGCTGCACGTCCGGGCATGGCGTCTGCGGCATTGCGCGGGCATCGCCGCGCTCGATCGTGGCGACCGTGACCTTCATGCTGGTCGCGATGCTGGTCGTCGCCATAGCACGGCATGTTGGAGGCGCCTGATGCCACTGATCCTTGCGAGCCTCGCCTGCGGATTCCTGTTCGGCGCCGGGCTGATGATCTCCGGCATGACCGACCCGACGCGGGTCCTTGGTTTCCTCGATGTGTTCGGACATTGGGATCCGACACTTGCTTTCGTCATGGCCGGCGCGCTTGCCGTGTCCGCCGCCGGCTACGCACTGGCGCGGCAACGCAAGCGGCCCGTGTTTGCCGCAAAGAGCGCGTGGCCGGCGCGCAAGGTGATCGACAAACCGCTCATCGTCGGCGCCGTGATGTTCGGCGCCGGATGGGGACTGGTCGGCCTGTGCCCAGGCCCCGCCCTGGAAAATCTCGCCACTGCCTCGCCACAGGTCGTGCTGTTCGTTGCGGCGATGGTGCTCGGGATGCTGCTTGAGAAATTCTGGGAAATGCAGCTCGCGCCGAAGCAGATGCGTCAGCGCGCGGCAACGGGCACGGCATCGGATGGCTGAATCCTATCCGGGCAGGACGACCACCTGTCCGCCGTCGACGACCACCGTCGCACCGGCAATATAGCTTCCCGCTTTCGAAGCGAGCAGCAACACTGCGCCGTCGAGGTCGCCCTCCTCGCCGAAACGGCCGGCGGGGATTGAGCGCGTCATCGCGCGCCCGGCCTCGCTCGACAGGTAATCATCGTTGATTTCGGTGATGAACCAGCCCGGTGCAATCGCATTGACGCGGACGCCCTTGAATGCCCATTCGAGCGCAAGCGCTTTCGTCAGTTGCACGACGCCTGCTTTCGCCGTTGCATAGGCGGCGACGCCCTTGGCCACGCCGAAACCGAGCACGGAAGCGATGTTCACGACCGCGCCCTTCTTCTTCGCCGCAAAAAGCCGGCGGGCGGCTTCCTGCGCCCAATAGAAGACGGCATCGAGGTCGGTGCCGAGGATGCGCCGCCATTCCTCTTCGGGAAGATCGACGGCGCGGCCCGAATGCGCGATGCCTGCGTTGTTGATGAGAATCGTGACCGTGCCGAAGGCCTTTTCCGCCGTGTCGAAGGCGCGCACCATCGCATCGCGGTTGTTCACATCAGCCTCGATCGCGAGCGCCTCGCCGCCGGCAGCCCTGATCTTGTCCGAAAGCGCCTTCAGCCGGTCGGCCCGGCGCGCCACGAGCGCGACCTTGGCGCCATTCGCCGCCAGCACCTGCGCAAACCGCGAGCCGAGCCCGCTCGACGCGCCAGTGACCAACGCCACTTCGCCGTTGAGACTGAAAATATCTGCCGCCCGCATAATGAGACTCTTTAACCGCGATAAAGCTGATGCGGAAGCCACGTTGCAAGTCCCGGTGCGAACCATAGCAGCACCAGGCAGAAAAGCTGGATCATCACGAACGGGATAATGCCGACATAAATATGCCGCGTCGTGATCTCTGGAGGAGCGACGCCGCGCAGATAAAACAGCGTCGGCCCGAGCGGCGGATGCATATACGAGGTTTGCAAATTGACGGCCATCAGGACGCCGAGCCAGATGGGGTCGACTCCCGGCATCGCCAGCAGCGGAGGCGCGACGATCGGGACGACGACGAAGATGATCTCGAACGCATCCATGACGAAGCCGAGCAGGAACATCGCCAGCATCACGGCGAGGATGGCGGCACCCGCGCCGCCCGGCAATTGCCCGAGCCCGCGATGCACGAGATCGTCGCCGCCAAGCCCGCGGAACACGAGGCTGAACATCGTTGCGCCGATCAGGATGACGTAGATCATCGCCGTGATCTGCGCGGTCCGGCGCATCACGGGCACTAGAACATCGGCGCCAATCTGCCGATCCCTGACCGCGGCAAGAATGATCGCGCCAACCGCGCCGACCGACGCGGCTTCCGTTGGCGTCGCAATGCCGGCGAGGATCGATCCGAGCACGGCGGCGATCAGGAGAAGCGGCGCGATCAGAATCCGCGCAAGTCGCAGCACGATGCCGCTTCCGCCAGTTCCTTTTTCGGGTGGCATGGCGGGCGCGGCTTCCGGACGCACGACCGCAATCCCGATCAGGTAAAGAAGATAAAGCGCGACCAGCAGGAATCCCGGCACGATCGCGCCGGCAAAGAGATCGCTGACAGTGACAAGCTGCGGCGCGAACACGCCCTTCGACAATTGCGCGGACTGGTAGGCGTTGCCGATCTGATCGCCCAGAAGAACAAGGACTGTCGCGGGTGGAAAAATCTGCGCCAGCGTCGAAGTCGCGGCGACGATACCCGCGGCAAGACGCGGGTCGTAGCCGAAGCGAAGCATCGCCGGCAGCACGATCAAGCCCATCGTGACCGCTGTGGCGCCGACCACACCCTTCGCCGCCGCGAGCAGAAGACCGACGAAAACAACCGAATAGCCAAGCCCGCCGCGCAATGGCCCGAACAGCCGGCCCATCGTTTCGAGCATGTCTTCAGCGATCCGCGTCCGCTCCAGCATGACGCCCATGAAGATGAAAAGCGGGATCGCCAGCAGCACGCCGTTCGTCATGATGCCGAAAATGCGCTGCGGCAAGGCAGCGAGAAATCCGAAATTGAAAAGTCCCGAGACTTCGCCGGCCACCGCGAAGGCAAGCGAGACCCCACCAAGCGTAAAGGCGACCGGATAACCCGCCATCAGCGCGACGATCACGGCGGCGACGAGCAGGATGGAAAACACCTCCGCTGGCGACATGACGGGCTATCGCCGCAACTGCGCGACGGCGCGGATGGCCTGCGCGATGCCTTGCAAGATCAGCAGCAGCGCGAAAAGCGGAATCAGCGCCTTGACGAGATACAGCGCGGGCAGACCGCTCGCCTCGCGCGAGCCCTCGCCGACCACCCACGAGCGCAGCACATACGGCAACGAGAACCAGATCAACACGGCCATGAACGGGAGCAACAAAAACAATGCGCCGCAGAGATCGATCAGCGCCTTTCCGCGTGCGGAGGCGGAAGCATAAAAAATGTCGACCCGCACGTGGCCGTCGTCGCACAACGTCCATGCCGCCGCGAGCAGAAACAGCGCCGCGTTGGCATAAAGAACCGATTCGGTGAGCCAGATCGATCCGAGCCCCAACCCATAGCGCGCAACAACGATCGCGAACTGCACGAGCACAACGAACAGAACGAGCCATGCCGCCCCGCGGCCGACGGCGATGTTGAGGCGATCGATGCGGTCGGCGAGCCGTTCCATCGTGTTTGCATTGTCCTTGCAGGCAAGCGCGCCAGCACGGCGACGATGGCGCAAATACCATCGAGCCAAAAGCCTTATCACGCGAAGGCGCCTGCCGCAGCCAAGGTGACGGCCCCGCGCGCATCCATTAATATTGCGCCATGAGCCACGACCATCATCACCACGGCCACGATCATTCCGAACTGTCGGAAACCGAGCTGCGCGTTCGCGCGCTCGAGACTATCCTCACCGAAAAAGGCTATGTCGATCCGAAGGCGCTGGACCTGCTGATCGAGACCTATGAGACCAAAATCGGCCCACGCAATGGCGCGCGCGTCGTCGCCAAGGCGTGGAGCGATCCGCAATTCAAGCAGTGGCTGATGAAGGACGCGACCGCCGCCATCCATTCGCTCGGCTATGAGGGCCGGCAGGGCGAGCACATGGTGGTCGTCGAGAATACGCCGACGCTTCACAACATGGTCGTGTGCACGCTCTGCTCCTGCTATCCGTGGCCGGTGCTCGGCCTGCCGCCGGTCTGGTACAAGGCCGCCCCCTATCGTTCGCGCGCGGTTTCCGATCCGCGCGGCGTGTTGGGCGATTTCGGCATCGAATTGCCGAAAGACGTCGAAATCCGCGTCTGGGATTCGACGGCGGAAATCCGCTATCTCGTCCTGCCGATGCGGCCTGCGGGGACGGAAGGCTGGAGCGAGGACAAGCTCGCCGAACTCGTCACGCGCGATTCGATGATCGGCACCGGCTTTCCGAAACAACCAAAGGACCTGGCATGAATGGCGCGCAGGACATGGGCGGCGCACACGGGTTCGGCCCGGTCGTGCCCGAGCCGAACGAGCCGCCCTTCCATGCCGGATGGGAGCAGCGCGCGTTCGCACTCACGCTCGCGATGGCGGCGCCAGGCGGCTGGAATATCGACATGTCACGTTCCGCCCGCGAGAGCATGCCGCCGGCCGAATATCTGCGCAGCACCTACTATGAAATCTGGATCGCCGGTTTGCAGAAGCTCATGATCGAGCGGGGGCTGCTCGCGGCCGATGAAGTCGCGGCCGGCCATTCCCTGCACACGCCAAAACCGGTGCCACGCACGCTCGCAGCGCAGGACGTGCCGGCCGTGCTTCGTCGCGGCGGTCCGACCGAGCGCGAAACGAACACGAAGGCGCGCTTCAGGCCGAGCGACCGCGTCCGCGCGAGGAATATGCATCCGCTGACGCATACGCGCCTGCCGCGCTATGTGCGCGGTCATGTCGGCGTGATCGAAGCTGTGCGCGGCTGCCATGTCTTTCCCGATACGAACGCGACCGGCGCAGGCGAAAATCCGCAATGGCTTTATACGGTGCGCTTCGACGGCCGGGAATTGTGGGGCGACGATACCGACCCGGCGCTTGCCGTTTCGGTCGACGCCTGGGAGCCCTATCTGGACCCGGCATGACTGCGGCACCAATCGACCCAGTGGCGGCGCGACGCGCGGCGCAAAGCGTGCCCGGCATTCCAGCCGACGCCGAAGGACCGGTCTTCCGCGAGCCGTGGGAGGCGCACGCGTTCGCCATCGCCGTGACGCTGCATGAGCGCGGGCTTTTCACCTGGACGGAATGGGCCGCAGCGCTCGCGGAAGAGATCAAGCGCGCGCAGACGGCGGGCGATGCCGATATCGGCGACACCTATTACCGGCACTGGCTCGCCGCGCTCGAACGCATGATCGCGCAGAAGCAGGTGACGACCGGGGACACGTTGCGCCGCTATCGCGATGCCTGGGATCATGCCGCCGACCGCACGCCGCACGGCAAGCCGATCGAATTGAAGCCGGACGATTTCGGCTAGATCGCCGAGCGTCAGGCGAAGCCCATCATGCGCTCGCTCACCATGTAGCCGGCGAGCAAGGCGAAGCCGAAGACAACGACAAGCGCCGCGGCGGCGACTTCCATGCCGCGCATGAACAACAGCCCGCCGCCCGCCCGCGATGCCGCGATGCGCGCCGCGATATCGCGCGCCGCAACAGCAAAGGTCGCGATGGCGGCGACGGTGATCGCGGTGCCGATCGACATCACGAAGGTCGAGGCGACGCCAGCCCAGAAGAGGCCCTGCGCCAGCGCGAAGACGAGAACGAGAATCGCGCCCGAACACGGTCTCGCACCGACGGCGAGGATGGCGGTGAAGCCCCGCGCCCAGCCACCCGGCCCGGCGAGCTCGGCCGGCTCGGGGCCATGCGAGTGGCCCGCGTGGTCGTGATCGTCCTCGTCATGATGATGGTGCGCATGATCGTGCGCCGCGTGATCATGGTCATGAGCATGATGATGCGCATGATCGTGGTCGTGCCCATGGTGATGGTGGTGATGATCATGAGCATGCTCATGGTGGTGCTCATGCTCATGCGCATGCTCATCGCCACGACTGTGCCACGCGCGAATGAAGCTGCGCCCCTTGACCCAGAGCAGCCGAAGGCCGACGAGCACGATCAGCCCATAGCTGACCGTTTCGATATAGCGCACCGCATCGGCCATCGATTTCGCCGTAGCGTTGAGGATCGCCGCAGCGACCCCGACGATCGCGACGGCGACGAGCGCCTGCAGCAACGCCGAAGCAAACGACATGACGACGCCGCGCTTCCACGTCTCCTGATTGGCGACGAGATAGGACGAGATCACCCCCTTGCCGTGCCCGGGGCCCGCGGCGTGAAAAATTCCATAGGCGAAGGAAATGCCGAGCAGCGCCCATACGGCGCTGCCGTCCGACTTCGCCTGCCGGATCGTCGCCGACAGGGCGCGGTAGAACTCCGCCTGCTTGAGCAGAATCCAGCCGACGAGACCCCCGAGGGGCGCCGGCTCGCCTGCAGGCGCGCCCATGCCGAAGGGCGATTGCGCGAGTGCCGCATCCGACATGGCGGCAAGCGCAACGAAGGCGACAAGCGCCGACAGGAGCAGCACGCCAAGCCGCCACCGTCTCATGGGCATTTCACCGTGATCTTGTTGGCGAAGACCGCCCCATAGGAATTGGCCGGGATGCTCTCGCCGGCGGGAATTTCCGCAAGCTTGCGCGCGATCTCCGCGGTCATTTCTTGCGGCTTGCCGGTTGTGAGCTTGCAGGCCTGTGGCGCGCTCGCGAGCCGCACGCCGTCCTTCTCGGCAAAGGAGAAATCGACGAAATAGGTCGGATCGTAGATTTCGAGATAAAGGTCTTTCGCCTTGACGGGCGTCTTGAACGGCAGGGTGAAGTGCAGCGTCAGCACCTCGTCCTGGTAATCCAGCCAATAATCCGCAGCGTCACCCAGTTCGGTCTTCTTGCCGTCCGCCTTGGCGTAGGTGAAATAGTCGTATTCCTTGAGCGAAGTGACGTTCACCTCCGCGAGCGGCGCCAGGTCCTCGCGCGTGTAGGCGCCCTTCTGCTTCGTTTCGAGGCCCTGGATCGCGAAGGCCGAGAACATGTCGTCGAAGGTCCAGGCGTGGCGGATGCCGGTCGCGGCGCCGTCGGCATTGTAGACGACCTCGCTTTTCATCGTGACCCAGACATGCGGATGCGCGCTCGCGTGCTGCGAAACCGCGCACAGAATGAGCGCGGCAGCGGCGAGCGTTGACAGGAAATGGCGCATGAAAGCCCGACAGCGAAGGTTGCAAAAGCATAGCACAGAGTACGGCGGAATGGGGGCAAGCGCTTTCATGCTGCGTTTACGCGCCGGCGACGCCGGCATCCGCGCGCGGATCGTGTGCGCCCTCGAGCGTCGCATCCGGATGAAGGACAACCGCGCCGGCATGGCCCATCGTGTCGGAATATTCCTCGTTCAGAACCTCAATGTCATGACCGGCCGATGACAGCCGGTCGACGAGGTTGCCGTCGAAGCGCCGCTCCAATCGCAGATTGGTATGCGCCGAGCCCCAGGTGCGGCCGAGAAGCCAGCGCGGCGCATCGATCGCCTCGGCAAGCGGCTGCCGAAAGAGCACGTGCCGCGCGAACACCATCGCCTGCGTCTGCGGCTGGCCGTCGCCGCCCATGGTGCCATAGGCGATGACGCGGCCGTCTTTCAGCGCCGCGAGCGCCGGATTGAGCGTGTGGAAAGGCAGGCGCCCGGGCGCCAGCGGGTTGGCGGCGCCCTTCTCCAGCGAAAAACTCGCGCCCCGATTCTGCATCAGCACGCCGGTCGCCGGCAGCACGCAGCCCGACCCGAATTCCCAATAGATCGACTGGATATAGGAGACCACGAGACCCGAAGAATCGGCGGCGCCCATCCACACCGTGTCGCCCTCGCCCCACGGCGCGGGCCAGGCAGCCGCCGTGCTGCGGTCGATTTTCAACACATCGGCGTCGAGAAAGGCGGGCGACAGGAAGCGTTCGAGATCGGTGACGACATGCTTCGGATCGGTGACAAAACGGTCGCGCACGCGGAACGCGCGCTTCGTCGATTCGACAAGGCCATGCACGAAGTCGAAGCCCTCCGCTTGCGCGACACGCAAGCGCGCAAACAGCGCAAGAATCATCAGCGATGCCAGGCCCTGCGTCGGCGGGGGCGCGTTGTAGAGCGTGCCGGCGTCGATCGCGACCGATAGCGGTTCGGCGACATAGGCTTGATAGCGCTGCAGGTCGTCTCGCGTCACCGGCGCGCTAATCCGCGCAAGGTCGGCTGCGATTTCACGCCCGACGTCACCGCGATAAAAGTCGCCGAGGCCCGCATTCGCGAGATGATCGAGCATCCCGGCAAACGCAATCTGCCGCAGCAAAGCGCCCTCTTCCGGCGGCTTGCCATCGAGAAGAAACGCTGCCGCGAAGCCCGGCACATCCTTCAGCTCGGAAAGCTTCTCCGCCGTCAGCCGCGCCTGACTGCGCGTCACTTTGTAACCATTGCGCGCATGGCGGATCGCGGGCGCGAGCAGCACGTCGAGCGGAAGTTTGCCGCCGTGCGCCTTCGCCGCGTCGAGCGCGAGCATCCAGCCACAGATCGCGCCGGGCACAGTCAGTGCCGCAAGCGGCCCGCGCGCTGGAATCGCGTCGTGCCCTGCCTCGCGATAAAGCGACGGCATCGCGCGCGATCCGGCGGGGCCCGGCGCCATGAGCGCACGCACGCGGCCCGATGGCTCGCGCACGAGCCAGAAGCCGTCACCGCCGACGTGATTCATATGCGGGTAGACGGCAGCGATCGCGGCTGCCATCGCCACCATCGCTTCGAGCGCGTTGCCGCCCTCGGCAAATACGAGGCGGCCG
>CAZSAW010000072.1:0-10195 GCA_964604745.1 uncultured Hyphomicrobiales bacterium
AACCTGTGCCCGCACATGAAGCGCATCACCCTGCCGAAGATTCTCGACAGCCTCGTCTATAGGAAGGAGGAAGTCGTGATCGACCCGGCGAGTGCCGCGCGCGCACGCACCTCGGTCGAGCGCATGGTCAATCTGAAGAACTGACCCTCTCACCCTCTCCCCTCGCGGGGAGAGGGGAAGGTCCGGCGATGAACACGCCCTCGCTCCTCTGCCCCGATGCCTTTCTCTCGCCGCTCGCCATTGGCGAGGCGGTCGAGCGCGCCCTCGCTGAAGATCTCGGCCGCGCCGGCGACATCACGTCAACCGCGACCGTGCCTGAGAACACGACGGCACGCGCCGTCGTGGTCGCCCGCAAGGCCGGCACGATCGCCGGCTTGCCGCTGGTCGAAGCGGTGTTCCGCACGCTCTCGCCGCGGATCGAGATCGCCGCGCATGCGCGCGACGGCGTTGCGGTGGCCGCCAGGACCGAACTGATGATCATTTCCGGCGACGCGCGCGCGATCCTGGCCGGCGAGCGCACGGCGCTCAACTTCCTCGGCCATCTCTCCGGCGTGGCGACGGCGACGCACGAATTCGTCCACCGCCTTGCCGGCACCAGGGCGCGCATCATCGACACGCGCAAGACGACGCCCGGCCTGCGCGCGCTCGAGAAATACGCCGTGCGCTGCGGCGGCGGCTTCAACCATCGCATCGGGCTCGACGACGCGATCCTGATCAAGGACAACCACATCGCCGTCGCCGGCGGCATCCGCGCCGTGCTCGAACGGGCCAAGGCGACCGCCGGACATCTGGTCAAGATCGAGATCGAGGTCGATACGCTCGATCAGCTGCGCGAGGTGCTCGATGTCGGCCTCGCTGACGTCGTCCTCCTCGACAACATGGACCCGGCGACGCTGAAACAGGCGGTAGCGATGGTGGACGGCCGTCTCAGTACCGAGGCCTCCGGAGGCATCACGCTTGAGACCGCGGCAGCCATCGCCGCCACGGGCGTCGATTACCTTTCCGCCGGAGCGATCACCCATTCGGCGCCCAATCTCGATGTGGCGCTCGATATCGACATGTGAATCTGCTAGATTTTCATGGCTGAGGAGTTTGACGCCATGAAACGCATTTCCGTCGTTCTCGGACTGGCGTTTGCGTTCTTTGCCTCGCTGCAGACCCCGATCGTGGCGCAGGAAACCGGCTGCACCTGCCGTGGTCCCGGCCGTGATTTTGAAGTCGGCCAGAGCGCGTGCCTGATGACGCCGAAAGGCTACCGCCTCGCCAAATGCGGAACGGTCCTCAACAACACGTCCTGGATTTTCAGCGACACGCCATGCGTCTCGTCACGGCGGCAGATGACGCCCGCCAGTCACGCCCGAGTGCTCGCCGCGCTTGATGCGCCACGCGACTGATCGCTACATCCGCGCTGCGGCGCTGTTCCTGTTGTCCTCGGCCTTGGCCTGCGGACCGACGGTCTTCGCCGTGTCGTCCTTCGCGCTTGCCGGTTCATCTTTCGCACCGCTTCCCCAGGCCGGCTGATCGGAGCCGTCGCCCCAGGCGCGCGGGCGATAGAAGGTGTGCACGCCGTATTTGTAGAGGCGCTTCATCTCGTTCACCCAGGACGGACGCACCCAGTAGGCATGATAGTGCGTCGCCTTGCCGACCTCGGGCACCCAGATCTTGCCGTCGAGCATGTCGCGGGCGATGCGCTTGGCCTGATCCCACATGTCCGGCTCATCGACGATGAGCTTCTTGCCCTCGCAGGCGAAGGTGAACTGGCAGCGCAGGTAACGGTTGGAATCCTGATAGACGACGCCGCACACGTTGTCGGGATATTTGCCGGAAAACGCACGGTTGAGCACCACCTGCGCCACCGCTTCCTGCCCCTTCAGCTGCTCGCCGCGCGACTCGTAATAGATCGCATCGGCAAGGCAGCGTTCATGCTTGGCGCGAAGCTTGGGATCGGTGAGACCGAGCCGCTCCGCCGGAGTCATCGGACGGCGACCTGGGCCAGTCACCTCGCCTTTCGGCGCGATCGATTCCGCCTGCTGTCCCTCATGTACCGCAAGACCCGGCGCGTTCGGCACGAGCGCGGACAATTTGATGTCGAGGTCCGGCGAGCGCCCGATCAGAACCGGCGCCTCGCCCGGCGCCCAGGGCTCGAGTCCGGAATGTCCGCCCGCGACGCCATCGGCGCCGAAGAACAGGCGCGCCGTCTGCAACGCGGCATTGTCCTTGCTGAAATCGAACGCAGCCGCGCCTGGCTCGTCCTCGATCGGAGCAGCCGGCGGCACCATGGCATCGACCGGCCGCGCGGCATCGAGCGGAGCCCTGTCGTCCCCCGGTTTCGCCGGCGGCGTGGTCTCCGAAAAGTCACGCTCCTTCTCCGGCCGCGGCGGCGTCTTTTGCGGCGCTTCCGGCTGCTGGCGCGCACGTGGCACGAGGCGATCGCCCTTCGCCGTGCGATCGATCACCGGGTATTCGATCTGCGGTGAATCGTCGAGCGGATCGAACCCGCGGCGACGCGGAATCGAACCGGTTACGTCGAGGCTCTGCGGATCAAAGCTCGCGAGCTGATACCCAAGCGGCCGCGGGATCGAGGTGCCGAGCGGGCGCGGAAAGCTGAAGGTCGCAGCATGGATCGTGCCGAACGGCGAGGCGAGAATATGTTGACGCCACGTGCTCGACACCGCGCTCTGACGCGCGATCAGTGCGGCGAGATCCTGATAGCCGATCGAGCTCGGCATCATGGCGAGCGAGAACACGATGAGGCCGAAGGAGCGAGACGCACCCTTCGGCCGCTGACGTGACACGGACATCGACGCACTCACGCAACGCTACAAACGCAACTGATACACGACACAACGAAGACAAAACGCGCACCCGGACGTGCTGAGCAGAACGTTCGCGTGCGGTGAAAATTTGTCCAATTATTGTTGCGATCGCGTTAACCGCACGCGCGGCCGGGTGGTATCGACATGAGGCAGGCGCGCGCGCCGTCATGGTAAAGAAATTGCCAACGCGTCTGATCGCCAGCGAAAACGCCTCGCCGAAGCGAGGCCATGCGCGCGATAGGCAATCGCCTACCGCTCCATCTTCGCGCCTTTTTCGGTGAAAAATTTCATCGCGCCGGGGTGCCATGGCACCGGCGAATTCGCCTTCGCCTGGTTTTCCACCGACATACTCTCTGCCTCGCGCGTTGCGGCGACGAGTTCGGACTTCTTCTCGATCAGTGCCTTGACGATGGCATAGGCGTCCGCGTCGGTCGTCTTTTCTGCGGCGACAAGCAGATTCCAGACGACCACGACTTTGCTGTCGGCGGCCTGACCGGGATAGGTACCCGCGGCAATTACTCCCGGCGCGTAGACATTGCCGTATTTCTTGTTCATCGCTTCGACAATATCGGCGTGATCGATGAGCTTGATCTTCATCCCGGGCGCGGCGGCAAGATCGGCAACGGTCGGCGTCGGCAGCGCGCCGACCCAGAAGAAGACGTCGATCTTCTTGTCCTTGATGGCGGCGACGCTGTCGGCAACGCTGAACCGCTCGCGTTTGAAATCCTTGTCCCTGTCGAAGCCCATCGCCTCGATCATGCGAAACGCCATGACTTCGGTGACGCTGCCGGGCGAGCCGGTGGAGACGCGCTTGCCCTTGATGTCGGAGAGCTTGTCGACGCCGGTGCCTTCGACAGTCACGACATGCATGCGGTTTGGAAAGAGCAGCATCAGCGTCGTCACCGGAACCTTGACGCCCTTGAAGCGGTCGTCGCCGTTCAGCGCTTCGAGCGCGACATCGGCCATCGCAATTCCAATCTCGCTGCGTCCGGACTGGATCAATTTCAGATTGTCGAACGAGCCGCCGGTGACGTCCGCCGCGGCCTGAAGTTCCGGCATCGCTTTCGACAACGCGGACGCCATCGCGCGGCCGAGGGGAAAATATGGACCGCCGGTGCCGCCCGTGCCGATGATGATCGTGCGCTGCTGGGCATGAGCGGCGACGGCCGCAATCATCATCGCCGCCACGGCAAAAGACTTGATCCGCGTCTTCACTGAAAAAACCTCGTTCAGCCGCGGTCCTTGCCGCAGCCGGAATCAGCACAATGATTTCGTCATCCTATCCGAATGCATCACTCGCAGGGATAAAGCCGCACTGGGTCAGGGTTGCCGGCGATCATCGAACCGATCGTCCGGCACGCGCCCTTGATGCAAAGCCGCCAGTCGCCGGCTTGCGGCGCGCGGCGCAGCACCACCTCCGGCAGCGGGCCGATTTGCGGATGCCAGCGCCATTTGCCGTCCTTCAGGACCGAGCCCGACGGCGGCTCCATGCCGGCACCCGAACCTTCGACGCGCGCTTCGACGATAGCCAGGCGATCGCCCGAAAGGATCCAGTCTTCCTCCCATTGCGTCTTTTCGATCGTGTGCGTCCAGGCCAGCGTGAAGGCGAGCGTCGCAATCTTGACGACGTGGCCCGCGCCCGCAACGCACAGGCTCACGGCGCTGCCGTTCCGGCGGATGCCGCGCGCGTTCGCCACCAATGCCAGAGGAGAAACAGCGCGCAGGCAACGAAGCCCATCTGGTCGGTCAACGGAATGGCGACGACAAGCAAGAGCGCCGACGCCGCGGCCAGAAGCCGCTCCCACCACGCGAGTCGCGCGCGCAGGAAACCGATGGAGGCCGCGCCCCACAATCCGATCGCGACCACGGACTTGAAAACGATGTAGGCCACTTCGACCCAGTAGCCATATTGCGCGGCGATCTCGCCGCCGTCCTGCAGCATCAGCGCCGGCGTATAGACGGCCATGAACGGCACGACATAACCGGCGAGCGCAATGCGGCAGGCTTCCCAGCCGATCTTCGTTCCGGACTCGCGCGCGATCGGCGCGGCGGCAAAGGCGGCGAGCGCCACCGGCGGCGTCAGATCGGCCATGATGCCGAAATAGAAGACGAACATGTGTCCGACGAGCAGCGGCACGCCGAGCTTCAGCAGCGCCGGACCGGCAAGCGATGACGTGATGATGTAATTCGGGATGGTGGGAACGCCCATGCCGAGAATCAGACACACGACCATCGTGAGGAGAAGACTGAGGAACAGGCTGTGCTGGCCGACGGAAATCACGTAATTGCCGAAGATCGTGCCGATGCCGGTCAGCGTCATGGTGCCGACGATAATGCCTACGGTGGCGCAGGCGATGCCGACAGGCAGCGCCTGCCGGGCGCCGTCGGCGAGCGCATCGCGGCACATCACAAGTGTTTCGCGCCCGCCCTTCACGAACCACGTCACGGCGCAGAGCGCGGCGATGAGAAGCGCGACGATGCCGATGCCGAACCGCCCGTTGATGAAACCCGCGCAGATCACGCCGATGATGATCCACACGATCACGCGCAATGCCGTGCCGGAAATGCCGTGCATCATCGCGCCGGCAATGATGAGAATCGCAGTGAAGGCGAGCCCGACCGTGCCGGAATACATCGGCGTGAAGCCGGCGAGCAGCAGATAGATGAGCGCCGCCAGCGGGACCATCAGGAGCCAGTTGTTGCGGATCGCGTCGACTGCGCTCGGACATTGCTCGCGCGGCAGGCCGACGAGGTTTCGCTTGCCCGCCTCCAGATGCACCGACCAGAAGGCGGAGAAGTAATAAAGAAGCGCCGGAATGATCGCCGCCTTGACGATCGCTGAGTACGGCAGTCCCAGAGTCTCCGCCATGATGAAGGCAACCGCGCCCATCACCGGCGGCATGATCTGTCCGCCCATCGAGGCGGTCGCCTCGACGCCGCCGGCGAACGCGGCGCGATAGCCGAAACGCTTCATCAGCGGGATTGTGAACTGCCCGACCGCCACGACGTTGGCGACGCCCGAGCCGGAAATCGTGCCCATAAATCCCGAGGCGACGACCGCGACCTTGGCCGGGCCGCCACGCGTGTGTCCGACGAGGCCGAGCGCAATGTCGGAAAAGACACGGATCATCCCGGCGCGTTCAAGGAAGGCACCGAACAGGATGAAAAGGTAGATGTAGGTCGCTGAGACGAGCGTCGGCGTGCCGTAGATGCCTTCGGTGCCGAACGCCATGTGATCGATGATCTGATCGAAGGCATAGCCGCGATGATCGAACGGCGCCGGCAGATATTTTCCGAAGAAACAATAGAGAAGAAATATCGCGCAGATGGTCGCGAGCGCCGGTCCCATGATGCGCCAGGCCGCGGCAAACAGAAGGACGAGCGAGAGAACGCCGACTGCGGTATCAAGCGGCGTGGGCTCGCCCGCGCGCTCGATCAGATCGGCGTAGAAAACCCATTGATAGGAGGCGACGGCGAAGCTCAGCAGGCCGAGCGCCCATCCGCCGATCGTCACCGCGCGCCGGCCGGAATGATTGCCGATCAGCGCGTAGGCGACGAGCAGCAGAAAGCCGACGTGCATGGCGCGCACGACCTGGCTCGGGATGATCGGATAAGCGGCGGTGAAAAGCTGAAAGACGGAAAAGAGGACCGCAATCCCGAAAAGCATCCTGCCCTTCAGCCCTTCGCCGAATCCGGCGGGCAGATGATGTTCCGGGTCCTGCGCCGGGATCGGCGCGAGTTCGGATGCCGTGACCGAACGATTTGTCATTTCAATCCATCGCAAAGACGGGGCCGGTCGGCCCCGCCTCGCGTCTCGCGCCTCACATGGCGTTCTTTTCCTTGAAATACTTTTCCGCGCCCGGGTGCAGCGGCACCGGCGGATTCTTCGCCGCCGTCTCGAGCTTGATGTCTTTGGCCGCGGAATGCGCGGCGACGAGATCGGGCAGATTGTCGAAAGCAGCCTTGGTCATCTGATAGACGAGGTCTGCGGAAACATCCTCGCTCGTCACGAGATAGTTCACCACCGCCGCCGTCTCCACCGGCTTGTCCTGACCGCCATAGGTATTGGCCGGGATCGTCACCGGCACATAGGGCGAGCCGATCTTGTTCACGATCGAGGCCGGCACTTCCACCACGACGATGTCGATCGAAGTGGCGAGATCGCGGATCGAGGCAACGCCGAGACCCGCCGATTGCAGCGTGGCGTCGAGTTGCCGGTTCTTGATCAGGTCGACGGATTCGCCGAACGGAAGATATTCGACCTTGCCGAGATCGCTGTACGAAAGTCCCGCTGCCTGCAGGATCGCGCGCGTGTTCAGCTCGGTGCCCGATTTCGGCGCGCCGACCGACAGGCTCTTGCCCTTGAGATCGGCGAGCGTCTTGATGCCGGAGTCCTTCGAGGCGACGATCTGGATGTAGTTCGGATAGATCGCGCCGATGGTGCGCAGCTTCTTCAGCGGCGTCTTGAATCCCGCATCGGCCTCGCCCTTCCACGCGAAGGCCAGGCTGTCGCCAAGCGTGAAAGCGATCTCGCCCTTGCCGGCCTGCACGAGGTTCAGGTTTTCGACCGAGGCCTTGGTCGCCTGAACGGACGGCCGCGAATCCTTGATCTTGTCGGTGTAGATTTTCGACAGCGCGACGCCGAGCGGATAATAGACGCCGGACGTGCCGCCCGTGAGAATATTGATGAAATCGGCAGCCTTGGCCGGAACGGCCGCGAGCGCCAGGATTACCGCCAACGGCAGAAGTTTCTTGTGCTGAAGCATTACGTCGATTCTCCCTAGATTTGTGATTGCCGCCCGCACCGGCACGCCGCCCGGCCGCAACCGGCTTCGGACCTTATTCAACCATCTCAGGACTGGACTTGTCCTTCAACCCCCAGGACAAACGATATCATGAGCAAAAACAAACGGATACTGGCCATTGGGCGAAGGGGTCGCGGTGTCGGCCACGTCAGCCTTTCCAGCCGTTAACCGTGCGGCAATGCGGATTGTCTAATGCTTGTTCCGGCAAAATCGCCCGCTCTATTCCGTCAGCCTCACGCCGATGGCCGAATCTTTGATGGCGTCCTTTTCTGACGCCCCGCTCCTCGGTGGCGCCTTCGCCATCGCCCTTCTTGCCGCGATTGCCGCAACCATCGCGTGGTTTCGCCGGAAGCGCGAAATCGACCTCCTGCTCCGCACCATCGACACCATGCCGCAAGGCCTGTGCGTCTGGGACGCGCAGGCGCATCTCGTCATGTTCAACGAGCCGTATCGCCGCCTTTACGACATGCCGCGCGAATTGCTGACGCGAGGCCGGTCGCTGCGCGAGACGTTGCGTTACCGGATCGAGCGCGGCAATTTCAAAGGCGATCCAGAAGCGCATGTCGACGATTGCATCACCAAGGCGGCGGCCGGACAGACCACCGTCAAGACCGTCAACATCAGCGACGGCCGCGTCATTGCCATCTGCAACCGGCCGATGCCGGGCGGCGGCTGGGTGTCGACGCATGACGACATAACGCAGCAGCATCGCGCCGAACAGCAGCGCACGGCGATGCTCGCGCTGGAGGAGCGCCGCACCACCGTCGAGGCCGCGATCGCCACGTTCCGCGCGCGGCTGGAACACGTCGTCGCCTCGGTCGGCGAAAGCACGTCTGCGCTCAAGCTCACGGCCAGCTCGCTGTTCGCCGCCTCGGATCAAACCTCGCAACGCGCGCAGGGCGCGCTGAGCGCGTCGAACGAAGCGTCGGCGAACGTCGCAACCGCGTCCACCGCGACCAGCGAATTGTCGCAGTCGATCGGCGAGATCAGCCAGCAACTGGCGCGCACGACCGACGTGCTGCGCGTCGCCGTCGACGAGGCGCAGGCGACCAATGACGGCATCAAGGGTCTTGCCGACGCCGCGCAGAAGATCGGCGACGTCATCGAGCTGATCCGCAACATTGCCGGCCAGACCAACCTGCTCGCGCTCAATGCTACGATCGAGGCAGCGCGCGCGGGCGAAGCGGGCCGCGGCTTCGCCGTCGTCGCCTCGGAGGTGAAGTCGCTCGCGGTGCAGACGGCGAAGGCGACGGAAGACATTTCGGCGCAGATCCTCGCGGTGCAAAGCTCGACCGGCAGCACGGTCGAGGCGATCCACCGCAGCACGAGCCGCAGGCAGGACATCGAGCGCACCGCGACTGCGGTCGCCGCCGCGGTCGAGGAGCAGAACGCCGCGACCGCCGAGATTTCGCACAACGTGGCGGGCGCCGCGCTCGGCACGAACGACATCGTCGCCGTGCTCGATCAGGTTGCGGGCGCGGCGACCGAAACACGCCGCTCGGCCGAGACCGTGCTCGGCGCCTCCAAGGCCGTGGACGAGGCCGTCGGCAACCTCCGCCACGAGCTCGACAGCTTCCTGCAGAAAGTCGCGGTCTAGAACGTCCGGCCGAATTACGCCGTGCTCACGGCTTCCTTGCCGAGCGCGGCCTGTGCGGCGGCAAGGCGCGCGATCGGAGCGCGGAACGGCGAGCAGGAGACGTAATCGAGCCCAACGCTGTGGCAGAAGGCGACCGACGCCGGATCGCCGCCATGTTCGCCGCAGATGCCGACCTTCAAACCGGGGCGCGCCTTGCGCCCGCGTTCGACGCCGATCCTGACCAGTTCGCCGACGCCGTCGCGATCGATCGACACGAACGGATCGCCCGGCAGAATGCCGCGCGCGGTGTAGATGCCGAGGAAGCTCGCGGCATCGTCCCGGCTGATGCCGAACGTCGTCTGCGTCAGATCATTGGTACCGAAGGAGAAGAATTCGGCGCCGGCATTGCCTTCGGCGATCTTGTCCGCGAGCAGCGCCGCGCGCGGCAACTCGATCATCGTGCCGACCTGATATTCGATCTTGATCCCCTTCTCCTTGGTCACGGCCTGCGCCATCGCGTCGATGCGCGCCTTGACGTTGTCGAATTCCGCGCGTGTCGCGATCAGCGGCACCATCACTTCCGGCACCACCGGCGCGCCGGTGCGCTTGCCCGCCTCGACCGCCGCCTCGAAAATTGCACGCGCCTGCATTTCGGCGATTTCCGGATAGGCGACGGCGATGCGGCAGCCGCGGAAACCGAGCATCGGATTGAACTCGGCCAATTCGCGCGCGCGATTGGCGAGCTTCTGCGGATCGGTGCCCATCGATTCCGCCACCTCGGCGATTTCCTCGTCGTCATGCGGCAGGAATTCGTGCAGCGGCGGATCGAGCAGCCGGATCGTGACCGGCAGGCCCTTCATGATCTCGAACAATTCGACGAAGTCGCCGCGCTGCATCGGCAGAAGTTTCGCCAGTGCTGTCCGGCGCGTCTTCTCGTCGTCGGCAAGAATCATTTCGCGCACCGCGCGGATGCGCTCGCCCTCGAAGAACATGTGCTC
>CAZSAW010000073.1:0-10292 GCA_964604745.1 uncultured Hyphomicrobiales bacterium
GCCGTCGAGGCCGAGCGCGAACATCAGCGACGTCACCGGAATCTTGCGGCGGCGGTCGATGCGCGCAAAGACGATGTCCTTGGCGTCGAATTCGATGTCGAGCCACGAACCGCGATAGGGAATGATGCGCGCGGCGAACAGCAGCTTGCCGGACGAATGCGTCTTGCCCTTGTCGTGGTCGAAGAACACGCCGGGCGAGCGGTGCATCTGCGAGACGATGACGCGCTCGGTGCCGTTGACGATGAAGGTGCCGTTCGACGTCATGAGCGGAATGTCGCCCATGTAGACGTCCTGCTCCTTGATGTCCTTGACGGAGCGCGCGCCGGTCTCTTCGTCGACATCGAACACGATCAGCCGCAGCTTCACCTTGAGCGGAGCCGCAAACGTCATGCCGCGCTGGCGGCACTCGTCGACGTCGTATTTGGGCGGATCGAATTCGTAGCCGACAAAGTCGAGCTGCGAGGTATTGGAGAAATCCTTGATCGGGAAAACCGACTTGAAGACCGCCTGCAGTCCCTCGTCGGGACGGCCGCCTTCCGGCTCCTTGACCAGCAGGAACTGGTCATAGGATGCCTTCTGAACCTCGATGAGGTTCGGCATTTCAGCGACTTCGTTGATTTTCCCGAAAAACTTTCTAACGCGCTTGCGACCGGTGAACGTCTGCGCCATCGTGCTCTCTTCCTTGTCGGACCGTCGGGCTGCCGGAACGACTCTCCGAACGGCCGCAATCCATCGCGACCATCGGGAGAAGCGTCGGGGACGCCCTTGCTTCTAGACGATTCGGGCGAGCCCGAATCCGCATCTCTTACTCTGTCAACTCGCAAAACCCGGGTTATCCCCGGTCTTCCTTCTTGCAGCGAAGGCCGGATCGCGCGAACGCGATCCGGGTAACTCCTGTAAGTAAGTACTGCTTACTTAAGCTCAACCTTGGCGCCGACCTTTTCGAGCGTGGCCTTGATCTTTTCGGCCTCGTCCTTGGCAACGCCTTCCTTGACGGTCTTGGGCGCGCCCTCGACCAGGTCCTTCGCCTCTTTCAGGCCAAGGCCGGTGAGCGCACGCACTTCCTTGATGACCTCGATCTTCTTGTCGCCGGACGAGGCGAGGACGACCGTGAACTCGGTCTTTTCCTCGGCCGGAGCCGCGGCGGCGCCAGCCGGGCCGGCCGCGACCGCGACAGCCGCGGCGGCGGAAACGCCCCACTTCTCTTCCAGCATCTTGGCGAGATCGGCCGCCTCGAGGACGGTCAAGCTCGACAGGTCGTCAACGATCTTCTGCAAGTCAGCCATTTTACATCGATCCTATCGGTTCGAACCTTTGAGAATGTTTGTTCCGCGTCACGCCGCGGCGCTCTTGGAGGCATAGGCCTGGACCACGCGGGCGACTTTCGACGCCGGCGCGTTGACCACCTGCGCGATCTTGGTCGCCGGGGCCTGAATGAGGCCGACGATCTTCGCGCGCAGTTCGTCGAGTGAGGGCAGCGAAGCGAGTTGCTTCACCCCGTTCACATCGAGCGCGGTCTTTCCCATCGCTCCGCCGAGAATGACGAACTGCTCGTTCGCCTTGGCGAAATCGACGGCGACCTTGGGTGCAGCAATCGGATCGCCGGAGGTGGCGATCAGCGTCGGTCCCTTCAGGAGCGGCGCGATGGAAGCTGCATCCGAGCCATCAAGAGCGATCTTGGCGAGACGGTTTTTCGCGACCTTCACGTGTGCGCCCGCCTGCTTCATCTGCTTGCGCAGAGTCTGCAGCTGGGTGACGGTGAGGCCGGAATAGTGAGCCACCACGACGACCTTGGAGGCCTGGAAGACCTCCTTCATCGTCGCGACGAACTCGGCTTTTTCCGCTCGATCCACAAGCTCTCTCCGGTTGGCGGGCAGGCTTTGTGTCGCGCAAACCCGCCGGTTGCGACTGCCGTCCCGGGTGGCGAAACCACCGCGCGACGGCGCTCTTGCGCCTGCCCCCTGAACGCGGCCTTGCAGCCACTCTCAGGTCTTGAAGGTTCGAACCGGATCTGGGCCCGAAGGCCCTGACAATTCGGTCTTACCCGTCTGTGCTGGTCGCCCAAAGTATTGGCAATTAAGCCGGATTTCGCCGGCACCCGCAGTCTTGGACAGGACGAAGGAGGGCGAACGGCCCTCCTTTTTCCCGCTGGGCTTGCGCCCGGCGGAAACCACTTCGATCCTTATGAAATCCTCTAATACCCGGAGCTCATCCCGGGATTGTTCGGAGCCGTATATAGAGCCGAAAATTCCTTGACTCAAGGGGAATTCCGTGCCGCCCGGGGCTGCTTCGGTTCCGCGGCCGGGGTCAGCCTGGCGGGACCATGAAACCGTCGAAGAAAGCCGACAGGGCCTCATATCCGTCCAGCGGCAGGATGTGTGCGACATATTGATCCGGCCGGACCAGCACCAGGCAGCCGCGCTCCCGGTCGATACCCCGCAGGTCGAAAATGTCCTGCCCGGCCCTCGGATCGGGGCTGAACATCTTCTCGTAGTCCCGCAGCCCGAACCGTCCTTTTGCCGGCAGCAGAAGGGACGGCATGGTCTCGACGGCCAGGTCCCGATGATCCTGCTGGAAGACCGCGCGGACATCGATCACCGTGTCGATATCGTCGTCCGCTGGCGTGTAGCGCCTGACCGGCGATTCCTGCGCTTCGGCGAGAAAGTCGCAAAGGGCGCGGATGCCGGAATTGGGCGCAGCCGGATCGCCCTTCCCTGCAAATGCAAACAGGCGCCAGCGGCCGTCCGCCTTTACCGCGTGCCCGAGATGAAACGGCTTTGCGTCCGCGACGCGAATGACGGGCGCGGAGTGAAATCGCATTCCGAGCGTCAGCCCTTTGGCCAGATACTGATGAGTCGGCTCGCCGGTGATGATCGATGGCGCATAGCGCGTCGCCGTCCCCGCGGTGTAGCGGCCGTGCCGCACAAAATATTTCTGCGTTTCGGCGGGATCGAACGCCTTGCCACCTCCGGCTTTCGGTGATGTCGACGAGGCGAGCAGCGCCGCCCATTCACGATCGAAGTCGATCAGCTCTTTCGCAATCGTCTGCCGCTCCGCAGAATAAGTGTGTAACAAGCGAGGCGTGCATCGCTTTCGCAAAACCGACGCGAGCTTCCAGCCAAGATTGAAACCGTCCTGCATGGACACATTCATGCCCTGCCCGGCCTTCGGACTGTGCGTATGGCACGCGTCGCCGGCGATGAACACGCGCGGCAAACGTTCGGCCACATGCTCTGCCGGCACGTCATCGAACTTGTCGCAGAGGCGCTGGCCGATCTCGTACACCGACCACCAGGGAATTTCTTTCACGTCGAGTGTATAGGGCCGCAGGATACGCCGCGCAGCGGCAATCAATTCGCCATCCGTGATGGCGCGATTCGCCACGCGCTCGCCGGCATCGAGCTTGTCGAGCTCGATATACAGGCGAAACAGATAACCGCCCTCGCGCGGAATGATGATGATGCTGCCGTCATTGGCTGACTGGATCAGCGTCTTGAAGCGAACGTCCGGAAAGTCGGTGACCGCAAGGACATCCATCACACCCCAGGCGCTGTTGGCGGAATCGCCGTGCAGCGCGCGGCCGATCGACCTGCGCACGGTGCTGCGCGCACCGTCGCAGCCGACGAGATAACGCGCCCTCACCGTCTCGACCTGTCCCTCGTGCGAGGGGTCGATCCGCTCAAGCTTCGCCGTCACCTGATGGGGCGAGACATTGTCGCCTCCGGACTCGATCTCAACCTCAAGCAGACGCCGCGCATAATAGGGCTCGATCTGTGCGGCCGATTTGCGCATGACGTCGAGATAGAAGTCGTGCACGCGCGCCTGATTCAGAACCACGTGCGGGAATTCCGACAGCCCGTCTTCGACATCCTGCACGCGCCCGCTGCGCACGATGTGCTCGCTTTGCCTTTCGTCCGGTTTCCAGAATGTCGTCTCGTTGATCCAGCACGCCTCCTTCAGCACACGCTCGCTGAAACCGAAGGCCTCGAACATTTCCATCGTGCGGCAGGCGATGCCGTCCGCCTGCCCGCGCAGGAGCGGACCGTCCTTCTGTTCGACGATGCATGTCTTGATGTCGGGGAAAGCCGACAATTGTGCCGCCAGCGTGAGGCCCGCGGGTCCGCAGCCGACGATCAGGACATCGACTTCCTTGGGCAGACGACCGGCCGCGCCCGGCGCGGCGATCCGCCTTGCCGGATCGGCAATGTCCGGATCGCCAGGCTCGAAGCCGTTCAAGTGAAACTGCACGAAACCAATTCCTCAAGGCGACGGACGCGACGCGCGATTTGAGGCCTAGCCCACAAAAAAGGCCGGCGTAAAGCCGGCCTTCTCGATTGACGTGTGCTGTGCGGTCAGCTCGTGAGACTGCCGAGGTCCACCTTCACGCCCGGCCCCATCGTCGACGAGATTGCCACGCGATTGATGTAATGGCCCTTGGCTCCCGCCGGCTTCGCCTTGTTCACCGCATCGGTGAACGCCTTGATGTTCTGCACCAAAGCCTGCTCGGTGAACGAGGCCTTGCCGACGCCGGCCTGCACGATGCCGGCCTTCTCGACGCGGAATTCGACCGAGCCACCCTTGGCGCCCTTCACGGCGTTGGTGATGTCCATGGTGACCGTGCCGACCTTCGGGTTCGGCATCATCCCGCGCGGACCGAGCACCTTACCGAGACGGCCGACAAGCGGCATCATGTCGGGGGTGGCGATGCAGCGGTCGAAGTCGATCTGGCCACCATTGACCTTCTCGACGAGATCTTCCGCGCCGACGATATCGGCTCCGGCGGCTTTCGCCTCCTCGGCCTTGGCGCCGCGCGCAAACACGCCGACGCGCATCGAGCGGCCGGTGCCGTTCGGCAGCGTGACGACGCCACGCACCTGCTGGTCGGCATGACGCGGATCGACGCCGAGATTCATCGCGATCTCGATCGTTTCGTCGAACTTCGCCTTCGCGCGTTCCTTGATCAGCTTCACCGCTTCGTCGAGCGTGTAGAGCTTCTCGCGGTCGACGCCCTCGCGGGCCTTGTTGTAACGCTTTCCGTGCGCGCTCATGGTCAGCCTCCCACCTCGATACCCATCGAGCGGGCGGACCCCTCGACCATCTTCATCGCGGCTTCGATCGTGTCGCAGTTGAGATCCTTCATCTTCTGCTCCGCGATTTCCTTGACCTGCGCCTTGGAAATCTTGCCGACCTTGTCGCGGCCCGGGGTCTTCGAGCCGCTTTCGAGCTTCGCCGCCTTCTTGATGAAATAGGAGACGGGCGGCGTCTTCATCTCGAAGGTGAAGGAGCGGTCCTGATACACCGTGATGGTGACCGGGATCGGCGTATTCTTCTCCATCTTCTGCGTCTGGGCGTTGAACGCCTTGCAGAATTCCATGATGTTGAGGCCACGCTGGCCGAGCGCGGGACCGATCGGCGGCGACGGATTGGCCGCCCCGGCCGGCACCTGCAATTTCACATAGCCGGTGATTTTCTTCGCCATTGCTTACTCCTGCTTGGGCCAGCAAGCCGGCCCGGTTTCAGGTCCGTGGTGCGGATATCGACGGTCTGGCGAACCGCCTCACCTCCCACGCCTCTCGTCGTGTCATGGTCGGGCCTGTCCCGGCCATCTCGCTTAAGGGCGGCAATCCCACCCTCCGGGCGCCGCCGGACAAGCCGGCGACGACGCCGAACTCTATAGCTTCTCCACCTGTCCGAATTCCAGTTCCACCGGCGTGGCACGGCCGAAAATCGACACCGCGACCTTCACGCGGGAACGCGCCTCGTCGACTTCCTCAACCGTGCCGTTGAAAGAGGCGAACGGGCCATCCGAGACGCGAACCTGCTCGCCAACCTCGAAGCTGACTGAGGGCTTCGGCCGCTCGATGCCCTCCTGCACCTGATGCAGGATCCGGTCGGCCTCCACGTCCGAGATCGGAATCGGTTTCTTGTCGGTGCCGAGAAAGCCCGTCACCTTCGGCGTGTTCTTGATGAGATGATAGACCTCGTCGGTGAGGTCCACCTTCACCAGCACATAGCCGGGAAAGAATTTGCGCTCGGCGTCGACCTTGCGCCCGCGCCGCACCTCGACGACCTTTTCCTTCGGCACGAGGATTTCATCGAACAGGTCCGACAGGCCACGCTGCTTGGCCTGATCGCGAATGGATTCGGCGACCTTGTTCTCGAAGTTCGAATAGGCGTGAACGATGTACCAGCGCTTGGCCATGACCGATGTCCCAAGCCTTCCTTTAAGAGCCGAGCCCGAGCACGAAAGCAATCGCAACCCGGATGATCTGATCGGAGACGAAGAAGAAGACCGAAGCGAGCGCGACCATGACGAAGACCATTGCGGTCGTGATCGCGACCTCCCGCCGCGTGGGCCAGGTGATCTTGTCCGCCTCGGAGCGGACTTCCTGAAGAAACTTGAACGGACTGATCTTCGCCACGGCTGTCAAATCCAAAGAAAATCCCCGAGATGCCGACCCGCCGCGCCCAACGCAAAGGACGCCGCCGGCAGAACCCTCTTTTTGGGGAGTTGAAAATCGCCGCGGAAGTCCGTCACCGGGCCGCTGGCGAGGCCGGATAAGTACTGTGCCGCAAAGCCGAAATCAAGCCTGACCGGCCGCGACGATCGAGCGTCTCCCGCAGCCCTCAAAACGGTTTCCCCATCGCGGGAAGGCCGTTATTCAGTCGGCTGGTACCCGCGAGAGGTCAGCCGAAGTCCCAGGAATGGCGTTTACCAGTCCCAGCGATCCGTTCCGGCAAGCGCTTGCCTCGTTGCAGGCGGGGAATCCGGCTGAAGCGGAACGGATCCTCAAGCGGCTTGTGAAGGAACAGCCGACGCACCTGCCGGCCCTGAACGTGCTGGGAATTGCACTGTCGAGCGTCGGCAAATACGCAGAGGCAGAACGCTACCTTGCCGCCGCGGTCAAAAATGGGCCGCCCTCAGACACGACACTCTATAACTACGGCCTCATTCTCAAGGCATTGAAGAAGCACGAGGAGGCGCTGGCGCGCTTCGGCGAAGCCCTGACACTCAATCCGTCGGTCCCCGAAACCTGGAACAATCGCGGCACCGTTCTCAACGATCTGAAGCGTTTCGATGAAGCCGTGCGGGATTTCGACAAGGCGCTGGGGCTTCGTCCGCGTTATGCCGAGGCACTCTGCAACAAGGGAAAATCGCTTCTCGCGCTCAAGTCTCACGATCAAGCCCTCGCCGCCTATGACAGCGCGCTGGCCATCAATCGGCAGCTCGCCGAGGCGTATCTGGGGCGCGGCGGCGTCCTTTGGGACCTGAAGCGCTACGAGGATGCGCTGGCAGCCTACAATCAGGCGATCGCGAGCAAGCCGGATCTCGCCGAAGCGTGGGCCGGAAGCGCCAATGCGGCGTTGAAATTTCGCCGCTATGACGCGGCGCTGGCTGCGTCCGCCAAGGCGATCCTGCTCAGGCCTGATCTCGCGGAGGCCTGGCTCAGCCGCGGCAACGTGCTCTGGCATCTTGGCCGTCACGACGAAGCCTTCGACGCCTACAGCAAGGCCACCGATCTCAACCCTGCATTCGCCGGCCCCTGGATCTGGCGCGGCCATTTTCTTCGAGCACGAAAACGGTACGCGGAATCGGCTGCCGCATTCGAGAAGGCAATGGCGCTCGCTCCCGACCTCGCGGACCTGCCGGGCGAGTTGCTCATCACGCGTCTCTATCAGGCCGACTGGCGCGATTTCGCAACGCTCCGATCGGCGGTGCTCGATGGCATCGGGAAATCCTTTCCTCCGGCGGAAACAACCTTGCCCCTCGTGTTGACTGCGAGCGCGTCGACGCAGCTTCGGTCGAGCCGGCGTTACACCGAAAGCAATTTTCCCCAGCCTGGCGGACGGCTCTGGAACGGCGAACGCTACAAGCACGATCGCATCCGCCTCGCCTATGTTTCGTCCGATCTGCACGATCATCCTGTCGCCTATCTGATGGCGGGCGTGTTCGAGCATCACGATCGCGCGCGCTTTGAAACCATCGCGCTGTCGTTCGGACCAGACAATCAAAGCGAGATGCTGCGGCGGCTGCGCACCGGGTTCGATCAGTTCGTCGAGGCCGAGCCGAAAACCGATCGAGAGATGGCACAGTGGCTGCGGGACCACGAAATCGACATCGCCATCGACCTCATGGGGCACACCCACAATGCGCGCACCGGCGTGTTTGCGCTTCGCCCGTGTCCGGTTCAGGTGAGCTATCTCGGCTATCCAGCAACCATGGGTGCAGACTTCATCGACTACATCGTGGCCGATCGCTTCGTTATTCCCGACGACCAGCGAGAGCACTATTCGGAAAAGGCTGCCTCCTTGCCGGATTGTTTCCAGGCAAACGATTCAAGCCGCCGCGCCAGCCCCCTCGCGCCAGGACGTAGCAATCTTGGTCTTCCCGAAAGCGGCTTCGTCTTCTGCGCGTTCAATGCGACCTACAAAATCAATCCGGACATGTTCGACGCGTGGATGCGGATTCTCGGGCGCGTCAAAGACAGCGTATTGTGGTTGCTCGCCGCCGACGATGCGACACAGGCCAATCTGCGGCGCGCGGCAACTGATCGCGATGTCGATCCCGGCCGCATTGTGTTTGCTGCTCGCGTTCCCTATCGCGACTATCTCGCGCGCTATCGCGCGGCCGATCTGTTCCTCGACACGTTCCCTTTCAACGCCGGTACCACCGCGAGCGACGCGCTCTGGAGCGGATTGCCACTCGTCACACTGTCCGGGGAGGCTTTTGCCTCCCGCATGGCCGGCAGCCTGCTCACTGCGCTCGCTCTGCCGGAACTCATCGCGTCCGCAGTTGATGAGTACGAGGAGATCGCCGTGCGCGTGGCGAACGATCCAGCCCTCCACACATCGATCAGGGATCGTCTGACGCAAAACGCCGCGGATGCCGCCGTATTCGATACCGCGAGGTTCACGCGCCACCTCGAACGCGCCTATACGATGATGTGGGAAAGGGTACAGCGCGGAGAAACACCGGCATCATTCCACGTCGATCCGGTCGGCTGACAATGTTTTCGTCCTGCAGAATCAGGGAAAAGCACGTTTCGAATGACCACACCGAGCCGCATCGTCTTTTTAACTCCCTCGGGCCGGCGGCCCTATCTCGATCTGCTCAAGCATTATGTGCTCCGCGATCCCGGCGTGGACGAGTGGCAGCTATGGGACAATTGCCGCGACCCCAAGGACCGCGCGTGGATCGACGAACTGGCCGGCGCGAACAAGAAAGTGAGGGTCGTGCGCCGCGACGGCGTCGACGGGCTGCCGCGTTCGATCAATCAGTTCTATGCAGACTGCACGGCACACGACACATTTTACGTCAAGCTCGATGATGACATCGTCTTTCTGCCGGGCGGATTTGCCCGGGCCTTCGCGGCCAAGGCTGCGGCGGAACGTGCGCGCTTCCTGTGGTGGTCGCCGCTCGTCGTCAACAACGCGATCTGCTCGTGGCTCCTGAAATATCACAGCGCGCTTGATATCAAGGCCGGGCTCGTGGCCTCCGCGGCCTGCCAGCACGGCTGGGCAAGTCCCTATTTCGCCGAGGCGATCCACCGCGCGTTTCTCGACGCGCAGCGGCAAGATAAGGCTGACGTTTTCGCTTGCCCGGACGCCGTCGTGGAAACGGCCCGCTTCTCCATCAACTGCATCGGATTTTTCGGCAGCGACGTCGCCGATCTCAAAGGCAATTTCTGCCCGCCCGGCGTCGATGAGGAAGAATGGATTTCCGCCGCCCTGCCCTCAATCCTGCAACGGCCCGGGCGGATCGTCGGCGACCTTACGGTCGCGCATTATTCCTATTTCCCGCAGGAGAATTATCTGAAGGCGACGGACATTCTCGACCAATATTATGCGCTCGCCGGATTGTCGCGCACGCACGCCGTTCCCGGACCCAATCCGCAGAAAAAACGACGACCGCTGCACGATTGGTGGCAACGGACTTTCCCGCGCAACCGGACGGCGCGGCGCTATCCGATCAGGTTTTCCGAGGAGCGTCACTCGATCGCGGAGCGGCTGACGGAGTCGCTCGGGGACAGCGCCCCAAAACGCGGTTACGAGTGAGGGATGACGGCTTGCACGCCGATCGATAAACTCAAACCCGACTTGTGTGGATTGGCTAACATGACGCTCTTAAAAACTGAACGGACGACGAAACTCGGAACCATCGGCGAAGATCTGGTTGCCGAGCGGCTCACACTCAAGGGCTACACAGTCCAAAATTTAAATCGGACGCACCACCACAATTATCCGTTTGGGGATTTGCTCGCGTCCAAGGCTGGCGTCGACTACTTCGTCGG
>CAZSAW010000074.1:0-16151 GCA_964604745.1 uncultured Hyphomicrobiales bacterium
ACAAGAACGACCCGTTCCGCCTCTCCGGCTTCGGCCATCGCGTCTACAAGAGCTACGATCCGCGCGCCAAGGTCATGCGCGACACCTGCTACGAGGTGCTGAACGCGCTCGGCGTGAACGATCCGCATCTCGAGGTCGCGCTCGAGCTCGAACGCATCGCGCTCTCCGACGATTACTTCATCGAGCGCAAGCTCTATCCGAACGTCGACTTCTATTCGGGCATCACACTCAAGGCGATGGGCTTCCCAACGACCATGTTCACCGTGCTGTTCGCGCTTGCGCGCACGGTTGGCTGGATCGCCCAATGGAAGGAAATGATTGAGGATCCGAGCCAGAAGATCAGCCGCCCGCGCCAGCTTTATACCGGCGCGACCCGGCGCGATTACTTGCCGATTTCCACGCGCCGAAGTTGACGAAATTCAACAATCGCAACGTCAAATGGCCGGGCAAGACCCGGCCATTTTCATTTCCGTGAAAAGCGAAGCTGTGAGGCGATGCGCGATCAGTTCGCCGTGCGGCTCGCGCCATAGGCCCAGGTCACGTAGGCCGCGCCCCAGGTAAATCCGCCGCCGAAGGCCGCGAGGATGAGGCGATCGCCGCGCATCAACTTCGATTCGTAATCCCAAAGGCAGATGGGGATCGTCGCGGCGGTCGTGTTGCCGTACTTCTGGATCGTCACCATCACGCGATCCATCGGCAAGCCGAGGCGCTCGGCCGTGACCTCGATGATGCGGCGGTTGGCCTGATGCGGCACCAGCCAGTCGATCATCTCGTTGGTCAGATTGTTGCGCGACAGAATCTCGTTCGACGCTTCGGCCATCCGCGCGATCGCAAACTTATAAACGGCGGCGCCCTCCTGATAGACGTAGTGCAGGCGCTTGGCGACGGTGTCCATGGTCGGCGGCATGCGGCTGCCGCCCGCCTTCTGATGCAGATGCGCGGCTCCTGCGCCATCCGAGCGCAGGATCGTGTCCATGATGCCTTCCCCGTTCGGGCTCGGTTCGACCAGCACGGCGCCGGCGCCATCGCCGAACAGCACGCAGGTTGCGCGATTGGTGTAGTCGATGATCGACGACATTTTGTCGGCGCCGACAACCACGATCTTGCGGTAGCGGCCGCAGCCGATGAATTGCGCGGCGATTGTCAGCGCGTAGACGAAGCCGGAGCACGCGGCCTGGACATCGAAGCTGCCGACATTGCGAATGCCGACCATGTCGCAAATCAGATTCGCCGTCGACGGAAACACCATGTCCGGCGTCGTCGTGGCGCAGATCAGGAGATCGACGTCGTCCGGGGCCGTCCCGGTGCGTTCAAGCAAACCCCGCACGGCCTCCGCGGCCATATGCGACGTGCCCAGACCCTCGCCTTTGAGGATCCGCCGCTCCTTGATGCCCGTCCGCTCCGAAATCCACGCGTCCGTGGTGTCGACCATCGTCGCCAGTTCGGCGTTGGTCAGGACGTAATCGGGGAGATGGGCGTTCACTCCAGTGATGGCCGCCCGAATGGGAAATTGCAGCGACACGGTGAATCAGCCGTTTTTGACACAAATACCGACAGAGTCGGCAATCTACGCCGCGCCGCACGCGGATGCCAGCTTTATTGCCGCAGCGCGGCCGGAAGGGCCCCCTGCGGTTCCATCATGCCAAGGACGATCTCAGCGGCCCGGCGCGCCGGGTCAGCCGTGCCAACCTGCATGACCTCATCCAGCCGCCGCAATTTCTCGATTTGCCGCCGCCGCTCGGGCGTATCTGAGAGGAGTGGTAGAAGCGCACCGGCCAGATTCGAGGCGGTGCAGTCGTGCTGCAGAAATTCCGGGATCACCCGTTCGCCCAGAACCAGATTGGCGAGGATGACTGTCGGCACGCTGACGAGCTGTTTACCAAGAGTCCACTCAAACCAGGACATCCGGTAGGCTGCGACTGTCGGCACGCCGGCCACCGCGAGTTCCAGCGTGACCGTGCCAGACTTCGACAACGCCGCGCGCGCGACACGGAAGGCCGCCCGCTTCTCGTCGAGATCCGTGACGATGCGGGCGGGCACATTCCAGTCACGCAATCGGTCACGAATGCGGCCCTCAAGCGCGGGTGTCGTCGGGATCACCACGTCCAAGGGTCCGGCCTGGCGAGCCACGGCGTCGACAGCCTCACGAAATACACCGAGATGGCGGTTGACCTCGCTCGAGCGGCTGCCAGGCAGGACAAGCAGCACGGGCGGATCGGTCATCCGGCGGCGCGCTTCTTCGGCATTCGGCCTGAGTTCGTTGACGTGTTCGATGAGCGGGTGGCCCACATAGCTGCACGCCGGCCCTTCCAGCCTGCGCAGTTCCGCAGGCTCGAACGGAAGTAGCGCCAGCACGTGATCGATATAGCGCCGCATGGTCCGCGCCCGGCTTGGGCGCCAGGCCCAGACCTGCGGCGCGACATAATCGACGATCACGATGTCAGGATTCCGCCTTCGCACCATGCTCGCCACCCGATGACTGAAGTCGGGACAATCGATGATGACCAGAATGTCGGGACGGGCGGCGATGACCGCATCGACCGTCTCGTAGAGCCGGCCAAGCATGTGGAAGAAATGTTTCGGAAGCGTCGCAATCCCCACAATCGCGAAGTCGTCGATGGGGAAAAGACTGGGCATCCCCGCGCCCGCCATCTCGCGTCCGCCCACGCCGCTGAACGCAACGCCGTCGCCGGCCATATCCTTCATCGCGCGGATCAGTGCCGCGCCGAGATGGTCACCCGACACGTCGACGGTGACGAGAAAGACGCTCGCCGGCCGTTCCGGCCGAGACCGAGAATTCATACCGCCGTCTCGCGTGGAAGTCCGACGACGAAAACTCCCGCCGCATCAGCCTCCGCGGCAACCCGTGCCGGTTCGGCGATAATCGTTTCACCCCCTACGACGGCAATTCCTGCCAGGCCAGCACGCGCGATGCTTTCGATCGTGCGCGGACCGATACTCGGCATGTCGAGGCGACGATCCTGACCGGGCTTCGGCGCTTTCACCAGCACACCGACTCCGCGCGCCGTTGAAATACGGCCACTGGCCCGCAGCGCGGCGATGTGCGCCAGCATCTCATCCGTGCCGTCGGCCGCTTCGATCGCAAGCACATTGCGATAGGCGACCACGGCGCCTTGCCCCACGTCGAATTGCCCGAGCGCGCGAAGAAGCTGCAACGCGAGCGTAATGTCGCCGAGGTCGCGTTCGTTCGGCTCGTGCCGGCCGAGCGGCCCCGCCGGAACGAGGATTTCCGGTGCCACGTCCTGCGGCGCCACGAGCCTGAAACCGTTTTCCTCGACGATGTCGGCGATACCGGAAAGCAGGCGATTGTCGCCGCCGCGAAACATCCGCACGATGCGCGGCAGCAGTTTGAACGTCTCCCAATCGAAACGGACGTCCGACAGTCGCGGTCGCAGCACCGATCCAATCAATATGACATCGCGGCATCCTTCGCGACGCGCGATCCGGAATAGCTGGCCAAGCTGTCCGATGCCGATCCAGTCGTGCCGGAAGCGCTTCATCTTCTCGGGATCGGCCCAACCCCGCAGCGCCAGAACAAACACATCGCGCGAACGCGCGATCGATTCCGCGACCGCGGGCCCAATCGTGCCAGCGCCGCAGACGACCGCCACCGGACCTGGATTATCGGCCGCGGTCGCGGTTGGTCTCACCGAAGCGTTGGTTGTTTCACTCGTCATCATCGGTTTCGGCAAATCGACGGTGAGCTTTCGCCTTCATCAGCGCCCGTGTGCCCGAGCCAATAAAGCCGACAATGGTGGCAACAGGCAGACAGTCGCCGAACTGCGCGCCCACGGCGTCGACGCGCGCCGCGAATTCCCCTTCGCCCTCGAACAGCGCCTTGTATGCAAGACGCGTGGTGCGGATGTCATCCGCGCTGATGCCGCGGCGTTTCATGCCGGTAACGTTGATGCCACCGAGGATGCCGATGTGACCGAGTGCAAAGCCGAACGGAATGACGTCCTGCGTGATCAATGTATGCGCCGCGATCATCGCCCCTTCTCCGATCCGGACGAATTGATGCACGCCCGAATGGCCGCCGATCACAGTGAACTTTCCAACTTCAACGTGTCCGGCAATGGCAACGCCATTGGCAACAATGACATTGTCGCTGACGCGTGCGTCGTGTGCCACATGGACCCCTGCCATGAGCAGGCATTGGTTTCCAACAACCGTCACGCCGCCGCCATCCTCGGTCCCGGTGTTGAGCGTGACGCTTTCTCGAATCTGGCAATCAGTCCCTACTTCGAGGCGCGTCGCACCGCCGCGATAGTGGATGGATTGCGGCGCCGCGCCGACGGAAGCAAACGGATAGATCGTCGTGCGCGCACCAATTCTTGTGACGCCGGAAACATTGACGTGCGACAGAAGACGCACGCCGCTCTCAAGCTCGACATCGCGGCCGACGACGCAATAGGGGCCGATTTCCACGTCGCTGGCGATGCGCGCCCCGTCAGCGACGCGGGCGCTGGCGTCGATAGAACCCACGCACTACTGCTCCTGCTCCGCGATCATCGCGCTGACCTCGGCCTCTGCAATCAGCGTACCGTCCACCTTCGCTTCTCCGCGATACCACCAGATGTTCCGGCGGCGCGTCAGCTTGCGCATGTGATACTCGATGGTGTCGCCCGGCCCGGCGGGTCTACGGAATTTCGCTTTATCGATTGTGACGAAATAGACGAGCTTCGAACGCGCGCTCATGCCGAGCATGCGGATACACATCACGCCCGCTGTTTGCGCCATCCCCTCGATCACCAGAACGCCGGGCATGACCGGGCGGTTGGGAAAATGGCCCTGAAATTGCGGCTCGTTGGCGGTGACGTTCTTGATGCCGATACCGAACTCGTCGCCGCGAATGCCAACGATGCGATCGACAAGAAGAAAAGGATACCGATGCGGGAGCGCTTCCAGAATTGCCTGGATGTCCAGCGTATCGACTGTCTCACCGCTCATGCCGGGTCCCCATCGTCGGCGTCTTGCTCCTTCGCATCGGCCGTACCTCTTGCCATCTTGCGCAGCAGCGACACCGTGCGAAACCATTCGCGCACCGGAACTGCGGGCGCCCCACCCATGCGTGCGCCCGGCGCAACATTCTCCATAACCCCTGATCGCGCAGCCAGCATCGCACCTGCGCCGATGGTCAGATGATCGGCGACGCCGACCTGTCCTCCGAGCATGGCGTAATCGTCGACCACCACGCTACCGGAAATCCCGCTTTGCGATGCAATCACGCAATGTCGCCCGATGGACACATTGTGTCCAATCTGCACCAGATTGTCGATCTTGGTGCCCTCGCCGATCACGGTGTCGCGTATCACCCCGCGGTCGATCGCGACGCCCGCCCCGATTTCCACATTGTCTTGAATGATCACGCGGCCAATCTGCGGGATTTTCTCGTGGCCCTTGGCGCTGCTGATATAGCCGAAGCCATCCTGCCCGATGCGCGCGCCGGCATGAACGATGACGCGGTCGCCAATCAGACAATGGACGATGGTCGCTTGCGGCCCGATCGAACAATGACGTCCGATCCGGACATCCGGCCCGATCACCGCCCCGGGCCCACCCACCGTGCCTTCGCCGATTTCCGCACGCGGACCAATGACGGCGCCGGGATCGACGCTGACGCCGATCTCCAGACGCGCCAGCGGGTGCACCATCGCGCCGGGCGCAATCCCTTCATTGGCGAACAGCGTGCCAGGACGCATCGCTCCGGGAAAGAGGTGCCGCAGAACGGCAACGAATGCTGCGTGCGGTGCGCGCACGACAAGCACCACGAGGTGCGACGGGGCCCGCGCGGCGAACCGCTCCGAGATCAGACAGGCCCCCGCGTGCGTGACGCGCAGATCGGCCTCATATTTCGGATTGTCAAAGAATGACAGATCCGTCGGACCCGCACGATCGAGCGGCGCGCCATTGAGAATGCGCCGGTCGCGTAACGCCGCGTCCGGCAACCTGGCGCCGGTCATGTCCGCGACCTCGCCGAGCGAGAGCCCGGCGGGTTTCGGAAAGAATGCCGGCTGCGTCATGAGAGGGCCGCGAGCCTGACCGAGGGTCAGGCGCTAGAAGCTCGTGCCGCCGCCAAAGCGGAATGCCTGAAGCTTGTCGTAGCTCGCCTTGGACGTGGCGTAAGCATAGTCGAAGCGTAGCGGTCCGAACGGCGAATCCCAGACGAGGCCAACGCCTACAGAGGAGCGGATGATGTTGTCGTCCTTGGGTGTGATTGTCTCACCTGTCACCGCCCAAGACGTCGGCCCCTTGTAGCCCCAGAGCGAGCCGGCATCCGCGAACACCGCCCCGCGCAGCCCCACTTCCTTCGGGATGAAATAGAGCGGCACCTGGAATTCCAGACTTGCGCCCCAGTACATCGACCCGCCGAGCGAGTCCTGCGTCGATGACGTGAGATCGCGCGGACCGATGCCGGACGGCGCAAAGCCGCGCACCAGATTCGGACCCATCTGGAAATGGTCCAGCATACGCAGATTCTTGCCGCCCCAGCCCTGGATATAGCCGCCCTGAACTTTGAACATGCCGATGATATCCGGCATCGCTTCGAAGTAGTACCTGGCGGTGCTCTGGCTACGAATGAAGTTCACGTCGCCGCCGAGCCCAGCCAAGTCTTGCCGGATATCGACGTAAAGGCCGCTCGTCGGGCTCTTGTTGTTGTCGAGCGTGTTGTAAGCGAGCACGTAGCTGCCCATCGAGGTCACGACAGCACCGTTCGCGAGTTCCATGCGGACAGGCAGAGACGCTTCACCGTCCGAATAACATTCGTCGCCGTAGATATCACCCGGCGAGCCATCAGGCGTGCGTGTCACGGCGCCCGGCGTATGGAAGTGGAACCCGGGCGGCGGATTGACACCGCCGAACATGTTGGTCGAAGGCGAAATACAGTTGTTGAGATAGGATGGCAGCGTGATGTCCTGCCGGTATCCGGTATAGGACAACTGCAGCGACAGATCCTCGCGGATCGCGAAGCCCGCCCGCAGCGTGCCGCCGTAGCTGTTCATATTGTACGAGGTGAAAGTCGTCGCTTCAGTCTGCTTGGCGAAAATGTCGAAGCCTGCGGCAACGCGATAGCCGAGGAAGTAAGGCTCGGTGAAACCAAGCGTGAAGCCCTTGGTGTGCTCGCCGTACTGCACGCTCGCCTTCGCGTACTGACCGCGGCCGAGAAGGTTTCGTTCACCGACGGCGACCTCGCCGATCCAGCCGTCTGCGCTCGAATAGCCACCCGAGATCGAGAACTCGCCGGTCGACTGCTCTTCGACATCGACGTTGATGACGACTCGATCCGGCGCGGAGCCCGGCTCGTTCGTGATTCTCACCGTCTTGAAGTAGTTCAAGTTCTTCAGGCGACGCTCGGCACGATCAATCAGAGCGCGGTTATAGGCATCGCCTTCGCCGATATCGAACTCGCGACGGATCACGTACTCGCGCGTGCGCGTATTGCCGCGAATGTTGATGCGTTCGATGTAGGCGCGTGCGCCCTCCTCCACGAGGAAGACGATGTTGACCCGGTGATTGGCAAAATCACGCTCGCCGCGCGGCCGGATGTTCGCAAACGGATAGCCGAGCTTGGCCAGTTCGATGGAGACCGTCTCGACGGTCTTTTCCACCGCCTCGGCATTGTAGACGGCGCCGCTCGACACTTTCATGCTGCTGCGGATGATCGCCGGGTCGAGGTCGCGCACATTCGACTGTACGTCGACGGTGCCAAACCGATATTGCTCGCCTTCGTCGATCGTGAATGTGACGACGAACCCTTTCTGACCGGGATCGAATTCCGCCGCGGCGGCAACGATGCGCACGTCCGCATAGCCGTGCTTGAGATAGAAGCGACGCAGCAGATCGCGATCGGCTTCGACGCGATCGGCATCGTACACGTCGCCAGTTTTCAGGAAGCTCAGCCAGCCCGATTCGGAAGTCTTGATGGCGTCCTTGAGACGTCCATCGGAATAGGCATGGTTGCCGATGAAGACGATCTTCTTCACACCGGTTTTTGGACCTTCGCCGATCTCGAAGACGAGATCGACACGATTGTTCGGCAGGTCGATGATCTTGGGCACGACCGTCACGTCGAATCGGCCGGTGTGACGATACACTTCGACGATGCGCTGCGTGTCCGCCTGCACCATCGGCCGCGACAGCGTGCCGCGCGGCTTCGATTGAATCTCGGCGTTGAGCTGCTCGTCCTTGACCTTCTTGTTGCCCTCGAACGCGACGCGGTTGATGACCGGGTTTTCCACCACGGTCACGACGAGGCGGCCGCCCTGCTGGCTGATCCGCACATCCTGGAACAGGCCCGTCGCGTAAAGACCCTTCAACCCCTGATCGATCGCGGCAGCGTCGAGACGCCCCCCCGAGGCACGGAAATACGAGCGTACAGTATCCGCCTCAACGCGGCGGTTTCCTTCGACAACGATGCTGGAATTTTGGGCAAATGCGACACTTGCCGTCATGTCGACGGCTACGCAACTCAAAACGCTTCCCCAGAGGAGAAAGGCATACAGGCCCGCCCCCCGAACTAGCGCACCAATTCCCATGCGCACGCGCCCTTTCCAACCCTTTCGGGTACCCCACCGGGTCGTAACACTTCGTTAAGACCCGCCGACTTTGTACAGGGAATCACCTGCCCTGCAAACCTTTCCTAAGCCTAGTTTTCCTTTGTGCTCAAGACGTTGCCACCTCGCCACACGATCGGGAGGTAGCCCGGTGACTCAGGAGGTAGCCAAGTGAATGATGTCGTTGAAGGTGGCGAAGATCATCAACATGACGACGATCGCGAGGCCGATCCGGAAGCCAACCTCCTGTGCCCGCTCCGACAGCGGGCGGCCGCGGATTGCTTCGATGGCGTAGAACAAAAGGTGCCCGCCATCGAGCAACGGGACCGGGAAGAGGTTCAGCAGTCCGATCGAAACGGACAATACTGCCGCCAAATGGATCAGGGCGACGAAGCCGATCGAAGCCACCTGCCCCGATACCTGCGCGATCCGGATCGGGCCGCCGAGCTGATCGGCCGCCTCCCGGCCCATGACCACCCCGGCCAGATAGGACATCGTCCGGTCGATGACGAACCAAGTCTCCTCAACGCCCATCCAGACCGCGCGCACCGGATTGGCCTTTTCCAGCTTGAGGTCTTCCGGCGCCATGGAACGCGTAATGCCGAGCACGCCGAGGCGATGGACGTTGCCGAAATTGTCCTTCACCTCCTTGAGCGCGGGCGTGGCATCGAGCACGACTGTCTTGCCGGCGCGGTCGACAGTGATGGCGAGCGTCTTGCCGGCGCTCGACCCGACCACGCGCTGCATGTCGGAGAAGGTCTCGACCGGGCTGCCATCGATCGCCACGACGAGATCGCCGGGCGCCAGACCGGCTGTCGCCGCGGCGCTGCCGGGCTGCACCGCATCGACGCGCGCGCTGGTCAGCTGCTTGCCGTAGAACGTGAAGATCGCAGCAAAAATGACGATGGCCAAAACGAAATTGGCCAGCGGCCCCGCCACCACGATGGCGGCCCGCCGCGGGACGCTTTGGTAGAAAAAGCTGTGAGGCCGTTCGGCCTCGGCCATTGAGGCAATGGTTTTCTGGTCCGGCGTGCTGGCCGCGCTTTCATCGCCGAAGAATTTCACATAGCCGCCCAGCGGAATGGCGGAGACCTTCCAGCGGGTGCCGTGACGATCGTTGAAGCCGAACAGCTCCGGCCCAAACCCGATCGAGAAGGTCAGGATCCGGACGCCGCACAGGCGCGCGACGAGGAAATGCCCGAGCTCGTGGAAGAACACCACGATCGTCAGCACGAACAGGAACGGAAGAAGGTAGCCGGCGAAGCCGCTACCCAAGGCCTCGAGATGGCCAATCAGATAACTACCCATGGAACTCACGAATCCCCGCCCCGGAACTGTCTAGGATGCCTTTGCGGCGATTTCGGGCAAGAGGTCAGCGGCAAGCGATCTGGAAATATGGTCAATTTCGATCGCCTCCTCGACGCTGCTGGGCTCCTGCGTCAGGCCACGGCGCGCCGCCGCCGACATGGCGGCCTCCACAAGCGCGGGAATGCCGGCAAATCCGAGGCGGCGGCCGAGAAATTCGGCCACTGCGACTTCGTTGGCCGCGTTGAGAATTGTCGGCGCAGCGCCGCCTGTGGATAGCGCCTCGCGTGCGAGCGCGAGCGCCGGGAAGCGCGTCACGTCCGGCTCCTCGAACGTCAGATTCGCCATGCGCGACCATTCCAGCCGCGGCGACGGATCGGCTAGGCGCTCCGGCCAGCCGAGGCAATGCGAGATCGGCACGCGCATGTCGGTCGGGCCGAGCTGGGCGATGAAGGAGCCGTCGCGATATTCGACCATGCCGTGCACGATCGATTGCGGATGAACGAGCACATCGAGCTCGGCCGGCTGCAAAGCGAAGAGATGCAGCGCCTCAACGAGCTCAAGCCCCTTGTTCATGAGCGTCGCGGAATCGATCGTGACCTTGGCGCCCATCGACCAGTTCGGATGCTTGAGTGCCTGTTCGGGCGTGGCCGCACGAATGGCCTCTGCCGTCCACGTCCGGAATGGCCCGCCCGATGCCGTGAGGATCACGCGCCGCACATCCTCGCGCCGGCCTGCAGCAAGCGCCTGGAAGACAGCGTTGTGTTCGGAATCGACCGGCAGCACGGTCGCGCCTGTCGCTGCCGCGCGCCGCATGAACAACGCGCCTGCGCAGACGAGACATTCCTTGTTGGCGAGTCCGATGGTCGCCCCGCGTTCGACGGCCGCCAGCGTCGGCTTAAGGCCAGCCGCGCCGCTGATTGCGCCCATCACCCAATCGGCGGGACGCTGCGCCGCTTCAAGAACGCCGGCGGCACCGGCGGCGGCAGGAATGCCTGAGCCGGCAAGCTCCGCCTTCAATTCATCGTAGGCCCCCTCGTCGGCGATCGCGGCAAATCGCGCACCCAGCTCGCGCGCAAGCGCCGCAAGCGCCTTGGCGTTGCGATTGGCCGTGACCGCCTCGACACGAAACTGATGCGGGTTGCGCTTGAGAAGATCGATCGTGCTCGTGCCGATCGAGCCGGTCGCGCCAAGCAGCGTCAGCGTGCGGCTTGACCGGGCCTGCGTAGCGGGAGCTTTCGCGAGTGTCTTCACGATACTCATGACCTCACCACGGGAACGAGCCGGTGCCCGGCGCGGCGAGCAACGCGATGCCGGTATCCAGAAGAGCCAAAGCAAGCGCCGCTGCAATGAACCCGTCAAGGCGGTCCATGGCGCCTCCGTGACCCGGAATGAGATGACTCGAATCCTTCGCGCCGAATTTCCGTTTCATGAACGACTCAAACAGGTCGCCAAACTGCGCGACGATTGAAAGGCCCAGCGCCAAAAGTGCGAGCGGCCAGGAAAAGCCGGAGCCGATGACAAGTCCGAATATGATCGCAGCGACAACTGCACCAGCCGTACCACCAATCGCTCCTGCCCAGGTTTTCTTCGGACTAATGGCGGGCGCAAGCTTCGGGCCGCCGACGGTCTTGCCGACAAAGAATGCCGCGATATCTGTCGTCCACACGACAGCGAACAGGAACAGGATCGCGAGGTTGCCCTCGTCCATGCCAAGCCGCACCGCAAGCGAAGCAAGAAGCAGCGTTGCTGCATACAAGAGCCCACTCGCAATCCAGATCGGCGAGCGCGAGGCGGTGACCGTCACGCCGAGCGCTCCGAGCGCAGCGATCAATAACGACATCTCGAAATGCTGAATGCCGCCAAATCCGGCCGCGAGAGCCAGCGCACAGGCGCCCGTCACGAAAGCCGCCCGGTATTCCGTCGCGGCGACGAGCGACACCCATTCCCACCAGACGGCAAGCGAAGCGACCAGCCAGAAAACGACGAAGGGCCAGCCGCCGAGATAACTCGTCACGAGTGCAAGCGGCGCCAGAATGAGCGCGGACACGACCCGCAGGCCCAGATTCTGGCGCGCCGATTTCTGCGCCTCCGGCACGACCGTATCCTGACCGATCACGTCAGGATCCCGCCCGTGCCGCGAGTCCGCCGAACCGGCGCTCCCGCCGGCAATATTCGGCAATGGCCTCTTCGAATGTCTTGCGGTCGAAGTCCGGCCAGTAGGTCGGCACGAAAATCAGTTCGCTATAAGCGGACTGCCAGAGCAGAAAATTCGACAGGCGCTGTTCGCCGCTGGTGCGGATGACGAGATCGGGGTCTGGCAGATCGGGCGCATCGAGAAAGCGTCCCAGCAATTCGGCATCGACGGCGCCCGGCGCGACGCGGCCGGCAGCCACCTCAGTGGCGACGCGGCGCGCGGCGCGGGCAACCTCCTGCCGTCCGCCGTAATTGAAGGCGACGACGAGCGTCAGCCTGTCATTGTCGCGCGTGAGCTCTTCTGCTTCCTCGAGCATCCGCAACACGTCGGGCTCAAGCCCTTCGCGCTCGCCGATCACACGCACGCGCACATGATTGCGATGCAGATCGGCAAGGTCATTGCGGATAAAACGCCGCAACAGCCGCATGAGGTCGCGCACTTCCGATTCCGGCCGCGTCCAGTTTTCGGCGCTGAAGGAAAAGATCGTGAGGATACTGACACCAAGCTCGCCGGCAGCTTCGACGGTGCGGCGCAACGCTTCGACACCGCGGCGATGTCCCTCGCCGCGCGGCAAACCGCGCGCGGCCGCCCACCGGCCGTTGCCATCCATGATGATGGCGACATGCCGCGGCGCTTCGAAATCGCCGCTCGCGGGCCGCGTGGGCTCTGGCAATGACATTCGTTACTCCTGCGCGCCGGAGCGCGCGGCCGTCCTCACACCGTGAGGATTTCCTTTTCCTTCGCAGCCAGCGTGTGGTCGATGTCGGAGATCATCTGGTCGGTCGCCTTCTGGATGTCCGTTGACAGGCGCTCGTGATCGTCCTGGCTGATCTTGTGATCCTTTTCGAGTTTCTTGATCACATCGAGCCCGTCACGGCGGACATGCCGCACGGCAACGCGCGCGGCCTCGGCATATTTATGCGCAACCTTGACCAGTTCCTTGCGGCGCTCTTCGTTGAGCTCGGGGATGCGCAGACGGATGACCTGGCCTTCGGTCTGCGGATTTAATCCGAGATTGGCCGAGGTGATCGCCTTCTCCACGGCATGCACCATCGACTTGTCCCAAACCTGCACGCTGATCAATCGCGCTTCCGGCACGCTGACCGTCGCGAGTTGGTTCAGTGGCATATGGCTGCCATACGCCTCCACCTGGATGGGGTCGAGCATGTGCGCGGAGGCGCGGCCGGTCCGCAGTCCCGACAATTCCTGCTTGAGCACCTGCAGCGAGCCCTGCATGCGCCGTTTGAGTTCGTTCAGATCGTGAGTGTCAGCCATTGCCTTCCCACTCTGGCCGGCGACCTTTCGCCGCCGCATTGGTCATTCAAATCAGGCCGGCCCCTGCCAGGGCCGCCTCAGCCGCCGACGACGGTCGCGCGTCCCTTTCCGCGCAAAACAGCCTCGATTGCACCCTTTTCGCCGATCGAGAACACAATGATAGGCATGGCGTTTTCGCGGGCAAGCGCGAAGGCGGTGGCGTCCATCACCTTGAGGTCCTTCTCGATCGCCTCCCGATGGGTCAGCCGGTCATAGCGCTGCGCCTTGGGGTCCCGCTTCGGGTCGGCGCTGTAGACCCCGTCGACATTTGTCGCTTTGAGGACGGCGTCGCAGCCCATTTCCCCCGCGCGCAGAATGGCCGTGGTGTCGGTCGTGAAAAAGGGATTTCCGGTGCCGCCGGCGAAAATGACGATGCGGCCCTCATCGAGGTGGCGCAACGCGCGGCGGCGTTCGAAGGTCTCACACACCTGCGGCATGGTCAGCGCCGACATGGTGCGCGCGGAGACGCCCGCACGCTCAAGCGCCGTCTCAAGAACGAGCGCATTCACAACGGTCGCAAGCATGCCCATCGAGTCCGCTGTGGCGCGCGGCAAGGCCTCGCTCGAGATGTGCGCACCACGCAAGATGTTGCCGCCGCCGACAACAAGTCCGATCGTGACGCCGAGCTTGTGCGCGCCGACGAGATCCTTGGCGATGCCGTCGATTGTGGGCTGGTGAATTCCAAAACCTTCGCTGCCGGACAACGCTTCACCCGACAGCTTCACGATGACGCGGCGATAGCGTGGCTTGTCAGCCATGGTGCATTGGCCTCAGCGCGTATGCCCCTTCACCGCCGCACCCTCCGTCAGGACGATTTGGCAGCCGCCGCCACTTCGGCGGCGAAGTCCGTTTCCTGCTTCTCGATGCCTTCGCCGAGCTTGTAGCGGACGAAGGCGGAAACCTTGATCGGACCGCCGACCTTACCCTCGGCCTCCTTCAGCGCCTGCGCGACGCTTTTCTTGTCGTCATGCACATAGGGCTGATCGAGCAGACAGACTTCCTTATAGAAAGTCTTCAACCCCGATTCGACGATCTTCTCAATCACGTTCGCGGGCTTGCCCGAGGCTTTCGCCTTGTCGCCGAGCACGTTCTTTTCACGCGCGATCACGTCAGCGCTCAGCCCCGACGGATCGATCGCCAGCGGATTGGCCGCCGCGATGTGCATGGCAACAAGACGACCGAGCGCCATCAGCTCCTGGGCGTTGCCGCTCGATTCCAGCGCGACCAGCACGCCAATCTTGCCAAGGCCATCGGAAATGGAATTGTGCATGTAGGTGCCGACGGCGCCCTGGCCCGTGGAGAGTGACGTAGCACGGCGCAGGGACATGTTCTCACCGATGGTGGCGATGGCCGAAGCGATCGCCTCCTGCACGGTCTTGTCCCCGACCTTGGCAGCCTTCACCGCTTCGGCGTCGCCACCCGTAGAAAGAGCGACGTCGGCAATCAGCTTGACGAGCCCTTGGAAGTGATCGTTGCGGGCGACGAAGTCCGTCTCCGCATTCACTTCCACCATCGCCGCCTTGCCGGGTGCGGTGCTGATGCCGATCAGGCCTTCGGCCGCGACGCGGTCGGCCTTCTTGGCGGCCTTGGAAAGACCCTTCTTGCGCAGCCAGTCGATGGCCGCCTCGACATCGCCCTTCGTCTCCGTGAGCGCGGCCTTGCAATCCATCATGCCCGCGCCGGTCGTCTCGCGCAGGTCCTTGACCATCGATGCGGTAATTTCAGCCATTGTCTTACAATCGTTCGCTTGGGTGTGACGCGCGCGGCGCGAGCCGCGCGCCCGATCAGGCTTCCGCCTCGGCTTCGGCGTTGAACTTCTTCGCCTGCGCGATCCAGCCTTCGACGCGTCCGGGCAGACCGACTTCTTCGCCGATCTTGTGCGCGGCCGCAGGCTTCAGATCGGCGACCTGCCAGTAATGGAAGATGCCGAGATCGTTGAGCTGCTTTTCGATCGCAGGCGAAACGCCGGGGAGCTTCTTGAGATCGTCGGCGACGCCGCGCGGTCCGGGCAGCACCTCGTAGCCATCCGCTGCCGGCAATTCCTCGACGATCGGCCGCTCGGCCGCGCCGATATCGACGCCACGCTGGCCTTGCGAACGGGAAATGCCGTCGATCGCCGCGCGCGCCACGAGATCGCAATAGAGCGAAATGGCACGGCTGGCGTCGTCATTCCCGGGAACGGCAAAAGTAATGCCCTTCGGATCGCAATTGGTGTCGACGATCGCGGCGACGGGAACGCCAAGACGCTGCGCTTCCTTGATCGCGATATCTTCCTTGTTGGTGTCGATGACGAAGAGAAGGTCGGGAAGTCCGCCCATGTCCTTGATGCCGCCGAGCGAACGGTCGAGCTTGTCGCGTTCGCGCTGCAGATCGAGACGTTCCTTCTTCGTGTAGCCTTGCGCCTCGTTCGAGCTCAGCATCTCTTCGAGCTTGCGCAGCCGCGAGATCGAGCCGGAAATGGTTTTCCAGTTGGTCAGCGTGCCGCCGAGCCAGCGCGAATTGACGTAGTACTGCGCCGACTTCTTCGCCGCGTCGGCGACGGCATCCTGCGCCTGGCGCTTGGTGCCGACGAAGAGGATGCGGCCGCCCTTGGCGACGGTATCGCTGATCGCCTCGAGCGCGCGATGCAGCATCGGCACCGTCTGGGCGAGATCGATGATATGGATGTTGTTGCGGGTGCCGAAGATGAAGTTGCCCATCTTCGGATTCCAGCGGTGGGCCTGATGGCCGAAATGTACGCCAGCCTCAAGCAGCTGACG
>CAZSAW010000075.1:0-5444 GCA_964604745.1 uncultured Hyphomicrobiales bacterium
ACTTGAGCTGATCGAGGCAAAGCCGCGTCACGGTGCGGCGCAGGAACGCTTCCGGTTCACGCACGCCGCTGCGGTCGGCGCCCATCCAGCGGATGAAGGCTTCCTGCAGCACGTCCTCGGCGTCAGCGACCGAGCCGAGCATGCGATAGGCGACACGCATGAGCTTCGGACGCAGCGGGTCGAAGCTCGCCGCTGCGACCTCGCGGGACACGCCCGCGATCATGCGGCCGCCTTCGCCGCGGCGGCCCGCACCGCCGCCGGATCGTCGGCAAACAGGCCGAAGCCGACGGCGATGCGGTTCCAGCCGTTGATGATGTTGATCATCAACGTGAGCTTGACCTGTTCCTCGTCGGTGAAGTGCGCTTTCAGCTTGGAGCGCGCGCGGTCCAGTTCATGTCCTTCCGAGAGCCGCGTCAGCGCATCGGTCCATCCGAGCGCGGCACGTTCGCGGTCCGTGTAGCATGGAGCCTCGCGCCACGCCGACAGCAGATAGATGCGCTGCTCGGTCTCGCCCTTCGCGCGGGCGTCCGCTGCGTGCATGTTGATGCAGTTGGCGCAGCCGTTGATCTGCGAAGCGCGGATTTCCACGAGTCCGGCGAGAGCCGGTTCGAGGCTCGAAGCCACGGCGAGCGAGGTGCCGACCCATTTCTTCATGAGCTCGGGGGCCGCGGCAAAGGGGTCTTTGACTGTCATGGTTCGTTTCCTTCTTCTGGTGACGACACCATGACGAGCGGGGGACCGGCGATGTGACATCGGCGCCGAAATTTTTTCGCCTCAGGCGGCCGGCGGTTCGAGCGTCACGCCGTATCTGGCGGTAATGGCCGCGAGTTTTGCGAATTCCGGTTTGCCGGACGTAGTGGCGGTGTCCAATTCGCCGAACATCCAATCGAGGCCGCAGCTGGGCGAGCTGAGGATAAGAACGCGGACCGGCGCGTCGCCGGCATTGCGGATGGCATGGCGCCAGCCACGCGCGCCGAAGAAGAAGCCGCCGGGACCGACACGCTGCGGCCCAGGCTCGCCCTCGAATTCGATCGTGAGTTCGCCGCTCAGCACATAGAACGCTTCATCCTCGCGAGCGTGTGTATGCGGTGGCGCACCGGCGCCCGGCGGGACAACGGCTTCCCACAACGAAACCGATCCGCCCGTTTCTGCGGCCGTGGCCTTGTACACGTGCGTGACGCCCAGAACATTGAGTGTCGAGCCTTCGCCCGGCGCGCGCACGAACGGCCGGGTTCCTGCGATTTTGGCATTCATGACCATCTCCTGCCTTTGCCCCCGAATGCCCAGATGGGGATGACAGTTTCATGCAACGTAGGCCGGGCTGGAAGTGTTGCAACCCGCCCGAGGTGCCCGCGCTATTGATTGATTTCCGGCTCGACGAGACGGGCGAGATTTCGCAGCGACTCCTGCCAGCCGAGATAGCACGCTTCCGCCGGAATGACGTCGGGTATGCCTTCCTGCACGATATCGATCTCGGTGCCGACGGAAACCTGCTTGAGCGTCACCGTCACCTGCATTTCGCCCGGCAGATTGGGATCGTCGAATTTGTCGGTGTAGCGCAGGCGTTTGCCAGGCACGAGTTCCAGATAGGCGCCGCCGAACGAGTGGCTCGCGCCCGTCGTGAAGTTGCGGAACGACATTTTGAACGTGCCGCCGACCTTCCCGTCGAGATGATGCACGGTGCAGGTGAAGCCGTTGGGCGGCAGCCACTTCGCCATCGCATCCGCCTCAATGAAGGCGCGATAAACCTTTTCAGGCTTTGTCCCCAGGACGCGATGCAACCGAACGGTACCGGGCATAATTTTCTCCTTGGCGGACGCTCTGACAGCGGGCCGGAACCTTATGATCCCATGCTGCAACGTTGCAACACGACTGCGCCTGAAGTTCGACAAACGGCCCGCAACTGTTCAGCACATCGGGCGCGTTGAAGCGAAGGCGGAGCGGCGGTGATATCGGGCGCGCGGCGCGGCCATGAAGAAGGCGACGAGGACATGAAGACGAAAACAAAAAGCGACTCCCCGTCCCGCCTCATCGATGCGCGGATCAAGGACCTCGGCGACTGGCGTGGTGAGACGCTCGCGCGCGTCCGCAAACTCATCAAGGACGCCGACCCGCACATCGTCGAAGAGGTGAAGTGGAGAAAGCCGTCCAATCCGTTCGGCGTTCCGGTGTGGGAGCATGACGGCATCGTCTGCACCGGCGAGACCTACAAGGCGGCGGTCAAACTGACCTTCGCCCGCGGGGCGGCGCTCAAGGACCCTACGCGCCTCTTCAATTCGAGCCTCGAAGGGAACCTGCGGCGCGCCATCGATATCCATGAGGGCGACAGGATCGACGAGACGGCGCTGAAGGCGCTCATCCGTGCAGCCGTGGACCTGAATACCACCAGGCAGACGCCCTCCCGGCCGACACGCGCGCGAAAGAAGTAAGACAACTCCGCTGAACGCGACGCCCGCTCTGCGGGTTAAGCCGCGCGCGCAGGATTGCAGGGAAAACTCGAGCGCGGGCCCGAGCCGGGGCTGGCGAAATGGCCGCGTTCTTACTACGTTCCGGTGGAGATCAAGTCCGCGGCCACGCTGCCACGCCTCTGCGCGCGCCGGGCCGGACGCCCAGCCCGCGTGTGCCGCATGGATGACCTTTTCAAAGACCCCAAGAATGCCCGCGCTCCGGCCGGTCGGGATGCCCGCATCATCGCGATCCGCGGCGCGCGCGAGCACAATCTGAAGAATGTCGATCTGGAAATTCCGCGCGACCGGCTGGTGGTGTTCACCGGACTGTCGGGCTCGGGCAAGTCCTCGCTCGCCTTCGATACGATCTATGCCGAGGGCCAGCGGCGCTATGTCGAGTCGCTGTCCGCTTATGCTCGGCAATTCCTGGAGATGATGCAGAAGCCGGACGTCGACCAGATCGACGGCCTGTCGCCGGCCATCTCCATCGAGCAGAAGACGACGTCGAAGAACCCGCGCTCGACCGTCGGCACCGTCACCGAAATCTACGACTACATGCGGCTTCTCTTCGCGCGCGCCGGCGTGCCCTATTCGCCGGCGACGGGATTGCCGATCGAGAGCCAGACCGTCTCGCAGATGGTCGATCGCGTGCTGGCCTTGCCGGAAGGAACGCGCATCTATGTGCTGGCGCCGGTGGTGCGCGGCCGCAAGGGCGAGTATCGCAAGGAACTCGCCGAGTTCATGAAAAAGGGCTACCAGCGCGTCAAGATCGACGGCGCTTTCCACGAGATCGGCGAGGTCAAACCGCTCGACAAGAAATTCACGCACGACATCGATGTCGTGGTCGATCGGCTTGTCGTGCGAGCCGACATCGCGACGCGCCTTGCCGATTCACTCGAACAATGCCTGAAACTCGCCGAAGGCATGGCCGTGGTGGAGCTTGCCGATTCCTCGACCACGCGTGCCAAGGCGAATGCCGGCCGCAACGAAAATGCGGAGCGCCTGATCTTCTCGGAGAAATTCGCCTGCCCGGTCTCCGGCTTCACCCTTCCGGAGATCGAGCCGCGGCTGTTCTCGTTCAACAACCCGTTCGGCGCCTGCCCGAAATGCGGCGGCCTCGGCGTCGAGCAGCACATCGATGCCGACCTCGTCATTCCCGACAAGGACAAGACGCTAAAGGCGGGCGCGATCGCACCGTGGTCGCGCTCCTCCTCGCCCTATTACCTGCAGACGCTCGAAGCGCTTGGGAAGCATTACAAGTTCGCGCTTACCAGCAAATGGAAGGACCTGCCGAAAAAGACGCAGGAGGCGCTGCTCTACGGCTCGGGCGATGACGACATCAAGTTCGTCTACGACGACGGCATGCGTTCGTATCAGACGAAGAAGCCGTTCGAGGGCGTCGTCACCAATCTCGAACGGCGCTTCCGCGAGACCGAGAGCGACTGGGCGCGCGAGGAATTGCAGAAATACTTTACCGACGTGCCGTGCGAGGCATGCAACGGCTATCGCCTCAAGCCCGAGGCGCTTTGCGTGAAGGTCGGCGGCCTGCATATCGGCCAGGTCGCGGAGATGAGCGTCAAGCGCGCGGGCGAATGGTTCGAGCAATTGCCCGGCAAGCTGACAAAGCAGCAGAACGAGATCGCCGTGCGCGTGCTCAAGGAAATCCGGGAGCGGCTGCGCTTTCTGGTCGATGTCGGGCTCGACTATCTGACGCTGGCGCGCGCCTCTGGCACGCTGTCGGGCGGCGAAAGCCAGCGCATCCGCCTCGCCTCGCAGATCGGCTCGGGCCTGACGGGCGTGCTCTATGTGCTCGACGAGCCGTCGATCGGCCTGCATCAGCGCGACAATGCGCGCCTGCTCGAGACGCTGAAGCGACTGCGCGACCTCGGCAACACGGTGATCGTCGTCGAGCACGACGAGGATGCGATCCGCGTCGCCGATCACGTGGTCGATGTCGGCCCGGGCGCGGGCGTGCATGGCGGCAGGATCATCGCGCAGGGAACGCCCGCCGACATCATGGCGAGCAAGGACTCGCTCACCGGCAAGTATCTCACCGGCGAATACGGCATCCCCGTTCCCGAGCGCCACGCGCCGAGCAAGCACCGGGTGCTCCGCGTCGTCAACGCGCGCGGCAACAACCTGAAGAACGTCACCGTCGACGTGCCGCTCGGCCTGTTCACCTGCGTCACCGGTGTGTCCGGCGGCGGCAAGTCGACACTCTTGATCGACACGCTCTACAAGGCGCTGGCGCGCAAGCTGAACAATGCGAGCGACGCCCCTGCCCCGCACGACAAGATCGAGGGCATCGAGCATCTCGACAAGATCATCGACATCGACCAGTCGCCGATCGGGCGCACGCCGCGCTCGAACCCCGCGACCTATACCGGCGCCTTCACGCCGATCCGCGAATGGTTCGCCGGCCTGCCGGAATCGAAGGCGCGCGGCTATGAGCCGGGCCGCTTTTCGTTCAACGTCAAGGGCGGGCGCTGCGAGGCCTGCCAGGGCGACGGCGTCATCAAGATCGAGATGCACTTCCTGCCCGACGTCTACGTCACCTGCGATGTGTGCAAGGGCAAGCGCTACAACCGCGAGACGCTCGACGTCACGTTCAAGAACAAGTCGATCGCGGACGTGCTCGACATGACGGTCGACGAGGCGACGGAATTCTTCAAGGCGGTGCCGCGCATCCGCGAGATCCTGACGACGCTGCAGCGCGTGGGGCTCGGCTATATCCATGTCGGCCAGCAGGCGACGACGCTCTCCGGCGGCGAGGCGCAGCGCGTCAAGCTCGCCAAGGAATTGTCCAAGCGCGCCACCGGCCGCACGCTCTACATCCTCGACGAGCCGACCACGGGGCTGCATTTTCACGACGTGGCGAAGCTGCTCGACGTGCTGCACGAGCTGGTCGAGAGCGGCAATTCGGTCGTGGTGATCGAGCACAATCTCGAAGTCATCAAGACCGCGGACTGGATCATCGACCTCGGCCCGGAGGGCGGC
>CAZSAW010000076.1:0-3520 GCA_964604745.1 uncultured Hyphomicrobiales bacterium
CCGCCTTACGGCATCGGCATGCTGACGGCTGGTCTGATCCTCGCCATCATGGTTCTGCCCTTCATCACCTCGATTACGCGGGACGTATTCGAAGCCGTTCCGCCGGTCCTGAAGGAAGCGGCCTACGGACTCGGCTGCACGACCTGGGAAGTGGTGAGCCGGGTGGTGCTGCCTTATGCGCGCGTCGGCGTGATCGGCGGCGTCATGCTGGGGCTCGGGCGCGCCTTGGGTGAAACCATGGCGGTGACATTCGTTATCGGCAACGCGCACAAGATCAGCGCCTCGATTTTGGCACCCGGCACGACGATTTCGGCGACGATCGCCAATGAATTCACCGAGGCGGTCGGCGACATCTACACATCGTCGCTGATCGCGCTCGGCCTCATCCTGTTCGTTATCACGTTCATCGTTCTGGCTCTCGCGCGCTACATGCTCATGCGCATCGAGAAGCGGGTTGGAGGCTAGGGCAATGCTCGACCTTCGTTCCTCCCGCCGCCGGCGCAACGGCCTGATGATGGGGTTCTCCCTCGGCGCGACGATCTTCGGGCTCGGCTGGCTCGTAATGATCCTCGGCGTCCTCTTCTGGGAAGGATTCAGCGGGCTGAAGCTTTCCGTGTTCACGGAGATGACGCCGCCCCCAGGCGGCGCTGGTGGTCTGCTCAATCCGATCATCGGCAGCCTGATGCTGACCGGCATTGCCGTGCTGATCGGCACGCCGATTGGAGTCCTCGCCGGCACCTACATGGCCGAATATGGACGCTATGCACGGCTCACGTTCGTCGTGCGCTTCATCAACGACATTCTGCTGAGCGCTCCATCGATCGTTGTCGGCCTTTTTGTCTACGAGGTCATGGTTTATCCAATGGGCCATTTCTCGGGCATTGCGGGAACGGTGGCGCTTGCCCTGATCGTCATTCCGGTCGTTGTGCGCACGACCGAGGACATGTTGCTGCTCATTCCCAACACCTTGCGGGAAGCGGCTTTCGCGCTCGGCATGCCGCGCTATCGCATCATCCTGCGCATCGCCTATCGCGCCGCGCGTGCCGGCATGATGACCGGTGTTCTGCTGGCGGTGGCCCGCATCAGCGGTGAAACCGCGCCGCTTCTCTTTACCGCGCTCAATAATCAGTTCTGGAGCACCAATCTCAACGCCCCGCTGGCGAGCCTGCCGGTCGTAATATTCCAGTTCGCGCTCTCGCCCTACAAGGACTGGCAACAGCTCGCCTGGACCGGTGCCCTGATCATCACCATCGCCGTGCTTGTTCTCAGCATCGCCGCACGCGCCCTCGTCGCAACGAGAAAGACATCATGAGCACAGTCGCCGTTACCGTTCCGACCGTCAGTCACGCCAGCCACAGCAGCGACAAGCTGGTCGACAAGGTCTCCGTCCGCAACCTCAATTTCTACTACGGAGATCACCGCGCGCTGCGCGACATCAACGTTTCGCTTTACCGCAACAGGGTCACCGCATTCATCGGTCCGTCGGGCTGCGGCACGTCGACGCTGCTGCGCATCCTCAATCGCATCTACGACCTCTATCCTAACCAACGTGCGGAAGGAGAGGTGCTGCTCGACGACGAGAATATTCTCTCCCCGCGGCTCGATCTTAATAATCTGCGCTCGCGTATCGGAATGGTGTTTCAGAAGCCGACGCCGTTTCCGATGTCGATCTACGAGAACATCGCCTTTGGCATTCGGCTCTACGACCGTCTATCAAAGTCCGAACTCGATGATCGCGTGCAGAGCGCGCTGGAGCGCGCGGCATTGTGGACCGAAGTCAAGGACAAGCTCTCCGCCAACGGCCAAAGCCTCTCCGGCGGCCAGCAGCAGCGGCTTTGCATCGCGCGCACTGTCGCCGTGCGGCCGGAGGTGATTCTGTTCGACGAACCGTGCTCAGCGCTCGATCCGATCTCGACAGCCAAGATCGAGGAACTGATCGACGAATTGAAGGACGACTATACGATCGCCATCGTCACCCATAATATGCAGCAGGCAGCGCGCGTGTCGGATTTCACGGCGTTCATGTATCTCGGTGAGATGGTGGAGTTCGACTCGACCACCAACATTTTCACCGCGCCGCGCGACCAGCGCACGCAGGATTACATCACCGGGCGCTTCGGCTAGCACCCGCGCATCGTCGAGGACGGCACATGGTTTCTTCCCAGCACACCGCCAAGGCGTTCGATGCCGATCTCTCGGAGCTCGCGCGCAAGGTCTCCGAGATGGGCGGGCTCGCCGAGAAGCAGGTCGCCGACGCCGTCGCGGCTCTGGCACGCCGCGACAAGGATCTTGCCCGCCGCGTCATTTCGATGGACGCGCAGATCGATGCCTTGCAGAGCGAGATCGAGGAAAAAGCGATCCTCACGATCGCGCGGCGCCAGCCCATGGCCGTCGACCTGCGCGAGATCGTCGGCGCGCTGCGCGTCGCCAACGACCTCGAGCGGATCGGCGATCTGGCCAAGAATATCGGCAAGCGCGTGCTTGACCTGTCGGGGGATTTTCCCTCGCAGAAGCTCATTCGCGGCGTCGAACACATGTCGTCGATGGTTCTGGCGCAGCTCAAGCAGGTCCTCGACGCTTATGTCGGGCGCAACCTCACCGGCGCGCTCGCCGTCTGGGGCGGCGACGAGGAGATCGACGCCATGTGCACCTCGCTGTTTCGCGAGCTGCTCACCTACATGATGGAAGATCCCCGCAATATCACGTTCTGCATCCATCTCCTGTTCTGCGCCAAGAACATCGAGCGCATGGGCGATCACGCGACCAACATTGCCGAGACGGTGCATTACGTCATCGAGGGGCGTCCGATCACGGCGCAGCGTCCGAAGGGCGATACGACAAGTTTCGCCGCCTTGCCGGCGGACTGACGATCAAGGCGGCGCATGAGCAGACAAGACGCGAGAATCCTGATCGTCGAAGACGAGGAACCGCTGACCCTGCTCTTGCGCTACAACCTCGAAGCCGAAGGCTACGAGGTCGAGACTATCGCGCGCGGCGACGACGCGGATACCCGCCTGAAGGAAACGATCCCCGACCTGCTCATTCTTGACTGGATGCTGCCGGGTGTGTCGGGCATTGAATTGTGCCGGCGCCTGCGCTCGCGCGCAGAGACGCAGGGGCTGCCCATCATCATGCTGACTGCGCGCGGCGAGGAGAGCGAGCGCGTACGCGGGCTTGCCACCGGAGCCGACGATTATATCGTCAAGCCGTTCTCCGTTCCCGAGCTGCTGGCGCGCGTGCGGGCACTCCTGCGCCGGGCAAAACCGGAACGCGTCACCGATCTGCTTTCGTTCGGCGATGTCGAGCTCGATCGGGTGCGCAAGCGCGTGTCGCGTGGCGGCCGCGACATCAATCTCGGCCCGACGGAATATCGACTGCTCGAATTTCTGATGGAGCGGCCAGGCCGCGTTTTCACGCGCGAACAATTGCTCGACGGCGTATGGGGCAACGAGGTCTATATCGACGAGCGCACCGTCGACGTCCATGTCGGCCGCTTGCGCAAGGCGCTCAATCGCGGCCG
>CAZSAW010000077.1:0-17722 GCA_964604745.1 uncultured Hyphomicrobiales bacterium
GGGGCTACTCGCTCCCTCATAAAATATGAACCAACCCGCCGCCGGCGGTGTTATGGTTGGACGTTGCAGGTCGCGAAACTTCGGCGGCCGCTCCAGACCGCCGCAGGACAGCCGTACCGGCACGCGACCTCGAACGCTGACGTTCAGGAGGCGCCACCATGGCTCACGTCCATATCTTGACTGGCGAAGACCAAGCGCAACCCGTCATTCGCCGTATCACTACAGCCGATCTCAAGGAGGCTCTCGTCAAGGGCTGGGATGATTTCTCCGCCATGCCGAGCCACGCCATCTTTCTGTGTGTCGTCTATCCCATCATCGGCATCGCGCTTGTCTGCCTCAGCTTTGGCTACGCGGTATTGCCGCTTCTTTTCCCGCTCGCGGCAGGTTTCGCGCTCCTCGGACCGATCGCCGCCATCGGGCTTTATGAATTGAGCCGGCGGCGCGAGGCCGGTCTCGATGCGCAGGCGACCGACGCCCTCGATGTCACGCGCTCGCCGTCAATCGGCGCCATCGTTGCGATCGGCGCGCTGCTGACCGTGGTCTTCCTCGTCTGGGTCGCGACCGCGCATGCAATCTATGTCGCGAATTTCGGCTATGCCGCGCCGGCATCGCTCGGACAATTCATCGACAACGTGCTGTTCACGCGCGCGGGCTGGAATCTCATCCTCGTCGGCAACGCCGTCGGCTGCCTCTTCGCCATCCTCGTGCTGGCGATCAGCGTCGTTTCCCTGCCGCTTCTGCTCGACCGTGACGCCGGCGCAGCTGTCGCAATCCTGACGTCGGTGCGGGCCGTCCTCGCCAACCCCGTTACCATGGCGCTGTGGGGCCTTATCGTCGCCGCGCTGCTTCTCGTGGGATCGCTGCCCCTATTCCTCGGGCTGCCGGTCGTATTGCCGGTGCTCGGGCATGCGACATGGCATCTCTATCGGCACGCGGTCGAGCCCGACCGCAATCCGCGTCCCGATTATCGTCCGCGCGCGAAGCCGAAACGTTACGCGGCCGATTTCCCGTCTTCGCTGTTCGGGTAACGCGTCGCGTCGCAAAATTCGGCCCGGACCGCATGTTCTGCGGCCCGGGCCGAAAGCGTCATGCATGGAATGTAAGCGCTAGATTCGGCCGAGCAGGACGAGAACCAACACGATCACGAGGATCGTGCCGAGCGCGCCCGACGGGCCGTAGCCCCAGCCCGTGCTGTAAGGCCAGCTCGGAATAGCGCCAATCAGCGCAAGAACAAGAATGATCAGAAGAATAGTGCCGAGACTCATGGACGTCTCCCGTCAATGCCGCGCCCCGCACGATCCCGCGGTTTCGGGACCGTGATCCGACGCCTCACGTCGTTTGGGATTGAAAGCCGCGCGGACGAAAATGGTTCCCGCCGCGGCACGCGTGAAATGAGAATCATCCACGTGTTGCGCGCAAACAAAAAGCCCGGCTCGCGCCGGGCTTTTTCAATTCTTCAATTCGCTGATTGCGAGACGTCTCAGGCCGCCTCTTCTTCCACCGCGCCTTCGTCGGCATCGGCTTCGCCCTCGCCCTCCGTCGCCTTGGCGGGACCGCGGCGCGGACCCTTGGCGAGCGCGGCTTCGATCTCCTTCACCGCTTCGGTCTCGGTGATGTGCTGCACCGCCGAGATTTCACGCGAGAGCCGGTCGAGCGCCGCCTCATAAAGCTGGCGTTCGCTGTAGGATTGCTCCGGCTGCGTGTCGGAGCGATAGAGGTCGCGCACGACCTCGGCAATGGCGACGATGTCGCCGGAATTGATCTTCGCCTCGTATTCCTGCGCACGGCGCGACCACATGGTGCGCTTGATGTGGGCGCGGCCCTTGAGCGTCTCGAGCGCACGCTTGACGAGCGCGGGCTCGGCAAGCTTGCGCATGCCGACGGACGCGATCTTCGCGGTCGGGACGCGCAGCGTCATCTTGTCCTTGATGAAGTTGATGACGAACAATTCCAGCTTGGCGCCGGCGATTTCCTGCTCCTCGATCGCCAGAATCTGACCCACGCCGTGGGCCGGATAGACGATGAACTCGTTGGTCTTGAAGCCTTGACGTTGAGTCGTCTTCTTGCTGGTCATTCCAGGAATCGCTCCATCGCCGCCGGGCTTGGGGCGGCTTATTGTTTTGGCCACGGGAGCCGCGCGGCCGGAAGCGCGCACGGCTTGAGAGGGCCGCCGCGCGAGGGCTGCAGCCTTCTTCGTTCGCCGGCTCGCGCCGGTGGGTGACTTCTTGGCTCGCCGGCTCATGCCGGTGCTGGTCCTCTTCGACCGTTGACGCGTCTTCTCTGCCACTGCTTTCGCGTGGAACTCACGCCCTTCTGTGACCGCTCCCCAAAGAACGTCCCCGAAACAAATAGGCTCCCCGGCGGGGAGCGGTTCGGTTAAGACGCCCAATAAATGCTTATATATCACATTTTCCGCAAAAATCAAAGTGTTAGCGCGGCAAAAGCCCCGTTTCCGGCTGCTGCCGGCGGCCTTTGCCGTGCTGCGGTTAGCGGGGAGCGTCAGGGGGCGCGAAAATTCTGAGAAAAGCCCGCGCGTTAACGTAACCAGCCGTCAGTTCCCGGTTCCCGGGTTGGGGGAGAAGAGCTTTTCCTTGTCCGGCTTGCCTTCCCACTCCTTGGCGTCGGCGGGCGGTTCCTTCTTGGCGGTAATATTCGGCCACACCTTCGCGTATTCGGCGTTCAGGGCGAGCCACTTTTCCAGTCCGGGTTCCGTGTCCGGCTTGATCGCCTCGACCGGGCATTCCGGCTCGCACACCCCGCAATCGATGCACTCGTCAGGATGGATGACGAGCATGTTCTCGCCTTCGTAGAAGCAATCGACCGGGCAGACCTCGACGCAATCCATGAATTTGCATCGGATGCAGTTCTCGTTGACGATGTAGGTCATCCCGTAGTCCTGATTTTCGCTGATTGTCGCGGGCGGTCCCTAGCGCACGAGTTCCTTCGGCGCAAGCGCCCGGCCGCGCGGCAGATATCGTGGTTTCAAGGGCCTCTGTCGATAGCCGAAGTCCCGGCGTTGCCCGGCTCCAGATCCTCGTAGAGCGCCTTCGCCGTTCCCGGCACGCCGCGCCGCTCGGAAAAATCGAGGACCTTCAGCACGCGAACCTGGCCGAGGGCGACGGTGATGACATCGCCGAGGGCGACCTTGCGGCTCGCCGCGTGAATGCGCTCGCCGTTGACGCGGACCCGGCCGCGGTCGGCGAGCGCGGCAGCGGCGCTGCGTGTGCGTACCAGGCGCGCGTGCCAGAGCCACTTGTCGATACGCTGACGCTCCAATGCGGCGTCCTTCAAAGCCCTCAGCTGCGTTCCTTGGCGTCGGCCTCGAGCTGCGCCTTCAGGGCAGCAAGCTTGGCGAAAGGCGAGTTCGGGTCGGGCGCACGCTCGCGCTCGCGCCGCTCCGGCGGTGCATTCTTGTTGAGATTTGGCCGCGCGCCGCGATCCTCGCGATGGCGGTCGCCGCGTCCCTTGCGATGCGGCTTGCCATGATGACGCCGCGGCGGCCTTGCCTCCTCAGCCGCTGGCGTCGCCGCGGCGGCCTCTCCTGCAGGCGTCGCAGGGCTCGCGACCGGCTGCTCCTGCAGCTTCTCGCGCCGATGATCGCGGCGCGCACCACGACGCGGCTTCTCGCGTCCTTCAAGACGGCCGCCCGGCCGCCAGACCTCGATGAATTGCGGCTCCTCGGCGGTCTTTGCTTCTGCGCCGTCGCCGCCTGCCTCAGCAGCCGGCGCAATGGCGGGAGATTGGTCGGCAAGATCGCTGGCCGCGGTTTCTGCCGCGACATCCGGCGCCTGCTGCTCGGCATGTGCCGCGTCCGCCACATCGGCGGGCACTTCGTCCGATGCGGGAACAACCGGCGGTGTCGCCTCGGTCGGCAGCGTATCGACTGCGGCCGTTTCCGCAGCGGGTTCGTCCAATGCTGCCGGCGCGTCCACAATTGCGGTTTCGGGCGCCATCGTGTCCGCGGCAGGTGCAGCTGTCTCGACCGGCTTCGGCCGCCGGTCCATGCGGTAGCCGAGCGAGCGCAGGATCGAGGCGAAATCCTCGCCGGACGATCCGACAAGCGATGTCATCGCAACGCTGACGGTGAAACCAAATCCGTCGATCGCGCCGGCAGGCTTCGGCCCGGCAGCGCCTTCGCGCCACACGAGAGCCGGACGAATGAGATCGGCGAGGCGTTCGAGAATATCGACGCGCACCGCCCGCCCGCCGCAAATGCGATAGCCGGCGGCGCGATAGAGCGGCGTGGAAATTTCCTCGCTGATCGGGATCGATGTGCGGCCGCTTGCGGCAAGATGCTGGATATCGGCAAGGCCCTTCAGCTCGCCGTCGGTCTGCTTGAGCGCAAAGAGCTGCGTCGCGAGCGCACGCGGCGCGGGCTTCAGCAAAGCCGGCACATAGACGTGATAGGCGCCGAAACGAACGCCGTGTTTGCGCAAGGTCGCGCGCGCAGGCTGATCCAGCGCCTTCACATCCTCGGCGACCTTTTGCCGTTCGAGCACGCCGAGCGCCTCGACAATCTGGAAGGCGACGCCGCGCGCTATGCCAGTGATGTCCTCGGCCACGAGCAGCGCATTGAGCGGACCGAGCAATTTCTCGATATGCGTCTTGATCCACAGATCAAGCCGCGCCTGCACCGCGTCACGGCTCGCGCCGGTCAATTGCTCGTCGGCAAGAATGCGAACGCGCGGCCGCAGGATGTCCTCGCCCGCGATCAACGTGCCAACCGCATCGCCGGTCCAGCGGATGACGCCGTCCGTGGCAAGCACGAATTGCTCGTCGGGCGCCTGCGACAATTTCTGCGCCCGCGCCTCGATCTCGCCCGCCAGGGCCTTCTGCGCCGCGGCATGCAAGGCTTTCGCCTCCGCACCGCCTGCGGACGGATCGGCGGCGAAGCGGAAGCCTTCGAGCCGGCCGACCAGATGGCCTTCGACCGTGACCTCGCCGGTTTTTGAAATTTCGCTGTCCAATGTCGTGTTCTCGCGCAACCGCCGCATCAAGACGCTGGTGCGCCGGTCGACGAAGCGCGCAGTGAGACGTTCATGCAGCGCATCCGACAGCCTGTCTTCGATCGCGCGCGTGACGCCCTGCCAATGCTCCGGATCGGCAAGCCAATCCGGGCGATTAGCGACAAAGGTCCAGGTCCTGACATGCGCAATTCTCGTCGACAGAGTGTCGATGTCGCCTTCGCTGCGATCCGCCTGCGCCACCTGGCGCGCGAACCAATCGACCGGCACTTTACCCTCGCCGGTCAAAAATCCATAGAGGGTGGCGACAAGTTCGGCATGATTGGCCGGCGCGATCTTGCGGTAATCCGGAACCTGACAGACATCCCAGAGAAGTTCGACAGTCGCGCGTGTCATGGCGCGCTGCCGGATGGTTTCGTCGCGCGACGCATGATCGAGCACCAGAATATCCTCGGCAACCGGCGCGCGTGTCAGTCCTTGCTCCGTCGGCGCGATCGCAAGCGAGGCCTGCAACGCCCCGAGCGAGGAAAAATCGAGATCGGAATTGCGCCATTGCAGCATCTTCAGCGGCTCGAACGAATGCGATTCCAGCCGCTGCACCAGTTCATCGTCGAACGGCGCGCAACGCCCGGTGGTGCCGAAGGTGCCGTCGCGCATGGCGCGGCCGGCGCGACCGGCAATCTGCGCAAGCTCGGCCGGATTGAGATTGCGGAATTGATAGCCGTCGAATTTGCGGTCCGAGGCGAAGGCGACATGATCGACATCAAGGTTGAGCCCCATGCCGATGGCGTCGGTGGCGATGAGATAATCGACGTCACGCGACTGATAGAGCGCGACCTGTGCGTTGCGCGTGCGCGGCGACAATGCCCCCAGCACGACGGCCGCGCCGCCGTGTTGCCGCCGGATGAGCTCGGCGATGGCGTAAACCTCATCGACTGAAAAGGCGACGATGGCGGAACGGCGAGGCAGCCGCGTCAGCTTCTTGTCGCCGGCATAGGTGAGCATCGAAAGGCGCGGCCGGCTGACGATGTTGGCGGCAGGCAGGAGCCGCTCGATCATCGGTCTGATGGTCGCGGCGCCGAGGATGAGCGTTTCCTCGCGACCGCGTCGATTGAGGATGCGGTCAGTGAAAACGTGTCCGCGCTCGAAATCAGCCGCCAGCTGAATTTCATCGATGGCAAGAAAGGCCGGATCGAGATCGCGCGGCATGGCCTCGACGGTCGAGACCCAGAAGCGCGGATTGGCCGGCTTGATCTTTTCCTCGCCGGTGATGAGCGCGACCTCGGACGGCCCGACCCGCTCGGCCACCTTGTTGTAGACCTCGCGCGCCAGAAGCCGCAGCGGCAGGCCGATCATGCCGGAGGAATGCGCCAGCATGCGCTCGATGGCGAGATAGGTCTTGCCGGTATTGGTGGGACCGAGCACCGCGGTCACGCCCGCACCGCGGGCGCAGTGATCGTGAGCGACGCGCGGCGTAACGGAAATGGTCATGGACTGATCTGCGGCGCGTCGGCGCACATTTGCGTATTGCGACCGAAGCGGAATGCGAAGGCGGCGCCGACCGGCAGCAGGCCCGGAATCTGTATCACAACGCAACGACTTTCCGCCGAATTCCGGCCTGTGCTTAACGTGTGGAACGAGTCTGGAACGAATCGCGCCCGAATCACGGACTCCGCCGCTGTGCGGCTTCGTTCACGGCGATATCTAGCTCGCCCCCGCGACGACCCACCAGATAGGGTGTTTCTCGACAGCCGCCGGCACGTCCGGCCGACGAACTTCCTTAAGATCGCATGTCGAGCCCAGCGCCAAAGAGTCAAGGGCCAGCCGGACGCCTGTGTGGATAATTACGGGCGCGGCTATTCGGTTCGCGCGCTCGCCCGCGTCGGCTGCGGGGTCGAAACAAATTGCGTGGCGGTGAGAACACCGGTTCCGAGTGGCGTCGGGATCGAGAACTTGAACGGCACGAGGATGCGCGTGTCGGCGATCAGGGCGAGCCAGATTTCTGCGTCCTTCAGCTTGGTCAGGTACTTGATCGTGTCCCGCTCCGGGTTGTGTCCCGCTACTGGCGAAAAATACGCCGCGCAAACGACGGCGGGACCGGAATAGCCCTTTTCCGCCTTCACCTTTTCCATGCGCTTGAAGGCGAAATCGACATCGTAGCGCAGACGGCCGTCGAAGATTGGAATGTGCTGGTTGCAGGCCTCGGGAGTCAGCAATTCACCGTTGCCGGCGACGCGGATGAGCGAGGCGGTCATGGGATCGAGCACACCTTTGCGGTGCGCTTCGGTCAGCGGAACGATGTCGCGTGGCGGGTTCGGCGGCGGCGTGATCTCGAGATCCTTCACGGTGCCGCGGTTCAGCGTCATGCGCAGGTCTTCGCTTTTCTTGCTCTTGATGTTGAATTCGTAGAGCGAAGGCATGAGGCGCTGCGACACCACGCTGCCGCTCGCCACGCTGGTGCCTTCGCCCGACGCCACGACACGGATGAGACCGGTCGTCAGCCCGCGCGCGGCGGCTGAATATTGGTCGTCACGAATGTCGATGACCCAGGCGCCTTTGCCGATGGTGATGCCGGCAAGGGTCGCCGTATAGCGGGCATCAAGCTTGCCCTGGGCGCTCGCCGCCTCCGGCGCGGCCGCCGCGAGCAGTAGCCCGCCAATCCAGGCGGCGGCCCGGAGCGAGCGGATGGAACACGGATGGAGGAGCAAGTTCAGTCCCTTTTGGCGGCGTGGCCTTGGCGTGCGCGTCCGGCGATCGGCACAGCTTTGGAGGATTCCGCCAGACTTCGGCCCTGTCAGGGCGGTGCCGTCCCGCTTTACCCTCGTCTCGATCCCGAATACGTCCTTTCTGTGATTTCGGCCAGCGGCTTGACGGTTTTGCCCCGCTTGCCTATACGTCCCGGCCAATCTCTCGACCGCACGGGTCTTGGCCGCCGCACGGATAACGCGCGGAACCGGCTTAAATTTGAGGATCGACGTCATGTCCCGCAAGTGCGATCTCACCGGGAAGAAGGCCCTCGTCGGCCACAAGGTGAGCCATTCCAACCGCAAGACCAAGCGGCGCTTTCTGCCCAATCTGGTGAGCGTCACCATGATCTCGGACGCGCTTGCGCGCTCGGTGCGGCTGCGCATTTCCACCAACGCGCTGAAGACGGTCGATCATCGCGGCGGGCTCGATGCCTTCCTCATGAAGGAGAAGGATGACGTCCTCTCCCCCAAGATGCTCGAGCTGAAACGCCAGGTCAAAAAGAAGCTCGCCGAGGCGAGCTGACTTCAACTCGTATTCCGTTCGGTTGCGTCCGATGGCCGGGTTTTCGCCCGGCCATTTTCGTGCGTGCCGGTCAGCGATCGAGCAGCGTGAATTGCAGCAGGATGGTTCGCTGCAGCGGCGAGAAATTGTCGTCCGAAATCATCGTCAGGACGATCTGCCCGTCATCGGCGCGGTGCACGCTCAGGCCTTCCATGTTGTCGATCTGAAAGCCCATGTCGGCCTCGACCAGGGCCGGGCCATCCACCGTCGCGCCGGGCTGGATCGCGCTCAGCGGTACGCGGCGCATGCGCATGGCGACGCCGCGCACCCAGGAATAGCTCCGCTCCAGCAGAAGAAGATCGGCGTCCGGCGTGATGGCGCAATCGCTGATGTCGTAGTCGTCGCTGCGCGCGACCGAAAACGTTCCCGGACTGGGGCCGCCGATGAGAAAGCCGCGAATGTTGCCCTTGTCGTCGAGCCCACGCTCGGACACCGCAATCAGCGTGCCGCCGAGCGGCATGCCTTTCGGCGCGAAGGCGAGGCATTCGAGCCCCTTGTTGTGCGGCAATTCGGCGATGCCGGGCGGCGTTGCGACCGGGCGGCCGCGCGCGAGCAACCCGTCCTTGCCGTAATCGAAGCGCACGATCTGGTTGACGCGCTCGATACCGACATAAGCGATGCCGCCATCCACCGCGAGCGATTCCGTATCGTACCAGCGCTGCGAGGCGAGCGATCGGCCTTCCTGTCCGAGCATCGGCGCCATTTCCGCATCGGCGATGCCGGCGGGCACGCCATCGCGATAGACGATGCGCCCGCGCAGCCAATAGCCCTTGTCGCTCTGCGAGAGAAAATGCGCGCCGTCCGCTTCGACGCGCAGCGCCGAAAGCCCGCCAAATTCCTTGTGCGTGGATTTCAGGACGAGGCCGCCGCGGAAATGCAGCGCGCCGAATTGCCGGCGATCGCGATCCGAGGCGAGGAAATGGTCGATCGGCTCCGCGGTGATCTCGATCCGCGCCGGCGCCTCCGGCTGGCGCGAGCGCACAAGCGGATCGGCAACCGGCGGCGTCTGCGCCGAGGCCGAGACACTTGCGATAAAGAAAAACGCCGCGAGACCGAGGGCGCCGCGAAACCTCACGCGTGCAGTCTCCGCCGCGCGGGCTGCGGCGCGGGAGTGCCCTGCTCATCGAACAATTCGGCGAGCTTTTCCGTCATCGCACCGCCCAGCTCCTCGGCATCGACGATCGTCACGGCGCGGCGATAATAGCGCGTGACATCGTGACCGATGCCGATCGCGATCAGTTCGATCGGCGAGCGCGTCTCGATCTGCTCGATGACGTAGCGCAGGTGCCGCTCGAGGTAATTTCCGGGATTGACCGACAGCGTTGAATCGTCGACCGGCGCACCGTCGGAAATCATCATCAGGATGCGCCGCTGCTCGCTGCGCCCGAGCAGGCGCCGATAGGCCCAGTTGAGCGCCTCGCCGTCGATGTTCTCCTTCAGCAAACCCTCGCGCATCATGAGACCGAGATTCTTGCGTGCGCGTCGCCACGGCGCGTCGGCGGCTTTGTAGATGATGTGGCGCAGATCGTTGAGACGGCCGGGATTGGCCGGCTTGCCCGCGGCAAGCCATGCCTCGCGCGATTGCCCGCCTTTCCAGGCGCGCGTGGTGAAGCCGAGGATTTCCACTTTCACGCCGCAGCGTTCGAGCGTGCGCGCGAGAATGTCGGCGCAGGTCGCCGCGACCGTGATCGGGCGCCCGCGCATCGAGCCGGAATTGTCGAGCAGAAGCGTCACCACCGTGTCGCGGAAATTCGTGTCCTTCTCGCGCTTGAACGAGAGCGGATGCATCGGATCGACGATGATGCGCGGCAGACGGACCGGATCGAGCAAGCCCTCGTCGAGATCGAACTCCCAGGCGCGGTTCTGCTGCGCCATCAATTTGCGCTGCAGCCGGTTGGCGAGGCGCGCAACCACGCCCTGCAGATGCGAAAGCTGCTTGTCGAGATAGCCGCGCAGGCGGTCAAGCTCTTCCGGCTCGCACAGATCCTCGGCGGCGATTTCCTCGTCGAACTTGCTGACGAAGGGCAGGTAATCGGGACCGCGTGTATCGTTGCGCCCGTCGTAGCGCGGACGCCACGGCTCGGCGGCGCTTTCCGAATCGCCCATCTCTCCGTCGTCGGACATTTCTGCAGAAGGCGCATCGACGGCTTCGGCGCTCGAATCCTGCGCATCTTCGGAGGCGCCTTCCACCTCCTCCATGCTCATGCGCTGCAATTCGTCGGTTTCGGTGGCCTCGCCCTGCTCGCCGGATTCGTCCTGCTGGCCTTCCTGCTCGTCGTCCTGATCGTCGTCCTTCTCCGAATCGCGGTCGCGATCCTCGCCCATGTCGAGCGCGTCGAGCAGGTCGTGAATGGCGTCGCCGAAGCGCTCCTGATCCTCGACCAGATGCTCCAGCCGGTCGAGACCGCGGCTCGCCTTGTCCTCGATCAGCGGGCGCCACAGATCGACGAGGCGCTTTGCCGCGGCCGGCGGCGCCTGCCCGGTGAGGCGCTCGCGCACCATCAGCGCCACCGCCTCCTCGATCGGCGCATCGGCGCGATCGGTGATGTCGTCAAATTTGCCGCGGTGGAATTTGTCGTCGAGCATCGCGGTGAGATTTTTTGCAACGCCGCTCATGCGCCGCGCGCCGATCGCCTCGACGCGTGCCTGCTCGACCGCATCGAACACCGCGCGCGCCTGCTGGCCGCCGGGGACGAGCTTGCGATGCACCGCCGGGTCGTGACACGCGAGCCTGAGCGCGATCGAGTCAGCGTGGCCGCGCACAATGGCCGCCTCGCCCCGCGTCAGCTTGCGCGCGGGCTCCGGCAGCCGCACCTTGCCGCCGGCGAGACCCGGCCGCTCGGCGGCGTAGGAAATCTCAAGTTCGGGCTTCTTGGCGATGGCGCGCAGGCAGCCGCTCACCGCCCGCTTGAACGGTTCGGTCGGCGATTCCTTCGGTCCGGACTTGGTCTTGTAGTTCGAGGCCATCTTGCTTCGACAACGGCAACGTTGGTTGTTTCGTCATTGCCGGCTCGACCGGGCAACCCATCTTGCAAAAGGATGGATGCGCGGGTCGAGCCCGCGCACGGCAACGTTATGTCAGCGCGACATTCACCGAGCTTTCCGGCAACTCGACGCCCATGCAGCGCTGATAGAACTCGGCGACGATCGGCCGCTCCAGCTCGTCGCACTTGTTGAGGAAGGTGACGCGGAAGGCGTAGCCCATGTCGCCGAAGATGTCGGAATTCTCCGCCCAGGTGATGACCGTGCGCGGCGACATGACGGTCGAAATGTCGCCGTTCATGAACGCGTTGCGCGTGAGATCGGCGACACGCACCATCTTGTTGACGATGTCGCGCCCTTCCTCGGTGCGATAATGCCTCGCCTTCGCCAGCACGATGTCGACTTCCTTGTCGTGCGGCAGGTCGTTCAGCGTGGCGACGATGGACCAGCGGTCCATCTGACCCTGGTTGATCTGCTGCGTGCCGTGATAGAGGCCCGTGGTGTCGCCGAGGCCCACGGTGTTCGCCGTCGCGAACAGCCGAAACGCCGGATGCGGCTTGATCACCTTGTTCTGGTCGAGCAGCGTCAGCCGGCCCGACACTTCGAGCACGCGCTGGATCACGAACATCACGTCCGGACGTCCGGCATCGTATTCGTCGAAACAAAGCGCGACGTTGTTCTGCAGCGCCCACGGCAGGATTCCGTCGCGGAATTCCGTGACCTGCAATCCATCCTTGATGACGATTGCATCCTTGCCGACGAGATCGACGCGGCTGATGTGGCTGTCGAGATTGACGCGCACGCAAGGCCAGTTAAGGCGCGCGGCGACCTGCTCGATATGCGTCGACTTGCCGGTGCCGTGATAGCCGGTGACCATCACGCGACGGTTCTTGGCAAAGCCGGCGAGGATGGCGAGCGTGGTTGGGCGATCGAAAAGGTAGTCCGGGTCGAGGTCCGGCACGTGCGCATCGGGCTCCGAATAGGCCGGGACCTCCATGTCGCTGTCGATGCCGAAAACCTGCCGGACCGACACCTTCATGTCGGGCAGGCCGGCGGGGCCTTGAGCGGCCTCTTGGGTTGCGGTGGTCATTGGTTCTCCGTGTCCCGGCCCAGCCGGGGCGTAATGGTCAGTCTGGGCTGGCTTTCGATGATGGCGCCGAAACTAGCAGAAACCGCCCGGCGGACGAAACCGCCCCGTCAGCAGAAGCCGACCGATTTGAGATAATTATAGGCTTGGATCACTTCCACCAGGCGGTCCTCGGTCGAGCGGTCCCCGCCATTGGCATCGGGGTGGTGGCGCTTCACAAGCTCGTGGAATCGGGCCTTGATCTCGACGCGCGTGGCGCTGAATTCGAGCCCGAGCGTGTCGAAGGCCTTGCGCTCGGCATTGCGGATCGTGCGGCCCTCTTTTTGCGCATGCTGGGCATGCGCGCCCCCGCCCACCTCGCGAAACATGCCGAAGGGGTCGATCACGCCATCCGCGTAGAAGTGACTGCGCTCGCGCGCGCGATTGCCGGTGCCAACTTTCCAGGTGGGGCGATGACCGGTGATCGCATCCTTCTGGTAGCGCAGCACGGCCTCATCGCTCATGCCGGCAAAAAAATTATATGACTGATTGTATTCGCGGACGTGATCGAGGCAGTAGCACCATTGCTCGCCCGCGTGCTCGCGCCCCTTCGGCGCGCGATAATCGCCCTTGCGGTCGCAGCCCGGCCATTCGCAGCGCGGCGTGTCCTTGCGCGGGCGGCGATCCTGACCGGGCTTGACCCGGATGCGATCGAACAATGGCGAGTCGAACTTCATGATGTTGATTATGCGAAATCCGCTTTCAACGCCGCAAGACTTGACAATCCGGCCGGCGCACAATTTCGCCGGTCTTTGCCAAAATTACGTTGCTTTCCACCGTTGACCGCCACCCGGGCCCGGCGTTATCCGAGCGCATGCAGACCAAAGCCCAGATCGCGCAAAAACTGACGCAAGCCTTTGCGCCTGAAAGCCTCGATGTCGTCGATGAATCGCACCGGCATGAGGGTCATGCCGGTCACCGGCCGGGCGGGCAAACTCACTTCCGCGTTTATATCGTGTCGGAAGTCTTCCGCGGCAAGAGCCGCATCGATCGTCACCGCATGATCAATGAGGCGCTGTCTGCGGAACTCGGCGGCGGCGTGCACGCGCTCGCGATCCATGCAAGCGCGCCGGGTGAAAGCGCCCGCAAACCCTCGAGCGGGCGCGTCGGCAACGGTTTGCGAACGAGCGGCGTGATGCGCAATTGCGTGATGCGGTTACGATCGCGCCGCAGCACGCGAAAGCGGAAGCCGTGGAAGGTGAAACTCTGCCCGACATCGGGGATCGAACGCGCTTCGTGGATCACCAGGCCAGCGATCGTCGTCGCCTCGTCGTCAGGCAGCGACCAGTCCATGGCGCGGTTGAGATCGCGGATCGGGACCGAGCCGTCCACATTCACCGCGCCGTCGAGTTGCGGCCGCACGCCCGGCACGACCACGTCGTGTTCGTCGGTGATGTCGCCGACGATTTCCTCGAGAATGTCTTCGAGCGTGACGAGACCCATCACCTCGCCGTATTCGTCGACAACGAGCGCGAGCGGCGTCTTGCGCCGGCGGAACGCCTTGAGCTGTTCGGATAACGGCGTCGTGTCCGGCACAAACCACGGCGGCGTCATCAGCGCGGGAATATTCACCCTCGTCGGATCGCCGCCGACCTGCTGCAGGGCGCGCAGCAGATCCTTGGCGTGAAGAAGCCCGACGATGTTTTCCGGCTTGTCACGCCAGAGCGGCAGCCGTGTGACAGGCGCTTCGAGCGCGGCCTTGACCACCGCTTCGGGCGGATCGTCGACATTCACCGTCACCATCTCGGTGCGATGGATCATCACGTCCGACACCTCAAGCTCGCGCAGGTCGAGCAGACCGCCGAACATATCGCGGTCGAGCTTCTCGACGCCGCCTTCGCGATGCAGAAGATCGACGGCCCCGCGCAATTCCTCGTGCGCGGAGAGGATCGGCTGATTGACGCCGATGCGCATGCCGAGGCTGTTGAGAATCCAGCGCACCAGCGCCTCGATCGCCATGAGAATGGGGCCGAACAGGCGCACGGCAAAAGCCATGGGCTTCGCCACCGCGAGCGCGACGCGATCGGGCGCGTTGATCGCTGCCGTTTTCGGCAGCACCTCCGAGAAAACCACGACGACCAGCGTCATCACCAGCGTTGCATAGACGACGCCGACCGAGCCGAACCACGCAAGCAGAACGCCCGTCGCCAGCGACGACGCGGCGATGTTGACCGCATTGTTTCCGAGAAGAAGCGCGCCGAGCATGCGCTCCCGCGCAGAGAGAAGCCGATTGACGATCGCCGCACGCCTGTTGCCCTGTTTTTCCAGCCGCAACATGCTCGCGCGCGATGACGCTGTCAGCGCCGTCTCGCTGCCGGAAAAGAACGCGGACATGAGAAGGCACACAAAGACCGCGAGCAGGGTGAGCCAGTCGTCGAGCGTCATGTCTTATCTTACGCAAGCTTCGTCGCAAGAAAGTCGCGGATATCGGCCGGCGCGACATCCGGCGCGATAAAGCAATCGCCCATTCCGTGCGCGAGGATGAACGTGAGCTTGCCGCGCTTCACCTTCTTGTCCTGACCGATCAGATCCATCAGCCGGTCGACCTCCGGCTTGCCGCCGGGGATCTGCGCCATCGCGGTCGGCAGGCCAACCGACGACAGATGCGTCACTGCTCGATAGGCGTCCTGCGTCGGCGCGAAGTCGTGTTGGGCGCTGTAGGCGAACGCAAGCGACATGCCGATCGCTATGGCTTCGCCGTGCAGCAGCCGGTCGGAAAATCCCGCCGCCGCTTCGAGCGCGTGGCCGAAGGTATGGCCGAAATTCAGCAATTGCCGTTCGCCGCTCTCGCGTTCGTCGCGCGAGACGATCGCCGCCTTCATGCGGCAGCTCACGGCAACAGCGTGCTCGCGCGCAGGCCCGCCGGAGAAAACCTCGCGCCAGTTGTTGTCGAGCCAGGAGAAGAAACCGGCGTCACCGATGAAGGCGTATTTCACGACCTCGGCATAGCCGGCGCGCATCTGACGTTCGGGCAGGCTGTCGAGCAGCGCGGTATCGGCGAGCACGAGGATCGGTTGATGAAAGGCGCCGATCAGATTCTTGCCGTGACGGGAATTGATGGCGGTCTTGCCGCCGACCGAGGAATCGACTTGCGCCAGCAAGGTGGTCGGCACCTGCACGTAGTCGAGTCCGCGGCGCACCGCCGACGCGGCAAAGCCGGCCAGATCGCCGATCACGCCGCCGCCAAGCGCAACGACCAGATCGCTGCGTTCGACATTGGCTGCGATCAGCGCCTCGCAGACCGTTTCGAAGCCTGCGATCTGTTTCGTGCCTTCACCGGCCCGAACGACAACATGCGAGGAAGCGATATTGGCCGCGGCCAGGCTCGCCTGCGCGGCGGCGAGATGATGCTTGGCGACATTGTCGTCGGTAACGATCGCCGCCTTCGCCTTTGGCCGCATCGCCGCGATGCGTGGCCCGAGGGAAGAGAGGACGCCGCGGCCGATAACAATATCATAGGCGCGATCGGCGAGCGCGACGTCGACCACGATCGGCTCGCCGGTGCGAAGCGGCACGGTCATGACGGCGGCCTCGGCTCGGCCCCGGGCAGGAGAAAGGCGCGTAGCGCCTCGATGATCTCGTCAACGATCACCTCGTGCAGCACGTCACGCGATTCGATCGTGATATCCGCCTCGGCATAAACCGGGTAACGGTCGGCGATCAGCCGCTTCAGCGTCGCCGCGGGGTCGGCTGTCTTCAGCATCGGTCGGTCGCTGCGCCGCTTGATGCGGCGCATGAGAATGTCGAAATCCGCCCTGAGCCAGACCGAGATGCCGCGCGCGCGCACGAGGCCGCGCGTGGTGGCATTCATGAACGCGCCGCCCCCGGTCGCCAGCACCTGCGGCCCGCTTTCCAAGAGGCGCGCGATCACCCGCGCCTCGCCCATGCGGAATTCCGCCTCGCCGCGCATCTCGAAGATTTCCGGGATGGTCATGCCGGCCGCGAGCTCGATTTCGGTATCGGCATCGACGAAGGACATGTCGAACCGGGTCGCGAGCTTGCGCCCGATCGAAGACTTGCCCGCCCCCATCATGCCGACAAGCACGATCGACCGGCTCCCGAGCGCCTGCACCAGCGCGCTTTCCGGATGCTGATGGGTCATCTGATGCGTGGCGACGTCCGCCATGGGGAATTCAACCGTTGTTAAAGTTCGGTCCCATATAACATGGGCGGCGTCAAAGGTGGCGCGGCTCTTGTCAGGGCGGGCGGAACGTCGTAGTCGCGTTTCGTTCCCTGCACCAGCGAAAGCGGACCGCCGCCCGATCATGCCGAGCCTGTTCCGATTCCTCGCCATCGTCGGAATTCTGGTTGGGCTGGTCTATGCCGCCATTTTCGCGCTCGCCACCATGGTCGAGCCGCAGACCCGGGAGATCACCGTGACCGTCCCGCAGGACAAACTGCTGAAGCAGCACTAAAGGACCGATGCGCCGCATGGCTCGCCGGGCGACATTATCCGACGCTTCTGCAATCGAGCTGTTTCTCGACATGCTTGCCGCCGAGCGCGGGGCGAGCGCCAATACCCTGGACGCCTATCGCCGCGACCTGACCGATTTTTCCGAAATGCTGTCCGCCCGGGCGCGACACGTCGCCGACGCCGCGACCGACGACATCCGGTCCTATCTCGCCGTGCTCGAAAAACGCGGCTTCCAGGCATCGTCGGTCGCGCGCAAATTGTCGGCGATCCGCCAGCTCTACCGCTTTCTTTATGCCGAGGGCCATCGCAAGGACGATCCCGCCGCCGTGCTGGAAGGACCCAAGCGCGGCCGTCCGTTGCCGAAGGTGCTCTCCGTTGGCGAAGTCGACACGCTGTTGACTTGTGCGCGCGCGGCAATGAACGACGAAACGCGTTCCGCGCTTGAGCGCCTGCGCGCGGCGCGGCTCAATTGTCTTCTGGAAGTGCTCTACGCAACCGGCTTGCGCATTTCCGAACTTGTCGCCTTGCCGGCATCCGCGGCGCGTCGCGACCAGCGCATGCTGATCGTCCGCGGCAAGGGCGAAAAGGAGCGGCTCGTGCCGCTGAACGATGCGGCAAAGACGGCGATGGCCGATTACCTGTCGCTGCGCAAGGAGACGCGCGCGGGAGAGTCAAAATGGCTTTTCCCGTCATTCGGCGAAAGCGGCCACATCACGCGCCAGCACGTCGCGCGCGATCTGAAAGGTCTCGCTGCCGCGGCCGGACTGCGCGCCGACCGCGTCAGCCCGCACGTGCTGAGGCACGCGTTTGCCAGCCATTTGCTGCAAAACGGCGCCGACCTGCGCGTCGTGCAAACGCTGCTCGGCCACGCCGACATTTCGACCACCCAGATATACACCCACGTGCTGGAAGAGCGTCTGAAGAGCC
>CAZSAW010000078.1:0-2300 GCA_964604745.1 uncultured Hyphomicrobiales bacterium
GCGTGTTCAACGCGCCGGTGGCGATGCAGGTCTACGCCCAGATCTTCATGGAGGAGAGCGCGCTCGACCGGCTCGAGGCCTTTGCGAGCCTCAATGGTCCGCGCTTCTACGGTCTGCCGGCCAACGAGGAGCGCATCACCCTGCAGGCCAAGGCACTGGACGCGCCGGAGCGGGTCGAGGTGCCGGGCGGCAACAAGAGCATCCTGGTGTTCCGGCCCGACACGCCGGTGGGCTGGAGCTTCTAGGGTCGAGACTCATTAAATCCACCATACGATAGCAGCGACGAGGCAGATTGAAGCGAGGAAGTTTCGCGCCAGCTTGTCGTATCGGGTGGCGATGCGTCGGAAGTCCTTGAGTCGACTGAAGGCATTCTCGATGCGGTGCCGTTGTTTGTAGGATTGCTTGTCGAAGCTGAAGGGTTTCTTGCGGTTGGACGTGTTGGGAACGACGGCCTTGGTGCCGCGATCTTTCAACCATTGCCTCAATGGCGCGCTGTCATAGGCCTTGTCGCCGAGAAGCTTCGCGGCGGCTTTGACGCGCCGGATCAGGCGCTGGGCAGGCGGGCAATCGTGCGCCTGACCGCCGGTCAACAGGAACGAAAGAAGACGCCCTTTAGCATCTGCGAGTGCGTGGATCTTCGTGTTGCGCCCTCCGCGAGAGCGGCCAATCGCCTGTTTCTGCTCCCCCCTTTTCCGCCCGAGGCCGAGCGATGCGCCTTGATGTGTGTCGAGTCGATCATCTGCGTCTGTGCCGATCGACCTCGAAGGGCGAGTTCTCGGAACAGCTTCTCCCACACGCCTCGCCTGGCCCACCGTGTGAAGCGATTGTAGATCGTCGTGTACGGACCGTACTCCGGCGGACAATCCTTCCACCGGCAGCCGCTCCTCAGCACGTGCAGGATGCCGCTGATCACCCGCCGGTCGTCCGCTCGTTCCTTGCCACGAACATCGGTCGGCAGATGCCGCTCGATCTGCTGCCACTGATCGTCATCCAGCCAAAACAGGTTCGCTCGCATCGGCTCCGCTCCATTTGACAGCAGAGAATCGACAACCGACTCTGTTCGCAACAGATTTATTGAGTTTTGACCCTAGTCCGGCCAGTCGGCGGGCCTTGAGGGCCTCACGGGCTTCAGTCCACTTGGGGTGATAGCGGTATTGCCGCCGACCAACTGCGTCGATGCCGATGGCCTGCAAGTGCGCCGATGCGTCTGCGGCAAAACGCACGTCGGCGTAGCCCGGGGGCACTGCCAGTGCGTTCAGCCGGGCGATCCGACGCCGGTCGCGTAGCACTGCCCGCGACGGCAGCCGATACTGGAATCCGGCGCCGCAGCGCTGGCGACGAAGCACAAGCGCGTCGGGCGAGACGATCTTGAGCCCCTTATCCCGCGCGAGCGCTTCGATGACCCTTCTCTGTGACATGCGCATGAGAAACCAAGCAACGTCGCCGCCGGAACGGCGTTCCGGCGCAACCGCCGCGGCGCACGACCGTTGACGCGGAATTCATGGCCCACTCCCGTCGTTTCGCACTGGCTCTCCTGTTGCTGTCCAACCCGCTTGCGCGGTCCGCCTTCGCGCAGGCGGCGCCCTTCGATTTTGCCGCCGTCGAGGCGCAGGCTCGCCAGCTGGCAAGCGAGCCCTATCGCGAGCTGCCTTCGATCGGCGGCGAGATGAAGGAGCTGGGCTACGACCAGTACCGCGCCCTGAGATCCAAGCCCGGCAGCGCCCTCTGGCGCGGCCCCAAGCGACTGTTCCGCGCGGAATTTTTCCCCGCCGGTTTTATCTACGACAAGGCCGTGTCGATCGGCATTGTCGAGAATGGCAACGTGACGCCGGTGACGATCGGCAGCGGCCAGTTCGACTTCAGCGACACAGGCCTCAAGGCACCACCGCAAACCGTGGAGACGGCGGGCTTCAAGCTGACCTTTCCGCTGAACCGGCCCGACAAGTTCGACGAGATCATCGCCTTCCTCGGCGCAAGCTACTTCCGGCCGATCGGTCGCGGCCAGGGCTACGGCAGCTCGGCGCGCGGTCTCGCAATCGACACGGGCACCGGCAAGCCGGAAGAGTTTCCGATCTTCCGCTCCTTCTGGCTGTTGAAGCCCGCCGAGGGCGCTCAGGAGCTTACCGTTTGGGCCTTGCTCGACTCGCCGGGCGCCTCCGGCGCGTTTGCCTTTGCGATCCGGCCCGGCGCGAGGACGGTCGTCGACACGAAGGCCGTGCTGTTCATCCGCCGCGAGGTATCCGTCCTGGGCATCGCCCCGCTCACGTCGATGTTCTTCGCCGGCAAGGCCTCACCTCCCC
>CAZSAW010000079.1:0-15350 GCA_964604745.1 uncultured Hyphomicrobiales bacterium
ACCTCGTTGTGAATGCGGTTGCCGGTCTTGCGGTTGATGATGTGGAAGTGGATGCGGTCGCGCGTCGAAGTCGCCGAATAGAGCGCGACGTCGCAGCTCACGAGCGACAGCTTCAGATAGCCTTTCCAGATCGGGCGCGGCGCCATGAGAGCCCCTGCAATGCAAATAAACGTTTGAGATTATTGGCAGTTCCAAAACATTGCCGCGCAGCCTAGGCGGCCAATTCCTTGGCCGCCATTTTCAGGTCGGCGACAAACTGACGATACTCCCGATCTTTCTGCTCTTCATCATCCATCCGCAGGAGCCAGGAGGGATGGATGGTGACGAGCGCTCGCGTGTCGGCGAGCGATAGAATCTCCCCGCGCACCTTTGAAATCGTCACGGTGCGGCCGACCACGCTGCGCGCCGCGGTGGCGCCAAGCGCGATGACGAGTTCGGGCTTCACCAGCCTGCGCTCGTAATCATACCAGATGTGGCAACGGTCGATTTCGTGCGTGTTCGGCCGCTTGTGCAGGCGGCGTTTGCCGCGCGGCTCGAATTTGAAATGTTTCACCGCGTTGGTGACGAAGATCGTTGCGCGATCGAGTCCGGAATCGTGGATGGCCTTGTCGAGGACGCGCCCCGCCGGACCGACAAACGGCTTGCCCTGGAGATCTTCCTGATCGCCTGGCTGCTCGCCGACCATCATCAGCCGCGCGTGAGCCGGCCCCTCGCCCGGAACGACCTGCGTTGCGTGCTTGTAAAGCGGACAGCGCATGCAGGCAGCCTCCGCCTCGCGCAGCGCCTTCTGCGAGGTAATTTTCAGCTCGTCTTCAGCGAAGAGGTCCATGCGAGCGCCGTCACGAGGCTTCTACTCCCCAATCGCGCGGCGCGAAATCCGGTTCCGCCCGGACCGCGCGCCCGGCAAATCGAATCGAACCACCCGGCATGTGGCCGGGCGCAAACAAGCTAGCCTTCCACGCCCCGCGTCTGGAGCACCGTGCGCATGCGCTCGATCGCAAGCTCCGGATTGCGCAACAGTCCTGCCGCATCGGCAAGGCGGAAAATCTCCGCCAGATGCAAGGTCGAGCGCGCGCTTTCCTGACCCCCGATCATGGTGAAATGGTCCTGATGGCCGTTGAGATAGGCCATGAAGACGACGCCCGTCTTGTAGAACCGCGTCGGCGCACGGAAGATATGCCGCGACAGCGGCACGGTGGGCGCCAGTACGTCATCGAAGGTCTTTCGGTCATTTGCGGCAAGCTTCGACAGCGCGAAGGACGCCGCCGGCGCGATCGCGTCGAAAATGCCAAGCAGCGCGTCGGAATAGCCCTGCGCATCCCCGGCAATCAGTTCGGCGTAGTTGAAGTCGTCGCCGGTATACATGCGCACACCTTTCGCGAGGCCGCGGCGCATGTGGATTTCCTTGTCCTTGTCGAGCAGCGATACCTTTACCCCATCGACCTTCGCCGCGTGGTCATTGATGATCGCGGTGGCCGTATCCATCGCGGCGTTGAGATCGCGCGTACCCCAATAGCCGGCCAGCGCAGGATCGAACATGTCGCCGAGCCAATGGATGATGACCGGCTCGCGCACCTGCCGCAGCACGCGTTCGTAGACCTTCACGTAATCGTCGGCCGAGGTCGCAACCCGCGCCAGCGCGCGCGAGCACATCAGGATGATGCGCCCACCCACCGCTTCGATCGCGGCGATCTGCTCCTCATAGGCGCGGATGACATCGTCGATCGATTTCGCCGCCTCGGGCGCAAGATGATCGGTGCCTGCGCCGGAGAAGACGAGCGCCTTGCGGGCGTTCGCCGCCGAGACGGAGCGCTTGATCAATTCGAGGGAGTTCTTCCAGTCCATGCCCATCCCGCGCTGGGCTGTGTCCATCGCCTCGGCGACGCCGAAGCCGATATCCCAGAGATGTTCGCGGAAGGCGATGGTGCGATCCCAGTCGACCGGCGCGTCCAGCCACGGATCGCTTTCCGCCAGCGGATCGGCAACAACGTGAGCGGCTGCGAAGGCGACGCGATTGAGCGGCGCATTGAGCTTGTCGGGAAAGGCGCGCGGCGCCGACAGCCTAAAGACTTCGAGCGAACGATCGGCGCGCGGCAGCGTGATGCTCAGGCCCTGCTGCGGACGTTCATAGCGGTTCATGTCCGGCCTCCCTTGCGCGGCCGTGCCGCGCGTGTCTTCACTTTTCTCGCGACGCTCTTCTTCCTGGCAGCAGTCTTCTTGGCAGTGGCCTTTGCTTTCGTCGGCTTGCGGCCAGCCGCCAGCGCGAGCCTGGGCACATCGACAAAGCGGCGCTGCCGCCAGGACCTCAGCGCGCATTCGACGAGCTGAACGCCCTTTGCGCCCTCCATCAGAGTGTAGCGGTAAGGCGCGTCCTCCGCGACATGGCGAATGAACATTTCCCATTGCGCCTTGAAACCGTTGTCGTAGCCCTCGTCCGGCACCTTCTGCCAGCCGGCGCGAAAATCGATGGTCTGCTTCTGATCCGGATTCCAGACCGGGCGCGGCGTCGCCGGACGCGGTTGCATCATGCAATCGGTCAGTCCGGCAATGGCGGAGCCTTCCGTGCCGTCGACCTGAAACGTCACGAGGTCGTCGCGATAAACGCGCGTGCACCACGACATGTTGATATGGGCGACCACGCCGCCTTCGAGCTCGAAGGTGGCGAAGGCGGAATCGTCCGCGGTCGCTCTGTAAGGTTTGCCGCTTTCGTCGACGCGTGCGGGAATTTGCGTCTTGCCGATGCAGCTCACGCTTTTGACTTCGCCGAACAGATTGTCGAGCACGTAGCGCCAGTGGCAGACCATGTCGAGGATGATGCCGCCGCCGTCCTGCGCGCGATAATTCCAGGATGGGCGCTGTGGCGGCTGGTTCGGATCGTCGCCGGGAAAGACCCAATAGCCGAACTCGCCGCGCACCTCGAGCATGCGCCCGAAGAACCCCTGCTCCCGCAGCTTGCGCAATTTGAGAAGCCCGGGCAGGAACAACTTGTCCTGCACGACGCCGTTCTTCAGGCCCGCTTTCTCCGCCAGCCGGCAGATGCGCAGCGCCGAGGCGAGATCGACGGCGATCGGCTTTTCACAGTAAATATGTTTGCCGTGCCTGATCGCGCGCTCGAGCAAGGCAGGACGCATCTGCGTCGTGCCGGAATCGAAAAAGATTGTATCGTCGCGATTGGCGAGCGCGGCCTCAAGATTATCGGTCCAGCGCGCGACACCGTGCTGGCGCGCCAGCTCCTCGATCTTGCGCGCATTGCGGCCGACGAGAATCGGATCGGGCATGACGCGCGTGCCATCCTTCAGCGCGACACCGCCCTGTTTTTGAATGGCGAGAATCGAACGGACGAGATGCTGGTTGGTCCCCATCCGTCCGGTAACGCCATGCATGATGATGCCAAGACGCTTCGTCGTCACAGGCCTGTTCCCCCTGGCTGCCGGCTGCGTCACTTCGGGCGGCGCCCGTGCAACGCTAGTTATCCTGCGATTGGCAGGACGTTATTGATAGCACGGCGTAGCGTATCGGGAGAAATCGGCTTGGCGAGAACCTGGGCGCCGGGCACTGCCTTCTGAATGCGGAGCTTCGTCTCGTTGTCGGTATAGGCCGTGATGAAGATGACCGGGACCGGCTGCCGCTCGCAAATCCGCCGCGCCGCCTCGACGCCGTCGATCTGGCCGCTCAGGCTGATGTCCATCAGTACGAGATCGGGATGAAAGTCCGCCGCCTGCTCGACCGCCCCCTCGCCGTCGGGCACGAGGCCGACGACATCGAGGTCCAGATCGCGCACAAGCGTCTCAAGGTGCCAGGCGACGAATAATTCGTCTTCCACGATCAGAACGCGTGCATGGTGCGTCGGCGCGATCTGCGATCCGCTCCCGGCGCGCGGCGCCTCTTCGGGCTTGGGACCGTCGCCCAAGAATATCTGGTTGCGCGAACTCATGCGCGTCTCCGGCACGTCGCATCGTGAGGAGTGGCCACGGCGTGGCCGCGAGCTTTAGCGCAGCCGACGCCGGCCAGACAACCCCGCCGATACGAAAAATCCGCATGGGAGACCGCGCGCGCCCATGGCGCGTCCGCCGGAACCACCGCGGCAAAGCAGCGTTAACGCGGCATCTCGCCGGAACCGCAAAGGGCCCTCGTCGGCCACTGGACCATCGCCAGAAGAGCCGCTGCCGCAGAACCGGCGACGGATCTTCCATCACCGATTGATTAATCACTGAGCGAGACCGGGATACGTCAGGGTATGAAACGCGCGACGCCGTTCATATATACTGCGTGTGCCGGTCAAACCCGTGCCGCGGCATGATGTTTTAGTAAGTGATTTGATCATGCATCAGCATCAGACCAATGAAGAGATTTCCGCGGGTCTCATCGAACCGTTAACCGATCTCGACAATATCGCGATCCTCCTCGACGTCGATGGAACGCTGCTCGACATCGCGCCCAAGCCTCACGATGTGAGAGTGCCGGAGCGCCTGCGTGACGCGCTGCAGTGTCTGTCCGAACGGCTCAATGGCGCGCTCGCTTTCATCAGCGGCCGATCGCTTGCTGACATCGATCGGATTTTTGCCCCGCTCAAATTGCCGGCAGTTGGCGGGCATGGCGCCGAGATCAGGCCGGGCGGGGACAATACGTATCGTCGTATGCAGGCGGCGCTCGACGATGACATCAAGCGTCATTTCATCCAGCTTGGAAAACTCGGGCCCGGCATCGTCGTCGAGGACAAGGGCTATTCGCTTGCATTGCATTATCGCCTGGCGCCGAAGCTCGGCGGCGACATCATCAAATCTGTCGCCGCGATCTGCGAGAAATGGGGTTGCGACTCCCTCGACATCCTTCCCGGCAAGTCGGTGATCGAGATCAAGCCGCGCGGCTTCGACAAGGGCACCGCCTTGCGTGAACTGATGGCGGTCGCGCCGTTCAAGGGCCGCCGCCCCATTTTCGTCGGCGACGACACCACCGACGAAGCGGCTTTCGCGGTGCTGCCGGATTTTTCCGGCGTCGGCTTTTCCGTCGGCGGCATCGTCCCAGGCGCATCGTTCAATTTCGACGGCCCGCACGACGTGCGGCTTTGGCTCGAACAGATTTGTGCGACATCTCATGCGGAGGCGCGATGACGGATTACGGACTCGATCTGGCGGTCATCGGCAATGGTCGGACCGCGGCGTTGGTCGATCCGGCAGCGCGACTGATGTGGTGGTGTTTCCCGCGCTTCGACAGCGATCCGATCTTCTGCCGGCTGCTCACGGGGAACGACGAGAAGGGCTTTTCCGACGTCGTCCTCGACGACCTCGTCGACACGAAGTCCGAATATTCGCGCAATACCGCGACCGTCGTCACCACGTTGACGGACCGCAAGGGCGCCGTTCTGCGGATCACAGACTTCGCGCCGCGCTTTCAGAATCTCGATCGCATCTTTCGTCCGCCGCAACTCATTCGCATTATCGAGCCGGTAGCCGGCCTGCCACGCATTACCATCCGCTTCCGGCCGGCCTACGACTACGGCAAGCCGATGACCAACGTGTCAATCGGCAGCTCGCACATCCGCTATTGGGGTGGCGAATCGCAATTGCGGCTCACCACCGACGCGCCGCTCTCGTATATCGAGCGCGAGAGTTCGTTCGTGCTCAACCGCCCGGTCCATCTGGTTTTCGGCGCGGACGAGCCCTTTCCCAGCGCGATCGCGCCGACCTGCCGCGAATTCCGCGACCGCACCAATGACTATTGGCGCGAATGGGTGCGCCGCCTCAACATGTCCTACGAATGGCAGGAGGCGATCATCCGCGCCGCCATCACGCTGAAGCTCAGCAATTTCGAGGAGACCGGCGGCATCGTTGCCGCGCTGACAACGTCGATTCCAGAGGCGCCGGGCACGCGGCGCAATTGGGATTACCGGTTCTGCTGGCTGCGTGACGCCTATTTCGTCGTCAAGGCGCTCAATCGCATCGGCGCAACCAAGACGATGGAAGATTTCATCTTCTTCATTCTCAATATCGCCTCCGAGGAGAAAGACTCGCTGCGGCCGGTCTATCCCGTGGTGCCGAGCGACGCGATGGACGAATGGGAAGCTCCCGATCTCGCGGGCTTTCGTGGCGACGGGCCTGTGCGCATCGGCAATGCCGCTGTCAGCCAAGCACAGCACGACACCTATGGCAGCATCATTCTCGCCGCGATGCCGATGTTCTTCGATCGCCGTCTGCCCGAGCCCGGGGATGAATCCCTCTTTCGTCTGCTGGAAACGCTCGGCGAAAAGGCGAAGCGCCTCGCGCTCGAACCCGATGCGGGTATCTGGGAATATCGCGGCCGCAGCCGCACGCATACGCATTCGGTCGCGATGTGCTGGGCCGGCTGCAATCGGCTCGCCGCGATCGCGCAGACGCTTGGCTTTGTCGACCGGGCGTCACACTGGAACGATGCCGCCGACCGAATTCATGCGACACTGATCGAGAAGGCGTGGAATCCGAAACGCAACGCCTTTACCGGAGCTTTCGGCTCCGAGGATCTCGACGCCAGCGTGCTTCTGCTTCCCGAGCTGGGCGTGATCGACGCCGATGATCCACGCTTCGCATCGACCGTTGCCGCCGTGGAACGGGACTTGTTGCGGGAAAAGCATGTGATGCGCTACGCTAGCGCCGATGATTTCGGCGTTCCCGAAGCGGCGTTCCTGATCTGCCGCTTCTGGCTGATCGATTCCTGGTGGGCCCTGGGCCGCAAGCAGGAAGCGCGCGATCTGTTCGTCGATGCCTTGCAGCATCGCAACCGTTACGGCCTGTTGGCAGAACACATTCATCTGCAAACCGGCGCGTTATGGGGGAATTTCCCCCAGACCTATTCGATGGCGGGTTTGATCCTGACTGCGATGCGCCTGTCGCGAAGCTGGGAGGACAAATATTGGCGCGGCTGATTATCGTCTCGAATCGGGTTTCTATCCCGAAAACGGGGAGCCGCGCCGGCGGCCTGGAAGTTGCTGTGCTTGCCGCGCTGAAGCGGCACCCGGGCGTCTGGTTCGGATGGAGCGGCCGCACCGCGACCAAAAGCATCGAAACGCGCACCATCGAAGCCGACAAGATCTCCTATGTCATCACCGATCTGTCGCGCGAGGACTACAACGAATACTACAGCGGCTTTGCCAATCGCGTGCTCTGGCCGATTCTGCATTACCGGCTTGATCTCGCCGAATTCTCGCGCCGCGACCTCTCCGGCTACATGCGCGTGAACGAACATTTCGCGAGCGAGCTAAACAAGATCATCCAGCCTGACGACATCATCTGGGCGCACGACTACCATCTTCTTCCACTCGCCAAGGCGTTGCGCGAACGCGGCCACAACAACAAGATCGGCTTCTTTCTGCACACGCCATTTCCGCCGCCGGAAGTCATCACCGCGCTACCCCACCATGAGCGGATCGTCTCGGCGCTCTGCCGCTACGATCTCGTCGGCTTCCAGACCCATACGGATGCCAGCAATTTCGCGAGCTATGTCGAAAACGAATGCCGCTTCCGCGCGGACGGCACCAACGCCTATCGGCATGGCGATCAGGTGACGCGCATCGGCGTCTTCCCGGTGGGCATCGAAACCGAGCGCTTCAGCCGCATCGCCAGGCGCGCCGCGCGTTCGTCCTTCGTTACCGGCGTGCTGGCGAGCCTCGCCGGGCGCATCATGATCATCGGCGTCGACCGGCTCGACTATTCCAAAGGCATCAATAATCGCCTGGAGGGTTTCGAGCGTTTTCTCGCCAACAACGCCGAGTGGCGCAACAACGTCACCTACCTGCAGATCACGCCGAAAAGCCGATCGACGATCCAGGAATATGCCGAGATGGAGCGCCAGGTCTCTAGCACCGTCGGGCGCATCAACGGCACCTATGGCGAAGCCTCGTGGACGCCGATCCGCTACATCAACCGCACCCACAGCCGCACGGCGCTTGCCGGACTCTACCGCGGCTCGCGCGCGGCTCTCGTAACGCCGCTGCGCGACGGCATGAATCTCGTCGCCAAGGAATATGTCGCGGCCCAGAATGAAGAAGATCCCGGCGTCCTGATCCTCTCCCGTTTCGCCGGTGCAGCGGACGAGTGCAAGCCCGCACTCCTCGTCAATCCCTATGATCCGGATTCCATCGGTGCCGCGATCCACCGCGCGCTTTCGATGTCGCTGGACGAAAGGCGCGCGCGGCAAAAGGCGCTTTATCAGATCATTTCCAGCAACGACATCAACGACTGGCCGGATCGATTCCTGTCGAAGCTCACCGGATCGAACAGCGACAACGGTGAAGAGGATGCCATCCTGCCGCGCGTGCGACGGAGCGAAACTGGCGCTGCGTCGTTGACGGAAGGGGCGCACCGGCTTCCCGGCCGGCATAACTGACCCCGCCTCGCGGCCAGATACGGGAGCAAAGCATGCAAAGCATTGGCAAGACGAGATGGGCGATTGCCGAGGGTTACATCCCCTCGCAGAGCGTCTCCAATGAACGCACACTGGTCTCACATGAGACCGCATGCATCCTGAACGCCAACGACCGCGACGCGAACGTCGTTCTGACGGTTTTTTTCACCGATCGCGCGCCGGTGCGTTATCGCTTTGTCGTCAAATCGCAGCGCACGCTGCATTTGCGGTTCAACGATCTGAAGGATCCGGAGCCTGTGCCGCTCGACACCGACTACGCCTCAGTGTTCGAATCGGATGTTCCCATCATTGTGCAGCACACGCGGCTCGATTCCCGCCGTGCCGAAATCGCATTGTTGTCAACAATGGCATACGGGCAGGATTAGCGCCGGTCACACTGGATATGGCGCGCGCCGCCTAGATCGCCTTCGACATGTTGATTCAATCAAATCGAAGGCATCACAGTAATGCCGCCTTTTCCCCCGGCGGAATTAAACTTTCTCAATGTCCTGCGCTGGTCACATTCTTCTGGTGATATCGCTGGCAGATCGACTGCAACTGCTGTCACGAGGGAGATTTCGTGAGATGGGCATGCTGGTAACGACCTGTCCGGTGACCGGCCGCAAGATCGAGACCGGAATCGAGACTGATCAATCGAGCATGGAGATGACTCCGCAATTCGTCGCAACCGTCCATTGTCCGCATTGCGACGCCGAGCACACCTTCACCAAGAAGGACATCTTCGTTTGCGAAATGGTTGATGGCGTCGTGCATTATTTGCGCGCCGCCTGATCCGCGTGAAAATTTGCCAAGCAGCAAGGGCCGCCCAAGGCGGCCCTTTTTGTTTTTGCAAAAGAAGGGCGCTTCCAGCGGTACGGTTTTTGTATGATAGTTTCTCTGCAAGTCCTTCCTGAATTCGAGGCATGAATGAATCGCCTTCTGACCTTTCTGTTTGCCTGCGGTCTCGCCGTTCTGCCGGTGACCGCCTTCGCTCATACGGGCCTTGGCGATACGTCGGGGTTCGCTCACGGAATGGCGCACCCTGTCAGCGGCCTTGACCACGTCCTGACCATGATCGCGGTCGGCGTGTTTGCCTATCAATTAGGCGGGCGTGCCTTGTGGCTGGTCCCCGGCACTTTCGTTTTTCTCATGGCCGGCGGCGGCGCCTTGGGGATGGCGGGTATTTCCGTTCCCTATGTCGAAACGGGCATTGCGCTCTCGGTCATCGTTCTCGGCGCTATCATCGCGCTCGGCGTCAGAGCGCCGGTTGCAATCGCCATGGCGATCGTCGGCGTCTTTGCGATCTTCCACGGCCATGCGCATGGCGCGGAAATGCCCGCCGATGCCTCTGGTGCCGCTTTTGCCGCGGGTTTCATGCTTGCGACGGCACTCCTGCACGGCACTGGCCTTGCGCTTGGATTTGCCATCGGCCGGGCCGGAGAAATCCGGGGTCCCCTGGTCGTGCGCGCAGCGGGGGCCATGACGGCGCTTGCCGGCGTCGGTCTTCTCGCGGGTTTGATCTAGACGACCGAGTGCTCGCGGGGGCGGGATGACGGACGTGGATCGAGGGACGCGTGCGCTGATTTTCGCAGGCGCGTTCGCCGTGGCCTTATTGGTGCTGCAGACGAGCGCGATCGCCGCAGCCGACAGCGAGCCGCCGGATGTCCCGGGTGACGACATTTTCGGCTTCACCTCGGCGACCGATGTCGGCAAGCCGGGCGACACCGGCTTCGCAAACGAGAACGACGGCCGTCTCGGCAAGCGTGACGGCTCCTATTTCGCGTTGAACACGAAATACGAATTCAGCCGCACGTTTGCGCCGGACTGGTGGATCGCCGGATCGCTGTTTGCCGCTCGCAACTACGCGCGAAACGTCACCGATATTCCCAACATCGACAAGGTCGCTTTCGACGGCGTCTCGTTCGAGATTGCGCATCGCATCGTATCACGCAGCGCCACGAATCCCTTCGCCATCACGCTTTCGGTCGAGCCGCGCTGGGGCCTGATCGACGGCAGCACCGGGCTGCGCTCGGACTCCATTGGCGCCGAGTTCAAATTCTTCGTGGACGCGATCGTCGTGCCCGACAAGATTTTCTGGGCGGCAAATCTCACCTGGGCTCCGCAAAGCGCGCAGGATCCATTCGACCGCACAACATGGCTGGAATCTTCGTCGGCGCTCGTTTCTACTGCCGTCGCCTTCCAGCTGACGCCGCAATTCTTCGTCGGCGCCGAAGCGCGCTATCTGATGGCTTTCGATACGGCCTTGCCGCAGCACAAGATCGGCGAAGCTCTCTATCTCGGTCCGACGCTGCTTTGGAAGGTCACGGACGCGGTCGCGTTCAATACGACCTACCAGCCTCAGATCGCGGGACGTTCCATCGCGACGCCCTGGTCGCATCTCGATCTCGACAATTTCGAGCGCGCACAGTTCCGCTTCAAGGCGAGCATCGCACTGCAATAGCCGTCGAGCCCATGTGCATTGCAGCGACAATCGCTCGCTTGCTTTGCCTGGGAAGTTTTGCATTCATTATCCCAGAAAGAGAGCCATGGGCCGATCGGCCCTCCAAGCGCTCACACCCGGGAGGTTTCATGACCAGATTCGCCACATCCCTTGCCCTTGCCCTGCTGCTGTCTGCCGGTTCGGCGTTCGCGCAGACGGAGATCAAGTTCGGCCATGTCGGCGAGCCAGGCTCGCTCTTCGATCAGTCGGCGCAGGAATTCGCCAAGCGGGCAAATGCCAAACTCGGCGATAAGGCGAAGGTGGTCGCCTATGGCTCGAGCCAGCTCGGCGGCGATTCCGAACTGATGAAGAAGCTCAAGCTTGGCACGGTTGATCTGGCGCTGCCATCGACCGTCATGTCGTCGCAGGTGCCGCTCTTCGGCATGTTCGAGATGCCTTATCTGGTAAAGGATCGGAACCACATGGCGAAGATCCGCGACCAGGTTGTGAATCCGACCTTGGTCCCCGAAGCCGAGAAGGCCGGCTACAGGATCATTGCGGTGTGGGAGAACGGCTTCCGCCAGATCACCAACAGCAAGCGTCCGATCGTGAAGCCGGATGATCTCGCCGGTCTTAAACTGCGCGTACCGCAGGGCGGCTGGCGCGTGAAGATGTTCCAGGCCTATGGCGCCAATCCGAGCCCCCTCGCGCTTTCGGAAGTGTTCGTCGCATTGCAGACTGGCGTGATGGACGCGCAGGAAAACCCGCTTGCGCAGATCTATCCGTCGCGCTTCTACGAAGTGCAGAAATATCTCTCCATGACCGGTCATGTGTACACGCCAGCCTACGTCACGGCCGGCGCGAGCTGGTCGAAGCTCTCGCCCGAGGTGCAGAAAGTCCTCACCGATACGGCGAAGGAAATGCAGCCCGTCGTCTACGAGATCGCCGCCAAGCTCGACAACGATCTCCTCAAGAAGCTGAAAGATGCCGGTATGCAGGTGAACGACGCCGACAAGGATGCGTTCATCAAGGCCAGCACGAAAATCTACGAGGAGTTTGCCAAGGAGGTGCCGGGTGGCAAGGAAGCCGTCGACAAGGCGCTCGCCCTCGGAAAGTCATCGTCTTGAGCATGACGTGAGCGAGGGCCGGCCGGAGAGGCCGGCCCTCTTCGTTTGGGGACATCAGTGAATCTCGCAGAGCTGCGCCACACCTTCGAACGCGTCCTGGAAACAATCGTCATCGTGCTGATGAGCGCTTTGACCGGGCTCGTCATCGCCGGCTTTTTCTTCCGCTATATCGGTTACGCGCTGTCCTGGTACGATGAGCTCGCCTCAATCGGTCTCGTCTGGCTGACGTATTACGGTTCCGCGCTTGCGGCTTTGAAGGGTGCACATATCGGCGTGCCGGGACTCGTCAACGCCATGTCGCCGCAATGGCGCACGATCGCGACGATCTTTGCGGAAGCCTGCGTTCTGGTCTTCTTCGCGGTCATGGCCTGGACCGGGATCGAAGTTCTCATCATTCTGGGCGGCGACTCGATGGTGAGTCTGCCTTGGGTGCCGTTGCGGCTGACGCAATCCGTCATCCCGATTGGCGCGATTCTCTTCATCATCGCCGAATTGCTGCGCTTTCCGCAATTGATGCGCGACGCGCGCGGCAAAGGCTTCATCGACACCGAAACGATCGAAGCGATGGCGCATGCCGGACCTGCGGGCCGCGCGCGGATGGAAGAAGCCGCGCACGGTAGCGTCAAAAAGCCGGCACGGCGCCCGGCGGCAAAGTCAGGCGCGCGAAAGGAACGCGGCCGATGATCATCACTCTTATGCTCATCGGCATGATCGTGCTCGCGCTGATCAATGTACCGATCGCCGTCGCCCTGGGGCTCGTGGGTCTCGTTGCGATCGTCGTTACCCAAGGCACCAGCATGTTGCCGAACGTGGCGCTGGTGATGTTCGACGGCGCATCAAGCTTTCCCCTGCTCGCGATCCCACTCTTCATCCTGTCCGGCGCGATCATGAATGCGTCGTCGATTTCCCGGCGATTGATTGCCTTCGCCTCGGCGCTGGTTGGTTTTGTGCGTGGCGGCCTCTCGATGGTGTCCATCGGCGCCTCGATGTTTTTCGCGGAGATTTCCGGCTCCGCCGTTGCCGACGTTGCGGCGCTTGGCTCGATCCTGATCCCCGCGATGCGCAGCCGTGGCTATTCGAAAGAGCTTGCCGCTGCGACCGTCTCTTCGGCCGCAAGCCTCGCCATCATCATCCCGCCCTCCATACCGATGATCCTCTACGCCGTGATGGCGCAGACGTCGGTCGTGAAACTGTTTGTCGCCGGCGTCCTGCCCGGCGTGATCGGTGGGCTCGGCCTCGCGCTCGCGGCCTATTGGCAGGCGCGCCGTTACAACTTGCCGATCGAAGAGAAATTTCAGGTCGCTCGCGTCTGGCAGACCTTCAAGGACGCGCTGTGGGCGTTCATCCTGCCGATCGCCATTCTTGGGTCGATCTTCGCCGGCATCGTGACGGCGACCGAAGGAGCCGGCATGGCCGTGGTCGCTGCCCTCTTCGTCGGTGGCGTGATCTATCGCGACCTCAATCTGCGCGAATTGCGCAAGGCCTGCATCGACGGCGGCATTCAGACGGCCGTGGTCATGCTGCTGGTCGCAAGCTCGGCGCTGGTAGGCACTTACCTGACGGAAGTGCAATTGCCGCAGAAGCTTGGTGCAGCCATCACCGGCATCACCGACAACAAGTATGTCGTCCTGCTGCTGCTCAACATCGCCTTCCTCATTCTGGGCATGTTCCTGCATTCGGCGGCGGCGATCATCCTTGTGATTCCCATCGTGATGCCGATGATCACCGCGGTCGGCATCGATCCCATCCATTTCGGCCTGGTCGTGACGCTTAACCTCGCCATCGGCCAGCAAACGCCGCCGGTCGCGAGCGTGCTGATGGCGGCGTGCGCCATCGCCAAATCGGATATCTGGGAAACGACCAAGGTGAACCTGCCGCTGATCGCGGCGCTGTTGCTCGTTCTGATCCTCTGCACCTATGTGCCCGGGATCTCGCTGGTGCTGGTCGACCTGTTTTACGGCAAATAGCGCGGCTCACGAGGGTGGCGCGGCGAGCGCCATCGCCAGCACCCGGGCGACATGCATCGCCTCGCGCCCGGTCCCGTCGTGAATTTGGTGCCGGCAAGACGTGCCGTCCGCGACGATGATGGCGCTGGCATCGGCCTTGCGAACGGCGGGCAGCAGCGACAGTTCGCCCATCGCCAGCGACACGTCGATCGTATCGGCGCCGTAGCCGAAGGCGCCGGCCATGCCGCAGCAACTCGATTCGATCGGCTCGACCGCCAGATCGGGCACAAGCTTCAGAATGTCGGTGACGGCGCCAAATGCGCCAAAGGATTTCTGGTGACAATGGCCGTGCACCAGAGCGCGCCGCGATAGCGGCTGAAGCGGTAAATTGAGCCGCCCGGCCTTGCTCTCCCTGATGAGGAATTCCTCAAACGTGAGCGCAAGCGCCGCAAGCCCTCGTGCAGCTTCACTTTTCAGCAGCGCCGGGATTTCGTCGCGAAAGCCGAGGATGCAGCTTGGTTCAAGCCCGATGACCGGTGTCCCGCGTTCGATGAACGGCATCAGCGCGTTGACCGTTCTCTCAGCTTCGCTTCGCGCCTCATCCACCGCCCCAACCGACAGGAACGTGCGTCCGCAGCAGAGCGGGCGTTTCGACCCGTCGTTCGGCGTCGCGACATGAACGCGATAGCCGGCGCCCTTCAACACAGCCATCGCGGCATCGATATTTTCGCGCTCGAAATAGCGGTTGAAAGTGTCGGCGAAAAGGACAACGTCTTTTTCCCCGATCGAGCCGACATCCCGCGCCTCGCCATCCTCGAACACGTCCCCGCGCCAGCGCGGCAGGCGACGGCGCGCGGACAATTTCGTTAGCGGCTGCGTGAACAGCGCCGCCCCCGGGAGAACGTTGCGCAGATTGAAAAGCCAGGAGAAGGTCGCCGCGAACGATGCGTAACGCGGCAGCCAGCCGACGAGACGATCGCGCAGCGAAAAACCGAATTTCGCCGCGCGCGCCGCCTGCACTTCGATCTTCATGCGCGCCATGTCGACGCCTGTCGGACATTCGCGCCGGCACGCCTTGCAGGACACGCACAATTTCAGCGTTTCCAGCATGTCCTCCGACGTCAGCGCGTCGGGCCCGAGCTGTCCGGTGACGGCGAGCCGCAATGTATTGGCGCGCCCGCGCGTCACATCGCGCTCCTCGCGCGTCACGCGATAGCTCGGGCACATGCCGCCGCCGGACATTTTCCGGCAGGCGCCGTTGTTGTTGCAATTCTCGAAGGCGCCCTGAAATCCGCCGCCAGCGCCCTGATAGGCGGACCAATCGAGCCGCGTCGCGATGGCTTCGCCTCGATAGCCGGGGGCAAAGCGGAAGTAGCTGCGGTCGTCGAATTTCGGCGCGCGCACGATCTTGCCAGGATTGAACAATCCTTTCGGATCAAAACGGTCCTTCACCTCCTCGAA
>CAZSAW010000080.1:0-87806 GCA_964604745.1 uncultured Hyphomicrobiales bacterium
AGATAAATGAGAGCGGTGTAAAGGGAGGACAGGAGAGTGACATAGCGCGGAACGGCATGACCTGAACGGCCACGCGAAGGCGCGGCGGGGTGGGGCTGCAGGCGCAGCCGGACAGCCATGCAGTTTCCTCCCACGTCTTGCGTTGACCGCAGAACTTTAAGGATTTATCAGGATGGTACCGGTACCATCCTGGCTATGTCAACGCGCGGGCCGCTTGTCGTGAAGCTTTTCGATCCGACCGATCAGAATAATGAAAGCGGGTCGATCCACGCGCGGCTGAGGGAAACCTGGTCGCGGCTCGCAGCTAGCTGGCGCGATGCCTACCATCCGGAGCGTCATTATATGCGCGGGCCGGGACCAGCGTGCCGCGCTGTCGAGACGTCCGCGCGCAATCCAGGTGGTGCCTGAACCGCCTCTGGCGCTTCTCATTATAACTCCAGCGTCTGAACGTCGGCGGACTCGTAGCATCGCCCGCCTATGGTGCTTTTGTCGGCATATCGGCCTTTAACCGGCGCGTCGCAAGTTGCCGCTTTCAGCATGTTGATATTTTCAGGCCGTATGCTGGAATGTTTCACATCATCTCGCCATAGCGTGCCGAGCCCCCGAACTTCGGAGTGCCGCGAATGGATTTTATCTTCATGCTGACGCGGGGGGACAAGACGGTCGAGGATTGCCTCGAGCTCTTCGATCTGATCGCGCCGCTCGGCCTGAAGCATATCGGCTTCAAGGATGTCGGCGTTTCGCCCGATATCCTGACCAAACTCGCAAGCAAAATTCGGGCGGCTGGCGCGACCTCCTACCTGGAGGTCGTGTCCACATCGAGGGATTCATGTTTGCGTTCCGCCAAGATGGGTCGCGCACTCGGTGTCGATCGGCTTCTCGGCGGCACGGACGTTGTTGAAATCCTCGCGATCCTGAAGGGATCCGGCATCGCCTATTATCCATTTCCCGGTCGTCCTCACGGCCATCCGACGCAACTCGCCGGCTCGCCTGCTGAGGTTGAGGCGCAGTGCCGCAGTTTTCGCAAGTCGGGATGCGCCGGCGCCGACCTTCTAGCCTATCGCGCGACCGACGCCGATCCGATCGAACTGGTGCAGGCCGCGCGTCAAGGTCTGGGCGACGGTTACCTCATTGTCGCGGGCTCCGTCTCCTCGATCGAACGCATCCGCGCGATATGCGACGCGGGAGCGGACGCCTTCACGATCGGAACAGCGATATTCGAAGGCTCCTATAGCCCGGGGCAGGGATCGATCCTGTCGCAGCTCGACGCGGTGGTGCGCGATTGCAAGAGCGTTCAATTGCGGCACTCGGCCTGACCGGATGTCGCAGGCTCTCCTCGATCTTGTCGCCGCAACTGGACTTGTCGCCCAATATCGAAACAACGAGCACCAAACGCTAACGGCGCTGTGACAGACGGTCGGTATCCGCCTCACGATGCGTTGTTGGCAGGAGGCCGTGACCCACGCAAGCTGATGACAACGTCCGCCATTTCCACGAAGCCATCGGCGCCGCGCGCTTGCGTGACATAGGCTGGCAGAGTTTTGAAGCGCGTCAGCGAATCGCGCACATTCGCGACGCCAATCGAGACGGGGAAATAAGCAAACATCGGCTCATCGTTTGGAGAATCGCCGGCAAAAAGCACTTGGTCCTTGTGCCGATCAAGGTCGAGCCCAAATTGCTCCTTCATCAGAAGGCCGGTCATCACCCGCTTGTCGTAATCGCCAAACCAGCCATTGACGTGGATCGAGCTGACTTTCGCATGTGCGCCGGCGCGGGTAAAAATGTCGACGATGCGGTCGATTGCAGTTGAGGAGAGGGGAGCGACGTCTTCGCAGAAATCGATCGCAAGATCCGCAACGCGAAAATCCTGATCCGCGGCGACTGCAGCGCCCGGCACCTCCCTCAGCACCTGATCGCGGATGGCGTCGAGTTTTTTGCGGTCGGCGGCGCGCTGCGCAGCGGAGATGGAATAGCGTCGCTTCATCACCCTCCGCCCGCGATCATAGGCAAAATAGAGCGCGCCGTTTTCGCCGACGACCGCCGCGACCGGCCAGAAGCGCGCAATCATGTCGCACCAGCCGGCGGGTCGGCCGGTGACAGGGATCACCGAAAGTCCGTCGTCGCGCAGTCGTTCCAGCGCCGCATATGCAATGGCCGGCAGGGCTCCATCGGATGTGATCGTGTCGTCGATGTCGGTCAGCACAAAGCGCAGGCGCCGCGCCGTTTGCGTGTCGAGTTCGGAAACCGGCCGCATGGACGCTTCACCCCAACACATGTTTCTTTGGTTTTGGCCACGATGCGCACATGACGAACTGCCGTTCAAACAAAAACCGTAAAGGCGGGTGAATGGACGCGGCAATTAGCGCTGCGTTGACGCGATTGCATTGTGAATGGCAGCTGCCATGCCATCGATGATCGGGATCGGCAGCAGCGGTGCGAGCATTGCGGCCATGCCGACAAACGGCCCACCGCCGAGAAGGATCGCGCCGGCGCGATCGTGGTGGCTGACCCGGCTGGCAGTCTCGACGATCGTATCGGCGAGCTTGTCGCGATCCGCCACCACGTCCATCACGCTTGCGGTCATGAAATGCAGCGCCGCGAACTGTGCGGCAACGGGTGTGTCTTCGATCATCGCCAGCACGTCGGCGCGCATCGCGCTCCCCACGGTGATGATCGAGAATCGACGTCGTTCAGCGCCGGCGGCACAAATTCCGGAGCGGCCGAGGCCGAAGATAGGGTAGGCAGCGATCGTGCGCGCCCGGTAAAGGCCGGGATCGCCAAATCCGCCAATCACGGCCGCATCGACATCCTTGTGTTCTTCGATGCAGGTGGCGACCGCATCTTCCGCGCGCGTCAGTTCGTCCGGCGTCTGAATTGCGGCCGCACCGAACGGTGCCGTTACGCCGCGAATGTCGGCAGCGCCGGCCGCCACGCGAATCGCTTCTGCAGCGAGCCGGTCGGTGACGGAGCGACTCGTGTTTGGATTGATGAGCAGAACGGTTGGACGTCGTGTCATCTGCCGGCCCGTCGCGATCGACGACGAAGGAACGTGTCGCGCCTAATTGTTGGGCGGAGCGCCTTCGGTTTTGGCAGCGAATGCGGACCGCGCCGTGTCCCCGGATATTTCATCAACCGTGGCATAGCTCTTGCTGCTCAGACCCTAACGACAACCAGAGGACGGGTCTTCCATGAGTTATCTTCGAATCATGCGTTTTGCCGCCACTTTGGCATTCACATTTGCCGCGGCGTCCGCTCAGGCCCAAGGCATTCTCCGCATCGGCATGACCGCGTCAGATATTCCGCTCACGACCGGTCAGACCGATCAGGGCGGCGAGGGTATGCGGTTCATGGGCTACACGGTCTATGACGGCCTGATCAATTGGGATTTGAGCAGCGCCGACAAGCCGTCCGACCTTGTCCCGGGGCTTGCCACGAGTTGGGCTCTCGATCCTTCGGACTCAAGCAAAACGAAATGGATCTTCAAAATCCGTCAAGGCGTGAAGTTTCATGATGGTTCGGAATTCACCGCCGAAGCAGCGGTATGGAATTTCGACAAGCTCCTGAAAAACGATGCGCCGCAATACGATCAGCGCCAGTCGGCGCAGGGCAAGTCGCGCATTCCCGCGGTCGCTTCCTACAAGGCGGCAGACAAATACACGCTCGAGATCGTCACAAAATCTCCGGACGCGACGCTGCCTTATCAGATCGCGTGGATCATGATGTCTTCTCCCGCGCAATGGGAAAAGGTCGGCAAGAGTTGGGACGCCTTTGCCAAGACGCCGTCGGGCACCGGTCCATGGAAGCTCACCGCTTTCGTTCCGCGCGAGCGCGCCGAAATGGTGCCGAACCCGGATTACTGGGACAAGCCGCGCGTTCCGAAGCTCGACAAGCTCGTTTTGCTTCCCCTGCCGGAAGCTAATGCACGCGTCGCCGCGCTGCGATCCGGTCAAGTCGACTGGATCGAAGCCCCGGCGCCGGACGCGGTGGACTCGCTCAAGAAGGCCGGCTTCCAGATCGTCATCAACGCCTATCCGCATAACTGGACATGGCATCTGTCGCGCCTTGAAGGATCGCCGTGGAACGACATTCGCGTGCGCAAGGCCGCTAACCTCGCGATCGACCGTCAGGGCATGAAGGAACTGCTCGCCGGATTGATGATTCCGGCGGAAGGTTTCTTCCCGCCCGGGCATCAGTGGTTTGGCCATCCGACCTTCAAGCTTAAATACGATCCCGTCGAAGCCAGGAAGCTTCTCAAGGAAGCGGGCTATGGTCCGGACAAGCCGCTGGTTGTGAAGGCGCTGATTTCGCCCTCAGGCTCCGGTCAGATGCAGCCACTGCCGATGAACGAATTCATCCAGCAGAATCTCGCTGAAGTCGGCATCAAGGTTGAGTTCGAGGTGGTCGAGTGGAACCAGATGATCAATATCTGGCGTGCCGGCGCAGCCGACCCGAGCGCCAAGGGCGTGCAGAGCATCAACTTCACGTATTTCATCCAGGATCCGTTCACCGGCTTTATCCGGCATCTGCAATGCAACCTGAAGGCGCCCAACGGCACCAACTGGGGACACTATTGCGATCCTGAAATGGACAAGCTGTTCGATCAGGTCCGCACGACGTTCGACCCGAAAGAGCAGACTGCATTGCTGCAGAAGATTCACGAGAAATTCGTGGACGAAGCCCTCTTCCTGATGGTCACGCACGACGTCAATGCGCGCGCGTTGAGCCCGAAGGTGAAGGGCTTTGTGCAGGCGAAGAACTGGTTCCAGAACTTCTCCTCGATCACGATGGCGAAATGACCCTGCCATCCGAGCGCCCGCGGCCGCACCGCGGTCCGGGCGTTCGGTGCAGCGGTCTTTAAGTCATGCTGGTCTATACGCTCAAACGAATTCTCTACGTGACGCCGGTCGCGCTCGGCGTGAGCGTCATCTGCTTTCTTCTGGTCTATATCGCGCCGGGCGATCCGTTGACGGCGGTCATGCCCATCGACGCGACAGCCGAACAGCAGGCGGAGATGCGCGCCGCCTACGGCTTCGACAAGCCGCTGGTCGTGCAATACTCGATTTGGCTCTGGAAGGTGCTGCACGGCGACCTCGGAAATTCGATCGCGACGGGCCGGCCGGTTCTGTCCGAGGTCGGTCATGCCGTCGGCAACTCACTCATCCTGGCAGCGGTCGCGACGCTGATCGGATTCACCTTCGGAACATTCTTCGGTTTTGTTGCCGGCTATTTCCGCAATTCGCCGCTCGACAAGATCGCGTCGGCGCTTTCCGTGTTCGGCGTCAGCGTCCCGCATTATTGGCTCGGCATGGTGCTGGTCATCATCTTTTCGGCCCAGCTGGGACTGCTGCCGCCAACGGGCGCGGGTCCTGACGGTTCGGGGAATTGGTGGCCCGATCTCGAACACCTGCGCTACATCGTGCTGCCCGCCGTGACGATGTCGGTGATTCCGATGGGGATCATTGCGCGGACCGTGCGCGCGCTTGTCGCCGATATTCTGGCGCAGGATTTCGTGCAGGCGCTTCGCGCCAAGGGTTTGAGCGAGTGGGGCGTCTTCAAGCATGTCGTGACCAATGCGGCGCCGACCGCGCTTGCCGTCATGGGATTGCAACTCGGCTATCTGCTCGGCGGATCGATCCTGATCGAAACCGTGTTCGCCTGGCCGGGCACCGGCTTCCTGCTGAATGCCGCAATATTCCAGCGGGATCTGCCGCTGCTGCAGGGCACGATCCTTGTGCTGGCAATGTTCTTCGTCGCGCTCAATCTGATTGTCGACGTGCTCCAGACTGCGCTCGATCCACGCATCCAGCGGGGCTGATCATGGCTGTCATCGCCGACAGCGCGTTCACCGTCGAAGTCGAGGCAAGCCGCGGCTATTGGTCCGGCGTGGCCCTTCGGCTGCGGCGCGACCCGGTCGCCATGGTCGCGCTTGCCGTCATCGTTTTGATCGTGCTCGGCGCGATCCTCGCGCCCTGGGTTGTGCCGGCCGATCCGTTCAAGGGCTCGATGATCCGCAGGCTGCGGCCTGTGGGATTTCCCGGTTATCCGCTTGGATCGGATGAACTCGGCCGCGACATGCTCAGCCGGCTGATCTATGGCGGGCGGCTATCGCTCTTCATGGGTGTCATGCCGGTGCTGCTCGCATTCGTGGCGGGCTCGGGCATCGGCATTTTCGCAGGTTATGTCGGCGGGTGGGTCAACACCGTCGTTATGAGAGTGATCGACATCTTTTTCGCATTCCCGTCCGTTCTGCTGGCGATCGCGTTGTCGGGCGCACTCGGTGCCGGCATCTTCAATTCAATCGTCTCGCTCACGATCGTCTTCATTCCGCAGATCGCGCGCGTCGCCGAAGCGGTCACCACGCAGGTCCGCAATCGCGATTATGTGGAAGCTGCGAGAGTGTCGGGCGCGGGCCCCGTCACCATCGTGCGGGTGCACGTTCTCGGCAACGTGCTCGGGCCGATTTTCGTCTATGCGACGAGCCTCATCAGCGTCTCGATGATTCTGGCGTCGGGACTGTCATTTCTTGGGCTCGGAGTGAAACCGCCGGAGCCGGAATGGGGCCTGATGCTGAACACGCTGCGCACCGCGATCTATTCGCAGCCGGTCGTCGCCGCCCTGCCGGGCGTCATGATCTTTCTGACCTCGATCTCCTTCAACCTGTTTTCGGACGGTCTCCGCTCGGCAATGGAGGTGCGGCAGTGAACGTGATCGTCGACACCATGGTGCCGCCAGACGAAGTGGATCGCGGCGGGGAGGCGACGCCGCTTCTGTCGGTGCGCAATCTGACCAAGCATTTCAAATCCGGCGGGGGTCTTTTCGGCAAACACGGTCCGGTCGTTCGCGCAGTGGATGGTGTCGATTTGCATGTCATGAAAGGAGAAACACTCGGCGTTGTCGGTGAATCCGGCTGCGGCAAATCGACAACGGCGCGCCTGATCATGCAGATCATCGAGCCCGACGCCGGCGAAATCCTGTTTGACGGCGAAGAGGTGGGATCGTCTGCCCTCAGTGTCAGGGCATTTCGCAAACAGGCGCAGATGATCTTTCAGGATAGCTATGCGTCCCTCAATCCGCGCCTGACTGTTGAGGATGCCATCGCATTCGGGCCACGCGTGCATGGAACGGCGGCGAGGGCGGCGCGCGCTCTGGCTCACGACCTTCTGCGCAAGGTCGGCCTCGAACCGCGCCGCTTTGCGGGCCGTTACCCGCACGAGCTTTCGGGCGGCCAGCGTCAGCGCGTGAACATCGCGCGTGGCCTCGCGTTACGGCCGCGCCTTGTTTTTCTCGACGAGGCTGTCTCCGCCCTCGATAAATCGGTCGAGGCGCAGGTCCTCAACCTTCTGCTCGACCTGAAGGACGAGTTCGGGCTGACCTACATCTTCATCTCTCACGATCTGAACGTCGTGCGGTTCATGTCGGATCGCGTCATGGTGATGTATCTCGGCCGGGTCGCCGAGGTTGGGCCGGCAGAAGCGATCTTCATTGAGCCAAAGCATCCCTATACGGCGGCGCTCCTCGCCTCAATGCCATCGATGGACCCCGATCACCGTACAGAAGAAGCGCCGATCGCCGGCGATCCGCCGAATCCGATCAACCCGCCGCCGGGATGCCGCTTCCATACCCGCTGCAAGTTCTCGTCCGCGCTTTGCGCGAACGCAGAACCCCTGCTTTATGACGCGGGCGCCGGACATCTCGCGGCGTGCCATCTCGTCAATCCGCAATCGGGCCATCCGCGGCTCGCCGCATGACGAGGAATACCGATGTCGCCTGATGTCCCCATCGTCGATGTCAAGGATCTGACGGTCGATTTTCGATCCGCGTCCGGACAGGTTCGTGCCGTTGCAGGCGTCGATCTGTCGCTGAGCAAGGGCGAGACGGTGGCGCTTCTCGGCGAGTCCGGATCGGGAAAAAGCGTCACGCTGCGCGCTCTCATGCGGCTTCATCCGCGGTCGGCGACAATCCGCGGCCAGATCAGCGTCGACAGTCGCGATGTGCTTCAGCTGACGGCGTCCGAATTGTCCCGATTTCGCGGCGGCATCGTTTCGATGGTCTTTCAGGACCCAGGGCTCGCCTTCGATCCGGTCTATCGCGTGGGCGACCAGATCGCCGAGGCGGTGGTTCGCCACACGGCTGCGACTTTCAGCGAGGGTCGGAAGCGCGCTCTGGAATTGTTCGAGCGCGTTCGCATCCCCTCGCCGGAGCGCCGGCTCGACAATTTTCCGCATGAAATGTCGGGCGGAATGCGCCAGCGTGCGATGATCGCTTTGGCGCTCGCCTGCCGCCCGAAAATTCTGCTCGCGGACGAGCCCACGACGGCGCTCGACGCAACGGTGCAGATTCAAGTGCTTCTGCTCCTGCGCGAGCTGCAACGCGAGCTCGGTCTTGCGGTGATTTTCGTGACGCACGATATCGGCGTCGCGGTCGAGGTCGCCGACCGTATCGCGATCATGTATGGCGGCCGGATTGTGGAAATGGGTTCATGCCGCAACATCATTCGCAGCGCCGCCCATCCTTACACCAAGGGACTGCTTGCCTCGCGTGCCGGTCATGCGGTGACGAAAGGCTCACGCCTCGTTGCGATCCCTGGGTCGCCGCCTGACCTGACCGATATGCCGCCCGGGTGCGCCTTCGCGCCGCGATGCCCCGCCGTGATCGAATCCTGCACGCAAGCCGTCCCCGAGCCTTACAGCGCTGGCGCAGAGCATTTCGCGCGCTGCGTTCATCTTGCGGCCCAGTCGCGCTAAGGCTTGAATTTCCTGAAAGGGACCGGTTTCAAGCAGCCCGACGACGGTCCAAGGCCGGTGCGGTGGTCAGAAACCGTAAAGCCGTGCCGGATTATCGACGAGGATGCGCTTGCGTATGGCGGCATCCGGCACCCAGTCGAGCAGGAGATCGAGCAGATCGGTCGTGTTCGGCATGGTGCCGTAATAATGATTGTGCGGCCAGTCGCTACCCCAGACGAGTCGACTTGTTCCGGCTTCGAGCACCTTTTGCACAAAAGGCAGCGCATCGAGATAGGGCGGGTCGTTCGGCGAGACACGATAGCCGCCCGATAACTTCAGCCAGCAATGATCCTGCTTCGCAAGGCGAAGAAGCGCGGCGAAAGCGGACTGATCGAGGCCGTGGCGCGATTCGACGAAGGCGAAATGCGCGATCGAGATCGGGCAGGAGAGCTTCGCCATCCGCGTTTCGAATTCGATCACGTCCTGCGGCCAGATCAGAAATTCGATATGCCAGCCGAGTTCCCGGCATTGGTCGGCGACGCGCTCGAGCTCGGAAAAGGGAATGACGCCGCGGCCGCCGCCGATCATGCGCACGCCGCGCACGCCCGCGTCGTCGAGCGACTGCAGCTCACGCTCGGGCAGGTCCGCCGGGATCACGGCGATCGCGCGCATGTCGATACCGATTTCAGCGATGGCATCGAGCTGGCGCCGGTTGTCCGTTCCGTAGGTGCTCGGCTGGATGATTACTGCGCGTTCGATGCCGAGCGTCTGGAAGAGATGTTTCGCCGCTTCGGGCGGCGCGCTTGCCGGCGTATGGTCGCGTTTGGCGACGAGCGGATAGCGCTCCTCCGGCCCGTAGACATGAAAATGACAATCGGTCGCGCCGGCCGGCACCTGCATGCGCGGCTTCGTCGGATTCGGATCGGGGGCCGGCACAAACTTGATCATTGTAAATTGTCTTCCTGTTACGAAGCGGCGCGGTCGAAGAAGGCGCGGGTCTTCTGTGACTCGGCGCGGATCATCGCCTTCAGCTTCCTGGCGATGAAATCGAACACATGGTCCGCGTGCGGTGGCAGCGATGCGCTCGAAAGCCGCGCGAGGCAAAGGCCGCTCGGGATGCTCGGCTTGACGATCGGCACGCTGCGCAAATGTCCGGCTGCGATCTCGGCGAAGAATTCACGCGGCGGGAACAACGTATAAGCGATACCTTTCTGCACGACATCGATGATGATCGCCCACACTTCGGATTCGAGCACGATGCGCGGCCGCGTCGCGTGCCGCTGGAAAATGTCGTCGACGATGATCCGCATGCCGTGCTGGCGCGGCGGCAACACCAGCGGCATCTTCGCGAGCTCGGAAAAATGCAGCGCGCTGCCCTTCGGTGTCTTGTTCGGCGCCCCGATGATGTGGACGTTCTCCATCGACAATTCGTGATACGTCATCTTGCTGTCGATGTGGTGATCGCTGATCACGCCGAAATCCAGCTTGCGGTCGAGCAGATTGCGATGGATGTGGCCGGTCCAGGCCTCGCTCACCTGCAACGTGATATGCGGGAACGCTTTCGAGGCAGCATCGAACAGCGACGGCGTGAGGATTTTGCTCACCGACAGCGGTATGCCGATGCGCAGCGTCCCGGATGGGGCGCTCGCAAGCGAGGCGACCTGCCACTTCGCCTCGTCGATGTTGCGCAGGATGTCGGTCGCACGCCGCAGGAATTGTTCGCCGGCCGCTGTCGGCACCGCCCCGCGGCCGTTTCGCACCAGAAGCTCCACGCCCAGTTCCTTTTCCAGCAGGCCGATTTGCCGGCTCAAGGCGGGTTGCGCGACATGAAGCGTCGCCGCCGCCCTGCTGAAGCTTCCGGCCTCGGCCACGCCCACGAAATAGGTCAGTTGCCGCAATTCCATTTCCGCTCGCAGCCTCGCGTTTCTATATCCGGATGTAATGGCTGTCTTATAGCATACCGTTATATCTGTTTGCGCCATTCTCTATTGGCGCTCCGGCCTGGAAATAGAGGACGCTTGCGCCCACGCAGGGCCCGCGTTCCGAAAAAACAAACAAAATCCTGCGATGCGCCTGGGGAGGCCAAGATTTCATGCCGCAACGACCGATGATTGATGTGGTCGGAGCCGTGGACATCCACGTGCACTCCGCCCCGTCCTATACCCATCACCGCCCGTGGGACGATGTCCTCACCGCCCAGCATGGCGTGTCGGAAGGGATGGCGGGCATCGTTCTGAAGGATCACACGGAATCGACGGTGACGCGCGCGGCTCTCGCGCAAAAGGCGTCGCCCGGCATCCGCATGTTCGGCGGCATCGTGCTCAATCACGCCGTCGGCGGCATCAATCCGGACGCAGCGGATTTCGCATGCACCATGGGTGCGGGTGAGGTGTGGTGCCCGACCGTCGATGCCTTGCGTCACTCGCAGGTCTTTCCGCAGGGCAATTACGCCACCGCCTCGAATATCGGGCCGGCCGAGCCGGTCAAGAAATCGCGCCACATCCTGAAAAAGCCGCCAATCAGTCTCCTGAAGGACGGCGAGCTGACGCAGGAGGCCAAGGACGTCGTCAAGATTTGCCAGATCTGGGAGGTCATGTTCGGCACGTCCCACATCCACAAATCGGAAATGGCGGCGCTGGCGAAATTCGCACGCCAGGAAGGATTCAAGAAGATCGTCATCACGCACGGCAACTGGCTGCTGATGAGCGAATTGACCGCGGCGGAGATGCGCGAGCTTGCCGACATGGGTGCGTGGATCGAATTCTGCGCGACATCGCTGCAACCGCCGCACGGCGCCCGCCCGATCGAAGCGGAGGCGAAGCTCATCCAGGAGGTCGGCGTCGATCGCTGCATTCTGGCGAGCGACGCCGGCGCGCAGATTTACGGCACCGCGCCGACAATGTTCCGTGCCTACCTGCAATTGCTCGCGAATTGCGGCTTGCCGGCGGAGGACATCCGTTTGATGTCGTCGACACGGCCCAAACAGCTCCTGAACATGGCCTGACACATGACGCTGCGTGAGGGATTTCTGCGTTTCAGCGATGCGCTCGATCGCGTCGCGCGTTTCGCTGTCATCACGCTCATGGCGGCCATGTGCGTTGTCGTTCTGTTCGGTGTGTTTTTCCGTTACGTCCTCGGCGATGCCCTGACCTGGACGGAAGAGACGGCGCGCTATCTCATGATCTGGATGGGCTTTCTTGCCACCGGCCTCGCGTTGCGCGAGGGCGGCCATGTCGCGATCGACACCTTCCTTAACCGGCTGACGGGCAAGGCGCGCCGTATCGGCGTTGTCTTCGTGCGGCTGCTGTCCCTTGCTTTTCTCGCAATTGTTGTCGTGGCTGGAGGAATCCTTCTCTCGCGTATCTCCGGCCAGATTACCCCCGTTCTCGGCATCAGCACGGCGTGGCCCTATCTCGCCATCCCCGTCGGCTGTCTTCTGACCGGTATCGAGATGATCACGCTGATGATCCGCGATCCCGACCAGCGCGCGCACCACGCTGAAGACGACGTCTCTCTGGAAGTGCGGAGCTAGAGAGCATGCTCGGCGCGATGGGAGCGGCCTTCGTCCTGACGCTGCTGGTCGGCGTGCCGGTCGCCTTTTGCCTGGGACTGACAGGACTCATCGGTCTTCTCGCCTGGGGGAAGGTCTCGCTCATCCTCATCCCGCAGCGGATGTTCACCGGCGTCGACAGCTTCGTGCTGATGGCGGTGCCGTTCTTCATGCTCGCAGGCGAGCTTATGGGGACATCGGGCATCCTGAGCCGCCTTCTGCGTTTTGCCGACATGCTGGTCGGCGGCATGCGCGGCGGCCTCGCGCAAGTGAACATCGTCTCGTCGATGGTCTTCGCCGGTGTGTCAGGTTCGGCCATCGCAGATGCGTCGGCGCTGGGCTCGGCGCTCATCCCGACCATGCGCAAGCAATACGGCAACGATTTCGCTGCGGGCGTCTGCGCCAGCGCGGCGGTCATGGGACCGATCATCCCGCCCAGCATCCCGATGGTGGTCTATGCGCTGATCGCCAACGTTTCCGTTGCCGGCCTTTTTATCGCCGGTGTCGTTCCCGGTCTGCTGATCGGCATCGGCATGATGATGATCGCTTACGTCATCGCCGTGAAGCGCAAATACCCCTGGCGGCAGGAGAGGATTTCCGCCGCGGAAGCCTGGGAGCGCACGTGGCAGGCCTTGCCCGCGCTGCTCATGCCCCTCATCATTATCGGCGGCATCCTGTTCGGTATCGTGACCCCGACCGAGGCTGGGGCGATTGCCGTCCTTTACGGCGTCTTTGTCGGCTTTGTGATCACGCGCGAACTGAAATGGTCGCATTTTCCCAATGCGCTGCTCCGCAGCGGAATCGCCACGGGCGTCGTCTTTATTCTTGTTGCGACATCGAACGTGGTGTCGTGGGTCATTACGGCGGTGCAGGTGCCGGAAATGCTCGGCGCGGCGGTGCGCTCGGTTTCGGCCAATCCGCTCATTTTTCTGCTGATCGTCAATATTCTGCTGCTGATCATCGGTGCGCTGATCGACAATATTGTCGCGATGATCATGCTGGCACCGATTCTTGCGCCGATAGCAAAGAGCTACGGCATCGATCCGCTGCATTTCGGCTTCATCTTCGTGATGAATGGTGTGCTCGGGCTGCTGACGCCGCCATTCGGCATCGTACTGTTCGTGATCTGCGCCATCGCCAGATTGCCGTTGCTGCGGCTGTCGAAGGCCGTCCTGCCGTTTCTGATCTGGCAGATCGTCGTTCTGTTCATCTGTACCTATGTGCCGGTGCTCGTCGTCGGGCTCCCGCACATGTTCGGTTATCGGTAGTCCAAGGAGAGGAAAAAATGAAAAAGTCGAGCCTTACGGGTTTCGTCGTCGCGGGTCTGCTCGCGATGTTCGTCAATGCGGCTGGCGCGGCGGAGACGCTGCGTTTTGCCAGCGCCGCAACGCCCGGCGATCGCGCGGAAACGGCGGCGATGCGCATGATCGAGATCATCAACCAGAAAACTGGCGGCCGCTACAAGGTCGAGTATTTCGGCTCGTCCGCTCTCGGCGGCGAGCGCGAGCTCACTGAGGGCGTGAAGCTCGGCACGATCGATTTCGGCATGACGTCGACGTCGGCGATGACGACCTTCGTTCCGCAACTCGCGTTCTACGACATGCCGTTCCTGTTCCGCGATGCCGGTCATGCCCGGCGTGTGGCGACCGGCGCCGTCGGCAACAAGCTGATGACAGCGATGGAAGCGAGCGGCATCAAGGGTCTGGCGACCGCGGAATCCGGCTTCCGCAACATGATCACCAACAAGCTCGCAGTGACCAAGCCCGCCGACATGAACGGCCTCAAGATCCGCGTGATCGAGAGCCCGGCACATATCGCGGCGATCAAGGCGATGGGCGCAAGCCCGGTGCCGATCGCATTCCCGGAAGTGTACGGCTCGCTGCAGCAGGGCGTTGTTGACGGCCTCGATCTGCCGATCGGCAATATTGCCCCGCCAAAGCTCTACGAGGTGACGAAATACGTCTCGCTCACCGAGCACATCTATACGCCGCACGTCTTCATCATGAATCTGGCGCTGTTCAACAAGATGTCGCCCGACGACCAGAAGGTGATGATCGAGGCGGCGAAAGAAGGCGCGGATGTCGAACGCAAGATGAACGACGAGCTCGTCGTCCAATGGACCGACGAATTGAAAGCCAAGGGCATGACGATTGTGCCGGTCTCCACGGAGCAGAAGGCGGCCTTTGCCGAACGCATGAAGCCGATGTGGAGCCAGTTCGAGGGCCGGATCGGCAAGGGGCTGATCGAAGAAGCGATCGCCGCGCCGTAACCGAAGGGCAAAAAAGAAACACGCAGCCCGGTGGGGGCGCCGGGCTGCATTATCCGTGGAATAAGAAACATGCTGGACAAATCGACACTTCGGATCGGCTGTGGCGCCGGTCAGGCTTACGATCGGATCGGTCCCGCCAAGGACCTCGCCGAATCGGGCCGCCTCGACTTTCTCATCTTTGAATGCCTGGCCGAGCGTACGCTGGCGCATGGTCACGCGGAGCGCATGCGCGATCCGTCCAAGGGCTACAATTCGATGCTGGAGAACCGACTGACGGCGGTGCTCAAGCCGGCGCGCGACAGCGGCACGCGCATCGTCACCAACATGGGCAGCGCCAACCCGCGCGCCGCCGGCGAAGCGGCCGCGCAGGTCGCGCGCAAGCTTGGCCTCAAAGGCCTGCGTATCGGCGTCGTCGAAGGTGACGACGTGACGGCACTGGTCGACGAGAACACGCCGCTTCCGGAAATCGGCAAGACCGTGCGCGAGTTCGGCCGGCCGATGATCGGCGCCAACGCCTATCTCGGCGCGGACGCGATCATTCCTGCGCTCGAACAGGGCGCAGATCTCGTTATCACCGGACGCGTCGCCGACCCATCGCTTTTTCTCGCCGCGATTGCGCATCGCTTCGGCTGGAAGCTCGATGACTGGCCGCGCGTGGCGAACGGCACCATGGTCGGGCATCTTCTTGAATGCACGACGCAGGTGACCGGTGGCTATTTTGCCGATCCGGGCGTCAAGGAGGTGCCCGATCTCGTCAATCTCGGCTATCCGATTGCCGAGGTGAAAGAGAGCGGCGAGGCCGTCATCACCAAGCTCGACGGCACCGGCGGCCTCGTCTCGCCGCTGACAGTGAAGGAACAGCTGATCTACGAAGTGCACGATCCGCGCGCCTATCTGACGCCGGACGTCACCGCCGATTTCAGCCGCGTGAAAGTGCAGGAAGATGGACGCGATCGCATCAAGGTCTCGAATGCCGGTGGGCGTGCCCGTCCGCCGAAGCTGAAGGCGCTGGTCGCGTTCGACGGCGGGCTGCGGGCCGAAGCCGAAATCAGCTATAGCGGCCCGAATGCTCAGGAGCGGGCCGAACTCGCCCTTCACGTCGTTCGCGAGCGGATGAAGCAATATAAGTGCGACGATCCGATGCGGTTCGACCTGATCGGCGTCAACTCGATTCATGCCACCGGCGTGAAGCGCGTCACCGATACGCAGGACGTTCGCCTGCGCGCGGCCATGCGCACCTTCGATCGCGACATGGCCGAGGCGCTTCTCTCCGAGGTCGATGGCTTGCACATGGGCGGTCCGGCCGGCGGCGGCGGTTATCGCAGCTCAATCGTTCCGAGCGTGCTGACGCAGCCGACTTTCCTGGATCGGGAGAAAGTCCCGACGCGCGTGACGATGGTGACCGCATGAAACATAACGTGCCCCTGCATCAGGTCGCGGCAGCGCGCGCTGGCGACAAGGGAAATGTGTCGAGCATCTCGGTGTGGCCGTACGATCCGCGTCACTACGAGGATCTGAAGGAATCGTTGACAGCTGACCGTGTGAAGAAAGCTTTTCCCAATCTCTTCACCGGCCCGGTCGAGCGCTACGAGATGGACGAGTTGAAGGGCCTGAACTTCGTCATGCGCGATGCGCTGGAGGGCGGGGTGAATTCCTCGCTCAATCTCGACGCGCACGGCAAGAGCTTCAGCTTCCTGATGCTGTCGATCCCGGTGGAAGTCCGCCTCTACAACGACGACGGCTCCGAGCGCTGAACGGCGGGCCGCGGAACATAATCAAAGGGCCCGGTCGATCCGGGCCCTTTGTCTTTGTGCGCAGGATGGCTTATCGCCCGCCATTCGCATGAATGCGCGCCAGGCGGCTGAAGCGCCTGATATCGCGCTGCGCCTGCCTGAACTGCGATTGGGAAACAGCGCGGTGCGCACGCGCGGCGACGAAACAGTCGAGCGCATCGCCAAGAATGCTGCTGATGCGCACGAACGAGCGGGACGTGATCGTAGTCATCGACTTGCTCCTGGATGGTGGCTGTCCTAGTGGCCAGATGCCGGCCACCAGATGTAAAGGCGCAGCGCGATGATGCTCGCGAGGACTGCAGCCGAGACAAGAACGGACACGGTGATGTCCAGTGCCGTCTTGGCAATGGCTTTCCATCGCCGCGGCTTCACGGCGGCTGCGGAATCGGCGTCGCGTACGCGATGCGGATGATCATAGGTGATGACGGACATTGCAGTCTCTCCTTCTCCTGACGCGCCGAGCGGGGCGCGCTCTTTCGTTGGGAGACATGAACCTCGCGGCATATGAAATCGAGAGGGAGCGGGTGGCGATCTCATAAGCGAAGCATAAGAGCGGGTGGGGCGATCAGCCTGCTCCGCGCGCGAGACAGGCGATCGCGCCATAGGCGAACGCTTCATCCCAGTGCGTGAGGTCGGAGCCGAGCGGCCATTCGCGCCGGATGATTCCGATGACGGCGCAATAAACCGCGCCAACGAAAAGAAGCATGGCGAGCGTGCGCGCAAAGCCCTGACTGCCGAACGCTGCGAAAATGCACAGGAGGGCGATGCGCAGGATAAAGCGGACGATTGCTTGCGCGCTTTGCTGATGCGGCGACGGGTCGGAATGCGACGGCACGGCGCGGGCGATCTAACTGAAATTGTCGCAGCAGGCGGCTTCCAGCGAATTGGCCGGGACGGGGCAGGGCGCAACCGGAACAGCGGTGTCGCCCTTGTCCGAATGCATGCTGCAATGAGCCGCGACGAACGCCCTCAGGATGGCGAGCGCAAGGGTCGCGCCATGCGCGTCAACGCTGTCGTCGAGCCAATTTGGCAGACGCGTGTCCGACGACAGCGTGCAATGCCACTCGCCATCGTCGAAGGTGGCGCGGCGCAGCGACCATTGCGGCAGCTCGACCGCGATCAGCATGAGAGCGGCTTCGACCCACGCTTCGTTTGCGACGAGGGCGCGAAAGCGGGCCCCATGGTTCGACGGAAGCGCGGCGAGACGGTTGCAGACTCGCGCGATCGTGTCGTTCATCAGTTTGGCCGTCACCGTCTCGGCACACGCCAGCCGCGCCTCCAGGCGCTGCGTCGATGAGATCGGATTTGCAAAAGCCAGCATGACACCATCTCGGATACGTTGTGTGCTGGCAAAGGTGGCGAAGGGGGCATTTGAAAGCGAGATGGACGCGCGGCCAATTGCATAAAGGCCGTATAAGGACAGCAATGGAACTCTGGTGCTTGCAAAAGCTCAAAAGCGCGGACCGCGGCGGCCTTTATGAGATTCCTATAAAGACGCCCCCTCCTTCGTCTCGAAAACCTATGCCGTCGGTGGCACATCGCAGCCCGCAAGTGCAGCGCGGTGATTGCCTTGCGGGCCCTTGCTCGCAGACAATCTGCACGCTGGGCGATATTCGGAAAATCACCGGGAGTCACCAATGCTTGATCTCGTCATGCTTGCAATCGGCCTCACCTTTTTCGTGGCGTCGATCGGCTACGTCTATGCGTGCGATCGGCTCTGAGGAGGCCAACATGTTTTTCGACTATTCACTCGCCGCCCTCGTGACCGCAGGGCTGCTCGTCTACCTAACCTACGCTCTGCTGCGGCCGGAGCAATTTTAGGCGTTGCGTCGCGACAAGGCCCGGCGATCCGAAGCCGGTGCCGCGCGACCTCATGCGCAAACAAGAAGGCGTGTCATGACCGTCAATGGCTGGGTGCAGATCGTTCTCTATTTTGTCGTGCTAACGGCCCTCGTCGTTCCGCTCGGGCGTTTCATGGCGAGGGTGTTCGAAGGCGAACGCACGTTTCTCTCTCCGGTGCTGCGGCCGGTAGAGGTCATTCTCTATCGGGTCGCTGGTGTCGACGAAAGGCGCGAGCAGCACTGGATCACCTATACGGTCGCGATGCTGATCTTCAACGCGGCCGGATTCGCACTTGTCTATGCGATCCTTCGCCTGCAGGCGCTGCTGCCGCTCAATCCGGCCGACATGTCCGCGGTCAGTCCCGATCTGACCTTCAATACGGCCGTCAGCTTTGCCTCCAACACCAACTGGCAGAATTACGGCGGCGAAAGCACGCTCAGCTATTTCAGCCAGATGGTCGGATTGACGACCCAGAACTTCGTTTCGGCCGCGACCGGCATCGCGCTGGCGGTTGCGCTCATTCGCGGCTTTGCCCGCGCCTCGATGCAGACGGTCGGCAATTTCTGGGTCGATCTGACCCGTTGCACGCTCTACATCCTGCTGCCGCTCTCGATCGTCGCGGCAATCTTTCTTGTGTGGCAGGGCGTGCCGCAAAATCTCGGTGCCTATGTCGATGCGACGACGCTCGAGGGCGCGAAGCAGACGCTGAGCCAGGGACCGGCCGCCTCGCAGATCGCGATCAAGCAACTCGGTACCACTGGTGGCGGCTTCTGGAATGCCAATTCGTCGGTGCCCTATGAAAATCCGACGCCGCTGACGAATTTCGTCGAGCTCATCTATATCCTGCTGATTTCGGCGGCGTTGACGCACACTTTCGGTCGCATGGTGAAGGATGAGCGACAGGGCTGGGCGCTCTATGCCGCCATGTCCGTCATTTTTCTCGCCGGAATTGCCGTCTGTTACTGGGCCGAGGGTGCCGGCAACACGCATTTCGCCGCGCTCGGCCTCGATCCCGGTAATATGGAAGGCAAGGAGGTCCGCTTCGGTCTCGCCAATTCGAGCCTGTGGGCAGTCGCGACCACGGCGGCGTCGAACGGCTCCGTCAACGCGATGCACGACAGCTTCACGCCGCTCGGCGGCATGATTCCCATTATTATGATGGAACTCGGCGAGATCATCTACGGCGGCGTCGGCTCCGGCCTTTACGGCATGCTGCTGATGGTCATCGTCGCCGTCTTCGTCGCGGGCCTCATGGTCGGGCGGACACCGGAATATCTCGGCAAGAAGATCGAGGCGAAGGAAGTGAAGATGGCGATGCTCGCCATCCTTGTGCTGCCGCTGTCGATGCTCGGCTTTACCGCAATAGCGGTGATGCTGCCGTTCGGGCTCTCCAGCATGCAGGATGCCGGCCCGCACGGCTTCAGCGAAGTTCTTTATTACTACACGTCGCAGACCGCGAATAACGGTTCTGCTTTCGCAGGCTTCACCGGCAACACGCTCTGGTACAACACGACCGGCGGCGTCGCGATGCTGATCGGCCGCTATTGCGTCATCGTGCCGATGATGGCGGTGGCCGGCACGCTGGTCGGCAAGAAGACCGTCCCGGTCTCGCTCGGCACCTTCCCGACCCATGGCGCGCTGTTCGTCGGCCTGCTTGTCGGCGTGATTATCATTGTCGGCGGCCTGACATTCTTTCCCGTGCTCGCGCTTGGACCGATCGTCGAGCACCTCGCGATGCTCGCAAAAAGCGTCTTCTGACCGGATTTTCTTTTCGGAGTAATTTCCATGGAAACGTCGCAAATCCGCAAGCGCATGCCGGTATCCGCTCTGTTTGATGCGCGGATCGTGCTCCCGGCCATCGGCGCGAGCGTCGCAAAGCTCGACCCGCGGGTGATGATCAAAAACCCGGTCATGTTCGTGGTCGAGATCGTCGCCGCTCTGACAACGGTGGTTTTTATCCGCGAGGTGTTGATGGGTGGGGAGAATCTCGCTTTCACCGCCCAGATCATCGGCTGGCTGTGGATCACGGTCCTCTTCGCCAATTTCTCCGAAGCAGTTGCGGAGGGGCGCGGCAAGGCGCAAGCGGATTCCTTGCGCCGCACGCGCACCGAAACGCAGGCGAAGCTTCTCGCCGGCACCGATCGCACGAATTACAAGCTTGTCCCGGGCACAGGCCTGAAGGTCGGCGATGTCGTTCTGGTCGAAGCGGGCGACACGATCCCTTCGGATGGCGAGGTGATCGAAGGCATCGCTTCGGTCAACGAGGCGGCAATCACGGGTGAATCCGCCCCGGTCATCCGCGAATCAGGTGGCGACCGGTCGGCCGTGACCGGTGGCACGCAAGTGCTGTCGGACTGGATCCGTGTGCGCATCACCGCGGCACCGGGCTCGACCTTTCTCGACCGCATGATCAAGCTGGTCGAGGGCGCCGAACGGCAGAAGACGCCGAACGAGATTGCCCTCAACATTCTCCTGATCGGCATGACGCTGATCTTCGTTTTTGCCACCGCGACTATTCCGAGCTTTGCTCACTATGCCGGCGGCACGATTCCGATCGTTGTCATCGTCGCACTGTTCGTCACGCTTATTCCGACGACGATCGGCGCGCTTCTGTCTGCCATTGGCATTGCCGGCATGGACCGGCTGGTGCGGTTCAATGTCCTCGCCATGTCAGGACGTGCGGTCGAGGCATCTGGCGACGTCGATACGCTTCTCCTTGACAAGACTGGCACGATCACGCTCGGCAATCGTCAGGCCACGGAACTGAAGCCTCTGAAAGGCGTGTCCGAGCGCGACTTGGCGGATGCGGCACAGCTCGCCTCGCTCGCCGATGAGACGCCGGAGGGCCGTTCCATCGTCGTCCTCGTCAAGGAGAAATACGGCATCCGCGGTCGCGACGTCGCCGATGTCAATGCGCATTTCGTTCCGTTCACGGCACAGAGCCGCATGAGCGGAGTCCAGATGGGCAACACCGTGATCCGCAAGGGCGCCGTTGATGCGATCCTGAAATATGTCAGCACGCAGGACGGCAAGGGCGGTGTCACTTCCGAGGATGCGCGCGAGATCAACGCTATCGCCGATTCGATCGCCAAATCCGGCGGCACGCCGCTCGCGGTCGCGTGCGACGGCAGACTTCTCGGCGTCATTCACCTCAAGGACATCGTGAAAGGCGGCATCCGCGAGCGCTTCGCCGAGCTGCGGCGCATGGGCATCCGCACCATCATGATCACCGGCGATAATCCGATGACGGCGGCGGCCATCGCCGCCGAGGCTGGCGTTGACGATTTCCTCGCCCAGGCGACACCGGAAGACAAGTTGCGGCTCATCCGTGACGAACAGGCCAAGGGCAAGCTCGTCGCCATGTGCGGAGACGGCACAAACGATGCGCCCGCGCTCGCGCAGGCCGATGTCGGCGTCGCCATGAACACGGGTACGGTCGCGGCGCGGGAAGCCGGCAACATGGTCGATCTCGATTCCAATCCCACAAAGCTGATCGAAATCGTCGAGATCGGCAAGCAATTGCTGATGACACGCGGCGCGTTGACGACCTTCTCCATCGCCAACGACGTGGCGAAATATTTCGCCATCATCCCGGCGATGTTCCTCGCCTTCTATCCACAATTGCAGGCGCTGAATGTAATGAATCTGGCGACGCCGCAGAGCGCGATCTTGTCGGCGATCATCTTCAACGCGCTGATTATCGTCGCGCTCATTCCGCTGGCGCTGAAGGGCGTTGCCTATCGTCCCATCGGCGCCGGGCCGCTGTTGCGCCGGAACCTCCTGGTCTACGGGCTTGGCGGCATCATCGTTCCGTTTGTTGGCATCAAGGCCATTGACCTCCTAGTCACCGCCTTGCACCTCGCCTGAGGAGACGCATCATGTTGAGAGAAATCCGACCGGCGATCGTTCTGCTGATCCTCTTCACCCTGATCACCGGCGTCGCCTATCCCTTTGCCGTCACCGGAATGGCCAGAGCCATTTTTCCCGCGCAGGCCGCGGGCAGCCTGATCGAGCGTGATGGGAAGATCGTTGGTTCGGCGCTGATCGGACAGGTTTTCGCTGAGGACAGGTATTTCCACGGCCGGCCTTCGGCGACGGTGGCACCCGATCCCAACGATTCGAGCAAGACCGTCGACGCACCCTACAACGCGGCCAATTCCGGCGGCTCCAATCTCGGACCGACGAGCAAGGCGCTGGTCGACCGCGTGACCGGCGATGTGGAAAAGCTCAAGGCGGAAAATCCGTCGGCGCGGGTTCCGACCGATCTCGTGACGGCGTCCGGCAGCGGGCTCGATCCACATATCTCCCCTGAGGCCGCCCTGTTCCAGGTGCCGCGTGTTGCAAAGGCGCGTAATATGCCTGAAGAGCGCGTCCGCCAGCTTGTCGAGCAGCATATAGAGAACCGCACGCTCGGCATTCTGGGTGAACCGCGCGTCAACGTACTGGCGCTCAATTTGGCTCTCGATCAGGGAGCAAAATGACGAGCGCCGCGAAACGCAGGGCCTCCACGAGGTAATGGCGGAACAGCGGCGCGATCACGATCAGCGGCCTTCGCCGGAAGCCTTGCTCGAAGCGGCGCGCCGGGAGGACAGCCGCGTCGGCAAGTTGAAAATCTTCGTCGGCGCCGCGCCCGGCGTCGGCAAGACCTACGAGATGCTGCAGCAGGCGCGCGCCCGCCGTAAGGATGGCTACGACGTCGTCATCGGCGTGGTCGAAACACATGGCCGCCGCGAAACCGATGCCCTCGTCGAAGGGCTTGAAGTCATCCCGCGCCGGCGCCTCGAATACAAAGGCCAGCCGCTCGAGGAAATGGACATCGACGCGATCATCGCGCGAAAGCCGCAGATTGCCTTGGTCGACGAACTAGCCCATACCAACGCGCCCGGCAGCCGTCATCCCAAACGCTACCAGGATGTCGAGGAACTCCTGAACCGCGGCATCGACGTCTATTCGACCGTCAACATCCAGCATATCGAGAGCCTCAACGACGTCGTCGCGCAGATTACCCGCGTCCGCGTGCGCGAGACCGTGCCGGATGCGGTCTTCGACCGCGCCGACGCGGTCGAACTGGTAGATCTCACCCCCGACGACCTGATCGCGCGCCTGAAGGAAGGCAAGGTCTATGTGCCCACGCAGGCCGAGCGTGCGCTGGAGCATTTCTTCTCGCCGGCCAATCTGACGGCGCTGCGCGAACTCGCCTTGCGCCGCACCGCCGAACGCGTCGACGAACAGCTTTTGACGCAGATGCAGGCGCGCGCCATTCAGGGGCCGTGGGCCGCCGGAGAGCGTGTTCTCATTTGCGTCAGCGAAGATCCGCGTGCCGCGGGGCTTGTGCGCTTCACCAAGCGTCTGGCCGACAGGCTGCACGCGCAATGGACCGCGCTCTATGTCGAAACGCGCCGCAGCCTGCAGCTGTCCGAAGAGGAGCGCGACCGCGTTGCCGACACATTGCGGCTCGCGCAGGCGCTCGGTGGCGAGCCGATTACGATTCCCGGCGGCGCCCGGCACATCGCCGATGACGTGATCGCGTATGCGCGATCCAACAACATCACGCAGATCGTCATCGGTAAATCGACGCGCTCGCGCTGGTTCGAAATCCTGCATGGCTCGGTCGTGCACGATCTCGTCAGCCGCGCCGGCAATATCAGCGTGCACGTGATTGCGGGCGAGGAAATCGCCGCCGAGCCGCTGCCGGGCAGGGGCATCAGCACGGCCGAGAAGCCGCATGCGTTCGACCTCGCGTCATATTTTTTTGCCGCCGCCGCGGTGGCGTTGGCTTTGGGAATAGGCAAGGCGATACAGCCATGGTTCGGCATCGAGAATGTCGATCTGGTCTTCCTGACCGCCATCGTCGCGGTAGCGGCGCGGTTCGGCCTTCTGCCCTCGCTCGCCGCCAGCGTGGCCGCTTCGCTCTGCTACAATTTCTTTTTTCTTCCGCCGCTTCATACCTTCACGATCGCCGAACCGACCAATGTCGCCGCCTTCTTTTTCTTCATTCTTATCGCCGTGGTCGTTTCCAACATTGCCGCGCGCGTGCGCACGCAGGCGCTGGGGGCGATCGGGCGGGCGAAGACGACGGAATTGCTCTATGCCTTCAGCCGCAAGCTCGCCGGCGTGGGGACGCTTGACGACGTGCTCTGGGCGACCGCCTATCAGGCGGCGCTGATGCTGAAGGTCAACGTCGTGCTGCTGCTGCCGGACAACGGATCGATCGCGGTGAAGGCTGGTTATCCGCCTGAGGATATGCTCGATCAGGCGGATCTCGCCGCCGCCCGCTGGGCCTGGGAGAACAACCGGCCGGCCGGCCGCGGCGCGGAAACCTTGCCCGGTGCCAAGCGTCTGTTTCTGCCGATGCGGACCGGACGCGGACCTGTCGGCGTCGTCGGCGTCGACAGCGCCAAGCCCGGACCACTGCTCGATCCCGACCAGCGCCGCCTGCTCGATGCGCTGATCGACCAGAGCGCGCTCGCCATCGAGCGCGTTCGGCTGGTGGAAGATATCGATCGCGCCCAGCGCGTGATGGAGACGGACCGCCTGCGTCAGGCGCTGCTCACCTCGATCTCGCACGATCTGAAGACGCCGCTCGCCGCCATTCTCGGCGCGGCCGGAACGCTGCGCGACCTGTCACAGACGCTGGACACCGCGGCGCGGACGGAGCTTCTCGCCACCATCATCGACGAATCCGAGCGGCTCAACCGCTTCATTGCCAATCTGCTCGACATGACGAAGCTCGAATCGGGGGCCGTCTTGCCCAAAGTAGGCTTGCACGAAATCGGTGAGGCGGTCGGCTCGACGCTGCGGCGCGCGGCGAAGATCCTCGCCAATCACGAGGTCGCCGTCGATCTCGCCGCCGATCTGCCTTTGGTCGAGATCGATCCGGTGCTGTTCGAGCAGGTGCTGTTCAATCTTCTCGACAATGCCGCGAAATTCGCGCCGCCGAAAACGACGATCACGATCAGCAGCTGGCGCGAGAAGGAGGCGGTCTGCCTGCAGATCGCCGATGAAGGACCCGGTATTCCGCCCGACGATGTCGAGCGCATCTTCGACAAGTTCTATCGCGCCGAGAAGGGCGATCAGGTGCGCGCCGGCACCGGACTGGGGCTTGCCATTTCGCGCGGCTTCGTCGAAGCCCTCGGCGGCACGATCGCCGCCGGCAACCGACCCAATCGCAGCGGCGCCGTCTTCACCATCCGCCTGCCGGTACCGGCGATCGGCACGTCGCCGGAAACCGCCGCATGACCGCCGCTCCCCTCAAGGTGCTGGTCATCGACGACGAGCCCCCCATCCGCAAGCTGCTGCGCATGGGGCTGGGAACGCAGGGCTATGAGATTCTCGATGCGCCGAATGGAAAGACCGCGCTTGAGCTGATGGCCAAGGGCCCTGACCTCGTCATCCTCGACCTCGGGCTTCCGGACATCGATGGTCTCGAACTTCTTCGCCGCATACGCCAGCAGAATGAAAGCGTGCCGATCGTTGTCCTGTCCAGCCGGGGCGACGAAGGCGGCAAGGTGCAGGCGCTCGATCTCGGCGCCGACGATTTTGTGACGAAGCCGTTCGGCATGGATGAATTGCTCGCGCGCATCCGTACTGCGCTCCGCCATCAGCTGCAGGTGCACGGCGAGCGGCCGATCTTCCATGTCGGCGATCTCTCCGTCGACCTCGTGCGACGCATCGTCACGGTGCGAGGGCAGGAGGTGAAGCTGTCGCCGAAGGAGTACGATCTCTTGCGTCTTCTCGTGCAGCATGCCGGCAAGGTGCTGACGCACAAATTTCTGTTGCATGAATTGTGGGACGATCTCACCGACGCGCAATATCTGCGCGTCTATGTGCGGCAATTGCGCCAGAAGATCGAGGCCGATCCCGAGCGGCCGCAATTCATCCTGACCGAGACGGGCATCGGTTATCGGCTGCGCGCGCCGGACTAACGTGGCGCACATGCGCAAGGTGGATGAATGCCGAGGAGCGGCATTCGATTTTGATTCAATCGCTCAATTCTCGGACTTGGTTGCCGCATAAGTGTTTGCGCGAATGGACCGGTTGCAGCGCGTGTGACTAACTCGCGCCGGCTGAAAAGGTATCCTGACCGGGAGGCAATGAAGCTTTCCAAGCGCATCGCCATCGCAGCGGTCGGCCTTTTGGCACGCGCCAGGAGCGCGGCGTTTGGCGAAGCTATGGCACCAGCAGCGACCGCCGCGGACACCGAGAGTCTGACGCGCGCGCTTGAGCGCATGCGCTGCGCGTTGGACGAAAAGTCGGGCGCGCTTCTCCGCGAAGTTCAGGAACGGGAGCGTATCGTGGAGGCGCTCCGCCATTCGCTGGCAAGGCAGAAGGCCGTGTTTGCGTCGGCGCTCGACGGCATCCTCACGCTCGACGAGAACGGCGGCATCGAAAGCCTCAACCCGGCAGCCGAAGCGCTGTTTGGGCAGACGACCGATGCAGTGGCGGGCCGCAATATCGATTACCTGATCGTGCTCGGCGCTGAGTCCGCCACAAGCACAGCCGAGCGTCTGCGTGAACTGGTGGCCGCCGGATGCGTGCACGAATTGACCGGCCGCCGCAGCAATGGCTCCGCCATTCCGATCGAAGCGGTGGTCAGCGAGATGCCGGTGGATGACCGGCGGATGTTCGCCGTCTTCGTGCACGACATCCGCGCCAAGCGGTCGGCGGAAAAGAAATTCCAGCTCGCCTTCGATGCCTGTCCGACCAGCATGATGATGATCGGCGCGAACGGAACGATCATGCTTACCAACGCGGAGACCGAGCGCCTGTTCGGCTACCGTCGTGGCGAGCTGATCGGCCAGCCGGTGGAAGTTCTTCTTCCGCCGCGCTTCCGCGAGGAGCATGCGCGGCTGCGTCAGGTATTCGGCACGCATCCCCTGTCGCGGCCGCTCGGGACGGGACGGCATCTGATGGGCCTGCGCAAGGACGGCAGCGAATTTCCTGTCGAGGTTGGCCTCAATCCGATCCAGACGCAGGACGGCTTGGTCGTGCTGGGCGTCATACTTGACATCAGCGCGCGCCAGCGTCACGAGCGCATGAAGGATGAATTCGTCGCCACCGTGAGCCACGAACTGCGCACGCCGCTGACGTCGATCGCCGGCTCGCTCGGGCTTTTGTCCGGCGGGGCAGGGGGCCTGCTGCCTTCGGCGGCGATGCGGCTCATCCGTATCGCGCATGGCAACAGCCAGAGGCTCGTGCGCCTGATCAACGACATTCTCGACATTGAGAAGATCGAGTCCGGCAAGCTCGATTTCGAATTCAAGCGCACGGGGGTCAAGCGGCTGGTCGAACAGGCGATCGATGGCAATCGCGCCTATGCCGACAGCTTCGGCATCGCCGTGCGTCTTGATCCCGATGCCGAGGAGGCGATGGTGAACACCGATCCCGACCGCCTGATCCAGGTCCTGACCAATCTCCTGTCGAACGCGATCAAGTTCTCTCCACCCGATGGCGAGGTGCTTGTCTCGATCGCGAGGCGGCAACAGGACGTGCGTATCGGCGTGCGCGACCACGGCGACGGCGTTCCCGACAATTTCCGCATGCGAATCTTCGAAAAATTCGCGCAAGCCGACGGCAGCGATGCGCGGCGCAAGGGCGGCACCGGGTTGGGACTCTCGATCGTCAAGCAGATCATGGTTCGCCTGCATGGAGACGTCGGATTTGAACCCGCCCCGGGCGGTGGTACCATCTTCTACGTGGACTTGCCGCGCTGGGATGACGCGGCGCCGGGCGCCGTGATGGAGGTTGCCTGACATGACGCGTGTGCTCCACGTCGACGACGAGCCGGACATCCGCGAGGTCGTGACCATCGCGCTCGGGCTCGATCCGGATTTCACCGTGCAAAGCTGCGCGTCCGGCGGCGATGCGGTGATGGCGGCGGCGGAATGGCTGCCCGATGTCATTCTGCTCGACGTGATGATGCCGGGCATGGACGGCCCTGCGACGCTCTCACGCCTGCGCGAAAGCACCGAAACGGCGGGCATCCCGGTCGTGTTCATGACAGCGCGAGCACAGGCCCATGAATTGCAGCATTTCGTGTCGCTGGGAGCCGAAGGCGTCATCTCCAAACCGTTCGATCCGATGGAGCTTGCGACCTCGGTGCGCCAGCATATGCAATTCTCGCCGGCGAAATTCGCCGAACGCCGGGAGAATTTCATCCGCCGCGCGAAAATCGACGCACAGGCGCTCGCCGATGAGCGCGCCGATCTTGCCGACCCCGTGCAGGCGACCTCGGCCCTGCGCGCGATTCAGGCCATCGCGCATGCGCTTGCCGCCGGCGCCGGCATTGTCGGTGTGACGGAGGTCGGCAACGCGGCGCAGGCCGTCGAACGGTCGGCCGATGCGACACTGAGGAACGAAAACTCGTGCGCCGCCGTCGAAGACACGCTCGACGTGCTCGGCGCTGCGATCGGCCGGCTGTGATCCTGGCTTTTGCGCCGAGCCTTCGCACTGCGGCCGCCGCTGCGACGTTTCTGGTGCTGGCAAGCGCCGGCGCTGACGCCAGCGATCCGCGGTTCGACGGATTCAACATTGTGGTCAGCCGGGGCGCGCCATTCGGCAGTGACAAGGCGCGGCGCTCGCTCGCCGAAGCAAAGAAATCGGGTGCCGTCGCAATCGCGATCGTTCCGTTTCTCTGGCAGGCCGCTCCGTCGGATCCCGTCATCGTTCGCGGCTCGGACATGAGCGACGACGAACTGCGTCTCGCCATTCGGGATGTGCGCGCGCTTGGCTTCAAGACGATCGTCAAACCCCATGTCTGGGTCGATGGCTCCTGGGCCGGTGCGGTGGCGCCGCAAGGCGAGGAAAACTGGCGCACGTGGTTCATCCGGTATCGCGAGGAAATCGGCCGTATCGGGGCGATCGCCGCGGCCGAAGGCGCCGACATGCTCGCGATCGGGACGGAATTGACAAAAACAACGGCTCGCCCGGAATGGCGCGATGTTATCGCAACGGCGCGCGCGGCGTTTCCGCGAACGCTTGTTTATCTCGCCCACGATGCCGATGAGGCGGAAGTGGTGCCGTTCTGGGATCGGCTCGATCTTGTCGGTGCGACGCTCTATCCCCCGCTCGGCGCGGATGGCGACGGCACGTTCCGCCGCGCGGCGATGACGGCGAGCGCGCAGCGGCTCGACCGCTTGGCGGCGCGCACCGGCAAGCGCGTTCTCGTCGGCGAGATCGGAATCCGCTCGGCGCGGGGCGCCGCCGCCAAGCCGTGGGAAAGCGCGGAGGAGCGTTTCGCCGATCCGGATCAACAGGTTCAGGCCGACGTGCTGCGCGACTGGCTTGCGGTTCTGCAGCGGCAATCCATCGCAGGCATTCTTGTCTGGCGCTGGTTCACCGACCCCGCGGCGGGCGGGGCGCACGACACGGATTTCACCGTGCAGCATAAAACGGCGGAAACAGTGCTGCGCTGCGCCTGGACGAAAACCTGCGCGCGCTGATCAGAATTTGTACCAGAGGCCGGTCACCACACCGTTTTCCTGCAGCGCATTGCGTCCGGAAAAGGTAGTGAAAGCGCCGGCCTGCAGCGCGAGGTCTTTGCTCAGTTCGTGCACGACGCTCATCTGCAGCTTGTGGTAATCGTAGCTCGGAAACAGCGCCGAACCGGAGCCTTGCGACACCACGCTGAAGGTCTGCGCAAGCACCAGCCATTTCGGGTCGGGCCGGATGCCGAAGGTGATATCGCCGCGAAATTCGTCGGGCGGTGCGCCGGTGCGCCAGCGTTGTGCCGCCTGCAGATCGATGAAAGCTGGCCATGCGCCGATCGAAAAGCTCTTGCCGAAGAGAAGGCGCGCATCGATCTCGTTGTCGGTATAGCCGATTGCCGCCGGATTGAGAGAATCGGACGTGCCGGCGACGCGCAGCGTTGTTTGCGCGGACAGAATCCAGTCGTCGCCTTTCATCAGGCGAAAGCGGCCGCCGAATTCGCCATAGCCGAGGCCGCTGCGCGATGCGTCGGTCGGAGCGGCGATGCCGATATGCTGCAATTGCGGGGCGACGATGGCGGTGAACCAGTCCGTTACGCCGTATTCGACCAGCGCGGTCAGTTCAAACTTGCTGTAATGCGGCGTCGGCTGCAGGTCGCGGTCGCCATCGAACGCCGTGACCGCGCCGCTTGGCGTGCCGGTGACGACGACCTGGCCCTTGCCGTCATCCATCAGCCAGGCGCCGGCGCGGCTTTCCGGCGATTGCGCCAGAAAGCCAAACCCCGCGCCGAGCGCCGCAATCAACGTCCGCATTATGCGCGACGGAGTCATGAGGCCTGCCGTCAGCTCACAAGCTCGGCAATCGCCACGCGGTTTCCGCCCGCGACCGCCGCCCGCCGCGCGACGGCGCGCGCATCGGCGACGAACTTGGCCCGGTTGATGTTGCGATGCGCCTGTCCGCTGACCACGCCCACGCTCGCCGTCACGCCATCGAAGGCGATCGATTCGGAATTGGCGATCGCGAGCCGCACCACGGACTGGCGCAGGGATTCGGCAAGGTCCTGCGCTGCGCTGATCTTCATCTTCGGCACGACGACCAGAATCACACCGTCGCCATAGGCCGCGGCAACGACGCCGATCGGCGCTGTCGTCTGGCGTATGGCGTGCGCGACCTGCGCCAGGACGGCGCGCCGTGTGTCCTCTCCGTGCGCCACCGACATCGCGTCCAGTCGATCGACGCAGACCGCCAATACCGAAAGCGTCTCGCCTTCTTCGTGCTCCGCGGCGGCGCTGAGATAGGCCTCGGCGGCCTCGCCGGCGAACAGGCCGGTCGCGGCATCGATGACGCGGGAGGGATCGCGGGAATCGAATTGCATGCGGGCGAATGTCATCAGCTCGGCCTCGCGCGCCTTGCGGCGATCGAGCTCGGCCTTGAGCTTGAGCGCGGAGCGCACGCGTGCGAGCAGCTCGACGCGATTGAACGGCTTGGTGATGTAATCGGTCGCGCCGGCGACGAACGCGTTGGCGAGGCAATCCATGTCGTTGATCGCCGTCACCATGACGATCGGAATATCGGCATAGCGTGCATCGCTGCGGACGCGAGCGCAGGCCTCGATGCCGTCGATTTGCGGCATCACCACATCGAGCACGATGAGATCGACGTGGGTGCGGTCGTCGGGGCGGCCGTTCAGCCCGAGGAAGGCATAGGCGTGCGTGGCGGATGCCGCGGTGTGCACTTCTTCGTAACCGGCGGAGAGAAGCGCAGCCTCGGTCAGATCGCGCCAGTCTTCGGAATCGTCGACGACAAGAATACGCATGCTAACGTCCATCTGTGTTGTTGCGGGCGTAAAGGCGCCACGTCCGGTTTTGATAGACGAGCCGGTAACCCGGCGCGCCGTTGCGAAAGAGAGCGGGGAAGGTCTTGGCGACGTCGTCTTGCGCGGCTGCTGCGCTGTGCGGATCGGGGACGGCAATAAAGGGGGCATCGACCCGTCCCGTCAGGGTCGCGAGCGTGAATGTGTCGCTGCTCGGCGTCAGCAGGCCGCGCGCGCGGCCGCGCCCGATGACGATCATGGGAGTATGCTCGGTATCCGCCATCACATTGTCGTAAGCGCTGGTCGCGCGACCGAGATGAAAGGCGTCGGCGCGCGCGACTGCGCGCAAGCTCGGTTCCGCGCTGCCGATGGCGAGCGCCGCGCCGGGATCGGCGGCGATCGTTCCGATGAGTCCGCCAATCCAGCCGAAGGCAAGGAGAGCGAGCAGGCGTACAGGATAAAGCCGCATCTCCGGCACATGCGTGATGACAAGCAGCGCGACGATCGGAACGATCACGCTCGTCGCCGCCGGATTGCCGAACTGGCCGCTCGCAGTCGCGATCATGGATGCGCTGACGGCGAGCGCACAAAGCACGAGTGGCGGCGTTAGCAGCGGCTGGCGGCCGCGTGCCAGGGTCAAACCGAAGAGCGCCGCGGGGGCGCCGACGACGATCGCGAAGCTGGTCGCCAGCGCGGCTGTCAGCGTCGGCGAAACCGTTGCGGCGGACCCGAAAAGCTCGGCCGTGCCCGCAGTCCAGGTGGAGAGGCTTTCTGCCGGCGCGGCGAAAACGCTCCAGCCGCTGCCGGGAAAGACCCAGGAGACATAGGTGAATGCGCCGATGCAGAACAGCGTCGGAAAGACGAGAACGAGCGCGACATTGATGGCGGAATTGGCGATCACGCTCGGCGGCACGGCGAAGATCAGGAACGGGCTCAGCGCGAGAGCGACTCCGAGCGGGTGCGAGAAGGCGACGCCGAGCAGCGCGAAACTGACCGCCATCACCTCCGGCGCCGCGGCGCGGGCGCGCAGATCGTAGAGCGCGCTGCCGAGAAGAAAGAGAAAGGCCGCGAGAAACATCTCGGCAGCGCCGGCAAGGCCCGCGCGCAGCATGGCCGGATGCAGAGCAAGCAGCAGCGTCGCCAATGCCGCGACCGGAAAGGACAATCCGCTTGCGCGCAATTCCAGATACCAGACGCCGCCGAGAAGCCCGATCAGCGCCGTGGCGAGCAGCGACGGCGCCGGCGTGCCCTCCGGCGTCAGGAATTGCATCAGCGATGAGGCGAGAAAAGGCGCCGAGGGATAGGACGCGACGATCCGGCCGATCGAGGCGCCGCCGTCGCTTGCCGTGATCGTCCCGGCCCACAGGCGCACGCCGTCATCGGAGAGGAGGCCGGCACCGAGCATCGCTGCGACGAAGGCCAACGCGAGAAGGAAGACCGAAAGCGACAACGGAATGGCGGCGGCGAGACGTGTCATGGCGCGGCGCTCCGCGCCAGCTCAAGTTCGCGCGCGACGTGTCTGGAGACGCCGTGCTGCGTCTTCTCCCAATAGAAGGGATTGCGTAGCAATTGCCACAGCGCCTTGTAGGCTGCGACCGACACGAGCGCCCAATAGCCGATGGCGGTGAGGCTGTAGGGAATGAGATCGAGCCAGCCGCGCCGGATCGGCGCGAGCATCGAGAGGTACATGAAGGCGCCGTTGCCGGCGAGCAGGTTAAGCAAGCTGATAAAGAGGAGGAATTGCGGAAACACCACGTCGAAGCCGCTTTCGGCGCGCAACAACCAGAAGACATAGAGCGCCCAGAACAGCGGGTTCAGAAGACCAGCGATGACGGTGCCGCCGATGAAGAAAACGAAACCAAGAAAGCCGAGCGGACCGACGCTGCGGATCAGATGCAGCGGGCGCCGGGTGTGCACGAGCAGGGTCTGCAGATAACCCTTGATCCAGCGCGAGCGCTGGCGGACCCAGTTGGGCACGTGACAGCTCGCTTCCTCATAGGTCGTCGAATCGACGATGCCGACGCGATAGCCCTTCTGGCTGAGACGGATGCCGAGATCGGCATCCTCGGTGACATTGAAGGGATCCCAGGCGTGCAGCTCGCGCAGCACATCGATCTTGAAATGGTTCGACGTGCCGCCGAGCGGGATCGGGATGTTGAGCCGCTCGAGGCCAGGCAGGATCTGATCGAACCACAGCGAATAATCGAGCGTGAACATACGCGACAGCCAGTTCTCGCTCGCGTTGTAGTAATTGAGCCGGCATTGCAGACAGGCGACGTCGGGCGGCGAATTGCGGAACGTCGCCACCACCTTGCGCAACTGGTCCGGTTCGGGCTTGTCCTCGGCGTCATAGACGACGAGATAGTCGCCGCGCGCGAAGCGCAGCGCGTAGTTGCAAGCCTTCGGCTTCGTCTGCGGTTGCGAGGGCGGCACGCGGATCACCTCGAACACGCCTTCGAGGCCGAGTGTGCGTGCGACCTCGATCGTCTCGTGGTCGCTCGCCTCAAGCACGAGCTTGATGTCGAGCTTGCCAAGCGGATAGTCGAGATCGCGCAAAGCCTGCGCCAGGATCGGCAGCACTTCCGGCTCGCGGAACATCGGCACGAGCACCGTGTAGATGGGCAATTCGTCCTCGGTGAGCGCGCGCGCCGCGACGTCGATCGTATGATCGCGCTCGACCGAGCGCCCACCGCCGGCCGCGACCAGCATCCCCTTGAAGATGAAATTGCCGAGATAGAAGACACTCATCATCACATTGAGCGCGATCAGGGTCGGGATCGGCGCAGCGGCGAGACCGGCGAGAAGGGCGGTGAGCGAGCCGTAGCCGGCAACGACCTGCGCGGGCGTGAACACGCGCTGTGCCGACATGGCAGGGTCCTGTTCGGCCAGCTCGTAGACGGCACGGTCGGAGAAATGCTCGGCAAAAGCGGTCTGCAGCGCCCAGGAGATGTCGAACTTGGAGGTGACGGCGAAGTCGATCGCGCTCCCCCAGCGCTCGCGCGCAAAGAGGACGGTCTCGGCGCCCGGCTCGGCGGTTGCGATCACGAGACGGCCGTCTCGCTGCATCCACGGGATGGCGAGGTGGCGGATGTAGGCGTCGATGTCCTCGGCGCGGAGCAAGACGCGGTCGGGCGCGTGCGCGACGAGATCGACGAAGGCCAGATCGAAATGCGCGGCAATGGCGCGATAGAGTATCGGCGGCTCGATCCAGTTGCGCGCGAGCACGGCGTCGCTCAGCCGCACATGCCATTTCTCGGCCAGCGCCACCGCCTCGTCGAGTTGCGGCAGCGTCAGAATGCGCCGGTCGACCAGCAAATCGCCGAACGCGCGATCGGAGGGCGTGAGAGCCTGCACGCCTAGCCGCCTCGCGCGCTCTTGCGGCGGCTCATGCGCTGCAAGGCGAAGAGGAAGGCAAGCGTCGCGAACAGCCACAGGCCGCCCATCATCCATGAGCGATAGCGCTCGGCGAGCGACAGCCACGACACCTGGTCGGGATAGGCGATGCGCACGAGCTGATCACGCTCGCTCGACATGGCTAGCGCGAGCCCGGCATTGTCGAGGAAGGCGACGTCGCCGCGGTCGAGCCGCAGTTCGCGCGGCGAGGGCAGGGACTTGTCGGCCGCGAGCGGCTTGATCCAGAGGCCGCTCTGTTCGCCGGCCTGCACGATCTGTGCGACGGCGCCGGACTGCAAACCCGCAAGTTCGAGCACGGTCCGTCCCGCGCGATCGGCGACGGCAACGCGGCCGCGATCGAAACGCACGCGCGGTTCGCTTCCGGCCGGCGGTTGATCGCTGATGGCGATGAAACCTCTTTCCACCGCGGGAATCGCCGCGGGGTCGACCAGCTTCACGCTGACCGGCGTGCTGTCGGAAGACAGCGCTGCCAGCGCCGGGGCGAGAAAGCCAAGCACCGAAGCCGGCCGGTCGGCGGCCGTCATCGGCGCCACGATCTCGACGCCGCGCGCCCATTGCGCCGCCAGATCGGAAAAGTCGCGCGCCGGCTTCGCGGCCGGTTCGAGCACGACGGCACTCGAGCCCAGGATCTGCGCCGGATAGCCCTGCGGCTCAAACCGGCAATCGCCCTGGGCACTGCGCCGCTGGACGACAACGCGCACATTGGCCATGGCGCCGACCAGGCCGTCCGGCAATTCGAGATCGAGCCGCGTCGGCTCGCCGACCGCCGCGACCCTGCTGCCGAGCAGGCGTTCGTTCACGAAGGCCGTGACGACGGCATTTTCTCCCGCGCCGTCGGGCGCCACCATGAGATCGAGCACGAGGCGCGCCATGCGTGTGCCCGGCGGCAGGGCGCGCGTGGCGATGGAAAAGGGAAGTTCGGCGCGGCCGAACACATCCGCCTGCGCCGGGGCGACGCCAAGGTCGGTCAGCGTGACGTGATCGTCCGGCAGCGCGGTCGGCGTCACGTTGCCGACGAGAGCGCCGCCACTGCCGCGCGTTGCCGCGAGCGCCGGGCTTGCGAACAATCGCGCGGCACGCGCTGAATCGCTTTCCGAGACAAGGAGCGCGGGCTGCCCGCCACTGCGCACGACATTGATGCTGCCGAAGGACGGCACGGCGCCGGCGACGACGGCGATCGGGGAATCGATGAGGCCGGAATAATCATTGAAAGAGCCGACGAGGATCAGTCCGCGGCTCCAGCGTCGTATCTCGCCACGGCGCGGGATTTCGGGCCTGATGTTTTCGGCGAAGGCGACGCGCCGGCCGGACGAACGCAGGGCGCGCGCGATCGTCAGTGCGGCGGCAAGCTCGGAGGGGGTGAGCCTTCGCTGCGGCAGCGCGATCGCGATATCGCGCGGCATCAACGCGGCGAGACTTGCAATATCGAAGGAAGCCGCCGCCGGAATGTCGATCTCGACGGCGGATTCCGGCCGCACGGTGATGCTATCGCCGACATAACGGACGTCAACGCAGCGATCCTGTGTGGCGGCGCCGGAATAGAGAAAGGTCAGCTTCAGGAAGCCGTCGCGCGTCGTGGTATTTGCAAGCGGCACGCGCACGACGCGCGCGGCCGCGCGCCCGTCCAGCGCGATGGCGCCCGCGCTGCGATCATTGACCAGGACTTCGAGACTGCGGCGCGCCTCGTGTGCGCTGACATCATCGAGCGAAAGTACAAGCTCGCGCGCCGTGGCGCCGACGCCCTGCGGTAGCGGCACGAACAATTCCTGCCGCCCGCCGAGATTGGCGAGGCGAAATCCGCTGGCGAGGCCGATATCGGCGAGCGTCACGGTCGTCGTCAGCGTTTCGCTCAGGCGATCTGCAACGCGAGGGGATTGCGCGGTGGCGCCGCCGCCCATGCAGGTCCATGCAATCGCCGCGGCGGCGAACAGGCGCGTATCCATCATCGCGTCACTCCGGACTCATATCGTTGGCTGTAAGGTCGGCGGTCGCGGCCTCGCGCAGGACTGCGATGCCGCTGCGCAGGCTGCTTGTTTCGTCGTCGGTGAGCGCCCGCCCGGCGCGAAGCGGCTTCAGGAGAATTTGCTCGACCTGGCGCGCGGCCTGTCCGGTCGCTGCAAATCCGATGGTCGGTCCGATGCCGCAGAGGTCATGAATGCTGCGATGAACGATCGCGAGCGTGTCGAGAGCCGTGGCATCATGGCCCGACAGACTCGGGAGCGAAGCATCGAGCGCGGCGATGCGATCGCGCAGCTTCGCCGCGAAGCGCGCGCGCACATGAGCGAGGCGTTCGGCGAATTGATCCGCGGCCATGCAGGGGACGCCCCTCAACGATGCCCGACTGAAACGTCGTGCTCCCGCCGAACGTCAGTAGATTATGGCCATTAATACTTCATTTCGTGTGTACGTACGCGCAAGCGCGTACGCATGTGAAGTATTATATGAATCTAATACAAACTAATACTCAGGTGAAACGATCTCGATACTTGGCGGAGGAGGACGTCTGAACCGCGCGGGTAAACGCCGCGCGGGAAAGATATAGATATAATGATGCGCCGTGATGTGGTCCGGTGAACGGCGGAGTAGGTTGCGCGTCCTCCTTTGCCGGGCTCCTGAATGACCAGTTCTCACTCCCATCTCTCAGCCGTTGCGCACCGCCTCATCCCCATGACGGGGCGCGATCCCGAGGAGGCGCATCGCGCGGCGACGCCGCTCGAACTCCTGTTCGACCTAACGTTCGTTATCGGCTTCGGCTCGGCTGCATCGCAATTTGCGCATGCGATTGCCGACGGCCACGCCGGGAGCGGCCTGGCCGCGTTCGGCTTTGCCATGTTCGGCGTGTGCTGGGCGTGGGTGAACTATTCCTGGTTCTCATCCGCCTATGACACGGACGATTGGGTTTACCGGATCGCGACATTCGTGCCGATGATTGGCGTCATCGTGCTGTCGCTCGGCATTCCGCGAGCGTTCGCATCGATCGATCACGGCGACCATCTCGACAACGGCGTCATCGTCCTCGGTTACGTGATCATGCGGCTTGCCATGCTCTTTCTCTGGCTGCGCGCCGCGCGGCAGGACCCGGCACGCCGCAGGACCTGCCTGACCTATGCCGTCACCATTTTCATCGCGCAGATCGGCTGGATCGCGTCGGCGCTCGCCGAACCGAAATGGCCGGTGGCGATCGTCTGCGGGATTCTCCTTTATATGATCGAGCTGTCCGGACCGGTCATTGCGGAAAAATGGATCGGTGAGGGCGGGACGCCGTGGCATGCCCATCATATTGCCGAGCGGCACAGCCTGCTCGCGATCATTGCACTGGGCGAAGGCATTATCGGAACAGTGGCGTCGGTCTCCGCCATCGTCGAGGACCACGGCTGGAGCGCGGAAGCGATCATGATGTGTGCGGCCGGAGTCGGGCTCACCTTCGGCATGTGGTGGATGTATTTCATCATCCCGGCCGGGCCTGTGCTGCACCGGCATCGCAACCGCTCATTTTTCTGGGGCTATCTGCATATCCCGCTCTTTGCCTCGATCGCGGCCACCGGCGCGGGATTGCATGTCGTCGGCTATTTCATCGAGCACAAGGCGAAGATCGGCGAAGTCGCCACTATCATCGCCGCCACGGCGCCGGTCGGCGCCTTCATCACCGGGATCTACATTCTTTATTATGCGCTGATGCGCAAATTCGACGCGCTGCACGCATTCCTGCTCGCCGCTTCGGCCGCGGTTCTCGTCGCAGCCGTCGGCCTGGCGTGGATAGGCGCCAGTCTGACGCTTTGCCTTGCGATGCTGACGCTGGCGCCCGCCGTCACCGTGATCGGATATGAAACGCTCGGCGTCCGCGATGTGCAGACGGCGCTCGAGTTAGGTGAATGAGCGCTGGGCGAAACCGCGCTTATTGCGCCGACACCGCGTCGCGCCGGAAATAGACGTCGACCTTCATGCCCACCGCAAGCGGCTCGGCATTGCCAAGATCGATCAGGACTTCGGCAACATCGACATCGGCCATGTTGCCGGGCCCGCGCGAGGTCGCGCTGCCGGCCTGCACGATCGGTGCGATGAACGACACCTTACCGGCGAAGTCGCGGTCGGGAAAGGCCGAGCTGCGCACGGTAACTTGTTGTCCCAAGCGGATTTCGCCGAAATCGCGCTCGTCCACTTCCGCGCGCACGCGCAGGCCCGACAGATCGCCGATGGTCAGAAGAGGCTGCGGCGATGACGGCGCGGCCAGTTCACCGGTCCTCGCATTGACCTGAAGAATGCTTCCAGACATTGGTGCGCGGATCGTGAGCTTGTCGATCGAGGCGCGGATCACCTGCAGGTCGGCGCGTGCGATGCTGAGCTGTCCTTCCGTCACCGTCGGCAGCGGCGCGTCCGCCTCGATCCGTTCGTAATCGGCCTTGCGCTGGATGACGCGATCGGCCGCGCGAACCATGGCGTTCCGCGTGGAGTCGAATGCGGCGGATTTTCCTGTTCCGTTGCGCCGCGCGATGGCGGCATCGTCGAAGGCTGACCGCGCTTCGGCGAAGGTCTTCTCGGCCTCGTAGACGGCATCTTCGGCCTTGCGCCGTTCCGACGCCTTGCCGGACGCCGACTGGTCGTTGCGCGCGCGCTGGCGCAGCGCCACCTGCGTTTCGGCCGAAGCAAGGCGAGCCTGCAATTCCTTGTCCACGAGGCGAACAAGCGGTTCGCCGGCAACGACCTGGTCGTTGGCCTTCACCAGCACCTCGCCGATCGGCGCCAGCATGGAGGCATGGATACGCACTTCGCCAGTGCGCGGCTCGACGCGGCCCGGAGCGACCGCCTGCCAGACCTTGTCCTTGCGCGCGTCCTGCGCCGCGTCCGCCACTTGCTGGCGCGAGAATATGCGCGGCGCATCGGCGGCGATGGCCACCGCCAGCACGATCACGCCGGCAACGAACAGCGCGGCAGCTCGGAACTTCGTGAGGGTCATCATCTGTCTCATCGGCGGGCGGATCGCTGCGGTTTCGCGCCGGGGCGCTCCTCGCTCACGATGCGGCCGTCTTCAATATGGACAATACGGTCGGCGAACGGCAAGAGACGCGGATCGTGCGTTACCACGAGGACGCCGCGCGCCGGATCGTCAGCGATCTGCGACAGGATCGTCATCACCGCCTGGCCGTTCTCGCTGTCGAGGGCGGCACTTGGCTCGTCGGCGAGGATCGCGGGCGCGTCGCCGGCTATTGCGCGCGCGATGGCGACGCGCTGCTGCTCGCCGCCGCTCAATTCGCGCGGGTAGGAGCGCGTCTTGTGCGCGAGCCCCACGCGCTCCAGCGCCCGCTTGGCCTTTTCGATCGCGACGCGGCGCGGCTCGCCACGCACATCGAGCGCGAGGCGAACATTGTCCGTTGCATTCAGGGTCGGAAACAGATGATACGACTGGAAGACGAAGCCGATGTGATTGCGCCGAAGCACGGCGAGCTCTTCCGGCCCTTTGCCTTCGGTCGAATGCCCGCCCACGTGCACGCTGCCCTCGGTCGGCGTCAGCATGCATCCGAGAATGGAAAGAAGCGTGGTTTTGCCGCTGCCCGACGGCCCCATCAGCAGCGTCAATTCGCCGCCGCGCAATGCGAGGCTCACGCTCTTCAATGCCTGAACCTCGCCCGCGCCGCTGCCGAGCACCTTCGTCACGCCGTCCGCTGCGAGCAGGACGCTCATCGGGTGAACACCATGGCGGGGTCGATGCGCGTCACTTTTACGATCGCGGCGATGGCGGAGACGACGCACATGACGACGGTGAGTCCGAACAATCCGACCGCCAGTTCGGGCGTAATGACGATCGGCAATGCGCTCGATGCGGTCGCTTCGACGATCAGCGCACCGATGCCGGCGGCGATGCTGAATCCGATCACGGCGCTGAGCAGCGCCTGCCATACGATCACGTTATGGATGTAGCGCGCCGAGGAGCCGATGGCGCGCAGGGTGGCGAATTCGTTGATGTGATCCTTCGTGCTGGAATAGAGCGTCTGCGCGACGATCACGGTGCCGACGATGACGCCGAGCAGAGCGCCGGCAAACAGCGCGGCGCCGGCGCCGGTATCGAACAGCCAGAAGGAGCGACTGCGGTCGCTGAATTCCGCCGGCGTCAGCACTTCGACGTCGGAGATGTTGGAGAGGATTTGCTGCCGCGCCGTCTCGACGTCGACATTGGGCGCGAGGCGAACGAGGAAATAGGTGGCCTTGCCCGAGGACACACCGGTATAGGCGCGTGCTCGTTCGAGCGACATAAAGACGTATGGCGTGGTGGTGAAGGAGCGGATGCCGCTCGTCACCGCCGCCACGCGCACCTTCTGGGAGCGGATTTCGGCATTGGCGCCGAGGCCGGAAATACCGAGGCGTTCGAAATAGGATTGATCGACCGCCACCGCGCTCGGCACCGACAGCGCCTCGATCCGGCCATCGACGAGATTCCACGGCCGCAACGCGCCAGCCTTGAGATCGGAGCCGACGACAAAGACGGGTGTCGTCGTGCCGCTCGGCATGCGCCAGTCGGCAAAACCGATGACGAGCGGTGAGGCTTCGGTCACGCCCTTGATGGCGAGCGCGCGAAAGCGCTTGCGTTCGTCGAGCAGGGACGGATCCTCGAAGCACTTCGTCCCGCGCGGCATGACCCACAGGTCGGCCGAGGCATGATCGATCATGGTCGTGACCATGCGGCCGAAGCCGAGATAGAGCCCCATCTGCACCATCACGAGCACGATGGAAAAAACGATGCCGATGACGGTAGCGATGAAACGCAGCCGGTCGTGAAACAGGTTTCGAGACGCCAGCTTGAAGGCCAGGGACATGGCTGCTCTCTCGACCTGCGCGGTTCTGCGGCTAACTCTTTTCGCCGATCAGCCGCGCGCCGAAGGGAATACCGCGCATGGCCGTGATGGTGGCCCAGCTCAGGAGCAGAGTCAGGCAGAACACGATAGCGACCTTGATCACGGCAAATATCTCCCGGCCGAACAAGGCGTATTGCAGCCATACGACGAATACATAATGCACGAGATAGAGGCCATAGGCCTTTTCCGACAGGCTGTCGAACACAGGCACGCGCTTGCGGCCGAAGCGGACGAAGACCGCGAGGACGGCGAAGCAGCCGGTCGCGCAGGCAATGACGAACGCAGCGGCGGCGGCGAGCTTGAATCCGAGCGGTGAGGCATCCCAATTGTCGATGATCAAGCTCGTCGCCCCGAGCCAGAGCACAAAGGCGGCGCCCGCCGCCGCGAGCCAGATTTTCCAGCGCCGCGCCAGCGTGCCGTCGCTTGCAAGCAGTCCGCGGTCGAGACCGTGCGCGCCCACGGCAATCCCGGCAAAGAAATAGACAAGATAATGCAGTGGCCGGCTCAGCTGGAATCCGAAGGCCGTCGTCAGCGACCATGACCAGGGATCGACAACCAGCACGAGGGGCACGTAGGCGACGGCCGAGGCGGTCAGCAACGCGATGAAAAAACCGGCCGGATGTGTGCGCGCCGACGATGCCAGCCGCGTCAAATGGTCGCCCGTCTGCGGCATCAGGCGATAGACGGCGGCAGCGACGATGTTCAGCGCGAGAAGCTGCCACAGAAACCATTGCGGTCCGCACGGCCAGAATGGCAGCGCGAGGAGATGTTGCCAGTAGCCGGCAACGCTCGGATCGGCGGCGGTGACGGCGTAGCTCGGATAATAAGCAACCGGCATCAGCAGCGCGATCGCGAGCACGAACGGAACGCCGATGCGCCAGAGGCGGTCGGCGAGAAACTGTCCGCTGCCCTTGCGCTTGAGGCTTGGCCATACAAACAGGCCGGACAGGAAGAAGAAGATCGACATCAGGCACACGTCCTGCCAGGCACAGAAAATGTCGAACGGTGCGAAGCGGCTGTTGTCGACGAGCGCGAAGGCCTGCCATTCGTAAGGCGGCGCATCGAAGGGGTAGGGGCCCGGCGGCAGGAAGGCGAGATAAGGCAGCATCGCGTGGAACGCGAGCACGATCACGATCGTCATCGCGCGCAGATTGCTGAGGGCGAGGCTCGCTCCGGACATGCCTGCAAACAACTCCAATGCCGGGCCGCCGCCGGTCGCACGCGTGCCCTTCCGCTCGGGAAAGTTTCCTTGAACCCCCGCCCGAAGGTATCGGTTTCTTCCGCTGAAATGAATTGATTCTCAGAGGGCAAGAGGGACTTGGTTAAGTCAGAAAGCGCCCTGCGCCGGCGGAACTCCTATGGGCTGCGTGCATTTTCGCGGAGACCGCGGTGTCAACAGAAAGGCCACATTGTGGGGCTAGCTCGCGCGCGCTGGTATGATTATCTGTCCCGGACAGGGAGGATGTTCGCCTTGAAGACGCATCTCGCATCATTGATTTTTGTCGCGTTGAGCGCGCTCGCTGCCGGAATGGTTCCCGCCGCGGCGCAGACCCCGACCGTCACCGGCCTGTGGCAGAAGGTCGAAGACGGCAAGCCGGTCGGCTGGTTTCTTTTCGTCGATCAGGGCGGCGTCTACGAAGGCGCGTTCGCCAAGATGTTTTTCCGTCCGGGCGAGAATACCAATCCGGTCTGCAGCCGCTGCACCGACGACCGGCGCAATCAGCCGATGCTCGGTCTGACATTCGTCCGCGGCATGCAGCGCAACGGACTCAAATACGAAAACGGCAACATCCTCGATCCGCGCGACGGCAAGATCTACAACGCGGTGATGACGCTGAGTCCCGACGGCAATACGCTGACGGTGCGCGGCTTCCTCGGCATTCCGCTGTTCGGCATGGATGAAGTGTGGACGCGTCTGCCCAACAGCGAGCTGAGCAAGGTCGACCCCGCCGTGCTGGCCAAGTTTCCGACGATCCAGAGCCTCATTCCCGTGTCGGCATCGCCGGCGCGCCCGGCACCGCGGCCCGCGCCGAAACCGCAGGCCCCGGTACGATAACGCCACCGCGCGACTGCATCATGGCCGGGCTCGTCCCGGCCATTTTGCGTTGCCCAGGAAAACGAATGTCAGCGCACCTTGCCGCGGGCGGCGACAGGATAGACCGCTTCGATCGTTCCCGCGCGATGGCCGTAGATTTCGTCGACCATGTTGGTGACGACGCAGCAATGGTTCGGAATGACGTTCAGGACCTCGCCAACTTTCGGCTTCGTCCGGCATTGCGACAGATCGAGCACGCCGTGCTCCTCCGACAGCCCGGTGACGATCGCATCCGGATACTCCACCGCGCGGCCAAAATTCTTCAGTTCGTATTGTTCGTGCGTCAGCACCTTTGAACCGGCGTCGAACACCGCGCGGTCCTCGGTTGGCCGGCTGACGACGGTCGTGCGCACGGTCATGGCGCAATCGTCGAGCGTCGCCGCGCCGCGATTGACCTGCATCAGGTCGTTGAAAATGTATGTCCCCAGGCGATGCTCGGTCAGCATCGGCACCTGCTCGACCAGATTGAAAGCGGGCGTTCCGCCGCCGGAGACGACCGGCACCGGGATGCCCGCGCCGCCGAACAATTGCAGGGTGCGTTCGAAGAATTGCCGCGTCGTCGGCACCGTCAGCGGATAGGTCATCAGCCCTTCGAACTGCATCCCCGGCATCTTCATCGCTGCCTTGGCGAGATCGAGTGCGGCCTGCGGGCTCTGCACCCCGTTGCGGTTGCCGCCGGTGTCACATTCGACGAGGAAGCGGATATCGACGCCGTTGCGGACGGCGGCGGCGGAGAGATCACGCGCCACCGTTTCATTGTCGAGCACGACCGCCATGCGCTTCAGGCGCCGGACGAGGGCGGCAAGACGGTCGCCCTTGGCGCCGCCGATCACGTTGTAGGTCAGGAGGATATCGTCCGCGACCCCGGCATCGGCAAAGACCTCGGCCTCTCCGAGCTTCTGGCAGGTGATTCCGATCGCGCCGGCATCCATCTGCATCTTCGCAAGCGCCGGAATCTTATGTGTTTTGATGTGGGGCCGGTTGGCGACGCCGAGCGCATCGAGCCGCTCCTGTGCGCGGCGGATATTGGCCTGCACGATGTCGAGATCGATGGTGACGGCGGGCGTGTCGAGATCGGCGACAACGGGCATGGGCAACCCTCAATAGGATCAATGGCGGACGTCCCCCGGTCGGCGGCACGTCGGAAGTGCTTGTAATACAAAAAGCCCTGTGGTTCATAATAGTCACAATAAGAATCCGACAAGGACTGCCACCAAGGGAGGATCTAATGAAGATCAGGCACATTGCCGCGATCGCGGCGACTTTTGCGTTTGCGCTTGGACTGTCCACGGGCGCGCAGGCGCAGCGCGTTTTCAGCTTTGGCTACGACCAGCCCAAGACGACCGCCTACGGCATCGCCGGCGACATCTTCGACGCCAAGCTCAAGGAATTGAGCGGCGGCAAGATGAGCATCAATCAGTTCCCCGGCGCGCAGCTCGGTCAGGAACCGCAGATGCTGCAGAAGCTGCGGGCGGGCGACATCGATTTCATCATCACCTCGACGGCGAATGCCTCGAGCGTCGCGCCGCAGGCCGGCGTGTTCTCGCTGCACTATCTGTTCCGCGACCAGAACCATCTCGCCAAGACGCTGGCCGATCCGGGCGTGTCGAAGGCGTTCCGCGACATGATCAAGGATTCGGTGCAGGGCGCGCAGGTGATCGGCCTGCTCACGATGGGCCTGCGCAGCATGTACAGCAAGAAAGAGATCACGAAGCTCGATGACGTGAAGGGCCAGAAGGTCCGCGTGCAGGCGACCAAGACGGAAGACACGCACTTCCCGGCCTACGGGGCGCAGACGGTGCACATGCCGTTCGGCGAGGTCTATACGTCCTTGCAGACAGGCGTCGTGAACATCGCCGAGAACGGCGTCAACGTTTACATGGCCAACAAGCATTACGAAGTGGCTCCGGTCCTCTCGATGACCGAGCACGAAGCCAACAACAACTGCATCTGGGTTTCGGACAAGACCTGGAACAGCCTGACCGATCAGGAAAAGCAGTGGGTGCAGACGGCCGCCGACGAAGTATCGAAGAAGGAGCCCGCGCTCGGCCTCAAGCTTGAATCCGACTCGGCCGCCAAGCTCAAGACGATGGGCGTGAAGGTCGTTGAAAAGGTCGACAAGTCCGGCTTCATCAAGGCAGCGGAGCCGATCCAGGACCAGCTTGCGAAGGAACTCGGCCCGCATGCCGAGAAGATCCTCAAGCTTGTGCGCGACGTGAAATAACGAACGCGACGATCCGGACGGCAGCGCTACAGCGCTGCCGTCCCATTGTCCTTGGGGGGAAGACGTGGCTGGGAAAAGCTACGCCGAGACGTTCGCGATCAATCGCGCTTTGGTGATTCAGCGCTACCGTCACCTGAAGTGGCCGGCGCTCGATGCTCTGGAAGCAGCGCTGATGGTCCTGTGCGGCGTCTGCATGGGCGGCTTCTGCGCGAGCGTATTGCTCGACGTTGTCACGCGCGAAATCGGCGCGCCGTGGCTCTGGCTGCAAGAGGTTACAACCGGATTTTTCGCCTGGGGCGTGTTTGTCGGCATGGCGGCCGCAACCCGCCGCAACGATCACATTTACCTCGCTGAAATCACCAAGCAGATGACCGGCTCGGCCCGGACCGGGATGGAGCTTTTCACACGCTTTGTCGTGCTCGTGGTGGCGGTGTGCATGGTGTGGTTCGGCATCAAGAACGCGCTTCTTGATCTCGGCAGCTTCCGCATGCCGTCACTCATTCCGTTGACCTATTACACCGCAAGCGTGCCGTTGTCCGGCCTGCTGATTGCGATCTTCAGCATCGAGCAGATGGTCAACGGCTATAATCATGGCTTCGAAGGCCCCGAGGATCACGAATTGATAGCGGAGCCGACCGAATGAGCTCGACGGCGATCCTCTGCACGATGGCGCTCGTCTTTCTCGTGCTGGGCTATACCGGCGTGCCGGTGGCGTTCGCGCTCATCGCGGGCGTGCTGTTCGCAACGCTATTCACGCCTGTCAGCTTCCAGTCGATGGTCGGCCAGCTCTTTCACGGCATCGATGCCGAGGCGCTGCTGGCGATCCCGTTCTTTCTGCTGGTCGGCGAATTGATGACGTCGGCCGACGTCACCAATCGCATGATCCGGCTCGCGCAGGTTCTTGTCGGACATCTGCGCGGTGGCCTCGCCCAGGTGGTGACGCTGTTCTCGATGTTCTTTGCCGGAATTTCCGGCTCGTCCGCGGCGGACGTGGCGGTGCTGAGTCGCACGATCGCGCCGGAAATGGACAAGGAAGGATACGATCGCGCCTTCACCGCGGCCTTGATCGCATCGGCGTCGACCATGGCGAACCTGATCCCGCCCTCGATCATGGCGGTGGTCTATGGCGCGACCGGCAACGTCTCGATCGGCGGGCTGTTTCTCGCCGGCGTCGTGCCCGGCGTGCTGATCGGCATCGGCCTGATGGTCTACAGCTATTTCTTCGGCCCGACCGGCCGCATGAAGCAGCGCGCCAAACTGATCGATGTGTTTGTCGCCGCACGCGGCTCGGCGCTGCCGATGGTGATTCCGGTCATCATCATGGGCGGCATTCTCACCGGCTGGTTCACGCCGACCGAGGCCGGCATGGTCGCGGCGGCCTATATCATCTTCGTGCTGATCCCGCTGGTGCGGCCCCGTCACATCAAGGAACTCCCCATCGACTTCATGTATACGGGGCTTCTTTATTCGTTGCCGCTTGCGGCAGTCGCCGGCGCCTCGGCCTTTGGCTGGATGCTTGCTTATCTGCGCGGCCCCGACACCGTCGCCGATTACATCTCGGCCTATGCAGGCACCGATCCGGCGATGATCATGTTCCTGCTGGTGCTTTTGTTTATTGTCGTCGGTGATTTCATCGACGCGGTCCCGGCAATCATCATCTTCATGCCGATCATCAATAAACTCACCGAGGTCGGCAATATCAATCCCGTCCACATGGGCGTCGTCATCATCACGACGCTGGTGTTCGGCCTGATTACTCCGCCCTACGGGTTATCGTTGTTGATTGCATCGAAATTTGTCGGCGTGCCGTTCAACCGTGCGCTGGTCCGGTCTCTGCCTCTCTACATCGTCTTCTTTCTGACCATCGCATTCACTGTCCTGTTTCCGCAGGTGGTGCTGTGGCTGCCGAAGATGCTCCTGCCGCAATCGGTTGGCTGTTTCCCGAATCCGAGCGGCTCAGGATATATCTGCCCGAATTAAGCGGGTGCGTGCGCGGCGTCTCAGGTGCCGTGCGTGAGCGGGACGAACGAGAAGAACAGCGCCATCACCCACATTGCGATGGCGACAACCGACGTCCACAGCGCAAAGGTGAGATAGGTGTCGCGCAGGACCGTGGCGCTCGCCCATTGGGCATAGGCCTCGGGCGGGCGGAAATCCTTCGGGATATAAAGCCACATCTCCGTCTTGCGGTAATCCTTGGTCAGCGCCTCGCGCGACTTGTAGATCAGGATCAGCGCCATCAGCGTCGTCAGCGTTCCGCCCGCCTGAAACGACAGGCGCGGATCGAACGACATGCCGATCATGACGCAGAAGATGGCGAGAGAGCCGAAGCCGCAGGCGCGCAAGACCGTTTCATAGGCCACTTGACGCATCAGCTCCATTGCCGCCCCTCGCCCGGAAAGACGTTGCCTCGTGCGAATCTATCACACGGGCCGGACCTGTCACCGCCCGGGACGGCCTCCTCAAACGATGGAAGCGACGAGCGAGGAGCCGTAAAGCATGCCGGCGATACCGGCTGCCAGTTTCGCGAAGCGCAGCAGCAGCGTTTCCATCTGATCGAAGGCCCAGCGGACCCCGCTGTCGCCGATCGGACGCTCGTCCGGCTCCAGCCCGCGCCAAGGCTCGGAGCGCAGGATGCGGTCCTCGCTCAAATAAAGGGCGCGGCCGAGCAAAATAACGGCGAAGAGAAGTGCAACGTGCCCGCCGATATCGAGGGCCAAGGCGGGATCGAAGCTGAACGCTACCATCAGCGTGGCTCCCGCCAGGCAGACGAAACTCGCATCGCGGGCGATGGTAAAGAACGCGTAGCGGCTGAAAGGCTCCATGGCCGTCTCCCTGAAAGAGACAAAACCCCGACAACGCAAAACAAAATCTAGCAAATGCCATGCCAGAGATTGCGCACGTTGCAGGCTTCCGGCGGGAGCAACGCCGGCCACGACGCCCGGTTCCCTTCGCGCGGACCGGTCCGTTCAGAGTTTGGTTTGCAGAAAGTTTTCGACCGCGGGCAGCGTCAGGATCGCGGTGCCGGCAAGCCAGATCCACAGCGACACCTGGGTCGAATCCTCCTTGGCGCCGACGACATGCTCATAGATGGCGGCGGGCACTCCGGCGAGGATAATCGTGCCGGTTGAAAGCATCAGGGAGGCGAAAATCAGGGTGAGCGACGTGCTGCCGAAGAAGAGGGGGCCGGCGAAGAACTGCGCGTAGATCAGCGTGAAGATCAGGCCGACCTGATTGAACAGGCCGTTGATCATGCCGAAAAAGGCGATGCCGATGAAATAGATGTTGCGGTTCATGGCGCGGCTCCGGCCGTGCGCGGCGCCAGATCGAGCGCGAGCAGCGTGACGTGAAAGGCGACGCGCAGCCAGAACAGCCACACGACGGTGAACAGCCAGACGATGACGGGCACGCACGCCTTTGGCGTCACCCAGGAAAAGACGGCGATGACGGGATCGGTGACGCGGCAGAAAAAGCGCCAGATGTAATTCTGCGATTCCGGCGCGACGGCGAGGCCGAGCAGAACGCGCCCGAGCACCGTGTACATCAGCGCAGCCAGAATGAAATTGGGGACGTGGTAGTACCAATAGCTGGCGGCCGAGAGGTTCATCGCCGATCCATCCAACGCAAAGGCACAATGGCGGGGCAGAGCAGAGGGAGCAAGCGCTTTCACTCCGTGAAAAAAAGCGGGGCCCGTAGGCCCCGCTTCGATCGTGACCGGAGCGAACCGGTCAGACCTTTTCCTCGATGATCGTGCGGCCGCGCGGCTTGCGGATCTCGTCCACATAGGCCTGCATCTCCCGCGACGGCTCCTTGCCCAGCAGACTGACGATGATGATCGTCAGGAAGCCGACCGGCACGCCCAACAGACCGCAGGCGATGTTGTTGAGGTCGAACCAGCCGACCTTGCTCGCCAGCGGATGCGATGCCGCGACCCACGTGCCCAGTGCATTCGGATCCGCCATGGCTTTCGCCATATCGGCGATGAGCGGAGCGCCGGTTGCCGCGTTGTAGAGCGAGCTCATGCCGAAATACTTCACCCCGTAGCCCGGGAAGTACCGGGTGCAGACGAGATAGAAGATGCACAGGCCGAAGCCGGCGATCATGCCGGCCACGGCGCCCGCCGCGGTCGTACGTTTCCACCAGATGCCCATGACGAGGGCCGGGAAGTTTCCGGCCATCGCCAGCGAGAACGCCCAGCCGACCATGGCCAGGATGTCCGCCGGCCTGGTGGACGCGGTGTAGGCGGCGCCCACGGCGACGACGAGCAACAGGATGCGGGCGACCGTGAGCCGACGTACGGTCGGCGCATTGGGATCGAGCATCTTGTAGTAGACGTCGTGCGAGAGCGCATTCGCGATCGCGAGCAGGAGTCCGTCGGCCGTGGAAAGCGCGGCGGCGAGACCGCCGGCCGCCACGAGACCCGAGATCACATAGGGCAGACCGGCCACCTCCGGCGTGGAGAGCACGATCACGTCCGTGTTGATCACGAAGTCCTGCAGACGAACGACGCCGGGATGACCGGCGATGGTCTTACAGGCATCGACAATCGCCTGAACGCTGGCGGCATTCTTGCCGCAGACCTGGATCAGGCCGAGTTCGCCCCAAGTGAACATCCACGGACGGATTTCCGACAGGTTCCGGCCGATGATGTTGGTGTACACCTCGAGCTTCGAGAACGCCGCATAGGCCGGCGCCGAGAAGTAGAGCAGGAAGATGAAGAACAGCGACCACGCCACCGACTGACGCGCTTCACGCACCGTCGGTGTCGTGAAGTAGCGCATCAGGATGTGCGGCAGGGACGCCGTGCCCACCATCATGCAGAACATGATGGCGAAGAAGTTCAGCGGCGAGTAGTTGATGAACGGCTGGATGTGCGGCTTGAGACTCGCCGCGGTCGCCAGACCGCTCGACAACATCTGCTGCTCGCGCGCCGTGATTTCCGCAATCGCCTGGCCATAGGTCAGTTCCGGAATCGGAATGCCGTAGTGCTTGGTCGACAGGATCACGATCGGCGTCAGATAGGCGATGATGAGCACGATGTACTGGGCGATCTGCGTCCAGGTCACAGCGCGCATACCGCCGAGCATCGAACAGACCAGGATGCCGGCAAGACCGACGAACACGGCGATCTCGAACGGCATGCCGAGGAATCGCGACGCGATGATGCCCGTGCCGTAGATCTGTGCCGTGACGTAAGTGAACGAGCAGCAGACCAGCACGATCACGGCGATGAAGCGGGCGAAGTTGCCGCCGAACCGGAACGACATGAAGTCGGGGACGGTGTAGGCGCCGAACTTGCGCAGGTACGGGCCGATCAGGATCGACACCAGCACGAAGCCGCCGGTCCAGCCGAGCACCCAGGTCAGGCCGTCATAGCCGAGCAGGAAGAGGGTGCCTGCCATGCCGACGAACGACGCCGCCGACATCCAGTCGGCACCCGTCGCCATGCCGTTGTAGAAGGCCGGCACGCGGCGCCCGGCAACATAATATTCCGACACCTGCGCGGTGCGGGTCATGATGCCAATGACGGCATACACGGCGAGCGTGAAGAACACGAACAGATAGCCGAGAATTCTGTTCGGCACGCCGACCTGTTCGAGGATTGCCAGAAACACGATGAAGGCGAGGAACCCGCCCGTATACGTGCCGTACATGCGGCCGAGATTTTTGATGAAATCCGAACCGCCTGCGGTTTGTGTTGCCATGTGCGTCCCCCCTATTCGTCTTCAGCGAAGCCGAATTCGCGGTCGATCGCATCCTGCTGCCGCGCGAACATGAACAGCATGACCACGAACACGATCAGCGAACCTTGCGCGGCCATGTAGAAGCCGAGCGGGAACTTCAACACCGGGATGATGATGGTGTTGAGGGGCTTGACGAACATGTGGATGACGTAGCCGAAGAAGAACCAGATCCCGAGATGCGTGAGCATCAACCTGGTCGTCTTCTGCCAGTGAGCCTCTTCCTTGGTTTGAGACATATCTGCTTCCCCAAGCGCTTTACGTCCGCCTCAATTGCGGACCAAGGTTGAACGGTTGGGGACGTGCCGACCTTCTGGCGCGGCATCCCCCCAGTGCCGCCACCCCGCCGGTTCTTGCGACCGTGTCGGGGCTAATGGAAAAGGCTAACATTCCGGCAAGGCGGGCCCGTATAAGACTTTCGGCCAAGAAGGGTGGATTCCACATTGAAAAATCAAGGTTTTTCGGTCTCAAAATCTCGCAACTGCGAGATACCCACCGGCAAGTCCACGCGCGAGCGCAGGTAATGGGACTGTTCGACACGCTCTTTCGCCGGCCGCAGCCGATTCGGGACCTGACCCAGCTCGCCAATTTCATCGACGAGCAGGCGGCATTTCTTGTGCAAAAAGGCATCTACGAATATTCGCGCGCGCGGGCGGGCCATTACGCGAAGGTGCTGTTCGCCGAGGAGAGCTTTCAGGCCTCAGTGGAACAGTCGCGCTGGCGCGCCTTTCCGCTCGGCCTCGCCATGGTCGGCGAAGTGGTCGAAGGCGCACTGCGCCCGCACGTAGCAAATGACCGGCGGGCGGTGCTCGATGAATTGATCGACCTCGTGCTTGGCATCTTCGATCGCTATCCCGTGCCGCCGTCGGTCGGAAAGGATCCCTGGCTTGACGCACGCAGCGATCTTGCCGGCCGGCTCGATCGCGTCGGCACACATGCGGTAAAACGCGTCATGGACGTGCCCGGCCCGCTGGCGGATCAGTATTTCGCCATGATGCCGATCCATGAAAAGCTGCGCGCGCCCGATCGTCCGACCTTGCACAATTCCCTGCGGGTGACGCTTTGCAATATCCATGACGAATTGATCAAGCGCATGGACGCCGTTGCGCTCGTCGCCCAATTGCGCGGAAGCGGGACTGCCGCTCCCGCCTGAGGAGACGCTCGGGGGCTTTCGACCATGACCGCGGTGACGAACGCCGTGCCGCTGATCGCGCTCGACGCGGTGGTGATGGACACCGAGACAACCGGTCTCGATCCGCGCAACGCGAGAATCGTCGACATCGCCGCCATTCGTCTCGAAGGAGGACGGATCGGTCAGGCGCAATTTCACAGCCGCGTCCGTCCCGGCGTGCCGATTCCGAAAAGCGCGGCGGAGATTCACGGCATCGACGATGCGATGGTCGCCGGCGCGCAGTCATTCGCGCAGGTCTGGCCCGCCTTTTCCGATTTCGTCGGCAGCCACGTGATCATTGGCCACACGCTCGGCTTCGATCTTGCGGTGCTGAAGACGGAATGCGAGCGGGCAGGCCAGACATTCGCGCCGCGCCGCACGCTCGATACGCGGCTGCTGGCGCAGGTCGCGTCACCCGATCTTGCGAGCTACACGATCGAAAGCCTTTGCGTCTGGCTCGGCGTCGAGGTGGCCGGACGTCATTCCGCGCTCGGCGATGCAATGACGACCGCGCGCATCTTTCACGCGCTCGTGCCCAAGCTGCGCGACGGCGGTATCCGCACGCTCGCCGAGGCGATTGCCGCCTGCCGCGCGCTCACTGACGTACTCGATCAGCAGCATCGCGCCGGATGGGTCGAAGCGCTGGAGGCGCCGAGCCGCGCGGATACCGAACGCACCTTGCGCCGCTTCGATCCTTATCCTTATCGGCACCGCGTGCGCGACCTCATGCGCGTGCCGGCGCAATTCGTGTCCGCCAACTGCAGTCTGCGTGAGGCGCTGGCGCGCCTGATGCGCGAGCGCGTGTCGTCGCTGTTCGTGCGGCCATCCGACCGCGACGCGACGGACCTGCAGGCCGGCGACACCGGTATCGTCACCGAACGCGACATCCTGCGCGGTCTTGCCGAGCAGGGCGAGGCGGCGCTCGAGAAGCCGGTTTCGCACTTCATGTCGACGCCGCTTGCGGCCGTTCCGGCGGAGGCCTTCATCTATCGCGCCATCGGGCGCATGAGCCGGCTGAAGACGCGCCATCTCGGCGTCGTCGACGATGCGGGCCGTGTGATCGGCGCGCTGTCGGCGCGCGATCTCCTGCGCCTGCGCGCGGCTGAAGCGATCATGCTCGGGGACGAAATCGATCAGGCCATGGATGTGCACGCCCTCGGCGCGGCGTGGTCGCGGTTGCCGCAGGTGGCGGCTGCCTTGCTGAGTGAAGGCATTTCCGCGCGAAACGTCGCCGCGGTGATCTCGCGCGAACTGGGTGCGCTCACGCATCAGGCGGCGGTGATCGCGGAGCAACGCATGGCCGGCGAGGGGCGAGGCGGGCCGCCCTGTCCCTACGCCGTTTGCGTTCTGGGATCGGCGGGGCGAGGCGAGAGCCTTCTCGCGATGGATCAGGACAATGCCATCGTCTTTGCTGAAGGGCCGCCCGACGGCGTCAACGATCGGTGGTTTGCCGCGCTCGGGACGTATCTGGCCGACGCTTTGCACGAGGCGGGCGTGCCCTATTGCACCGGCGGCGTGATGGCGAAAAATCCGCAATGGCGCGGATCGATCGAGACCTGGAACGAGCGCGTCGACGGCTGGATCGAACGCTCGCAGCCGCAGGATCTTCTCTCCGTTGACATCTTCTTCGATCTGCGCGGTGTGCACGGCGACATGCGCCTGAGCGACACGCTCTGGCGGCGCGGCTTCGATCGCGCCAAGGGCGAGGTCGGCTTCGTGAAATTGCTGGCAGAGGCAGCCGGCGAATTCGACAGCGGACTCGGCTGGTTCGGGCGCGTGAAAAGCGAGAATGGCCGGGTCGATCTGAAGCGCCACGGCCTGTTCGGCATCGTCACGATCGCGCGGCTGCTCGCCATCCGCTATCACGCCGTCGAACGCGCGACCCCCGCGCGCCTCGCCGCCATTCGCACACTCGGCATCGGTGCGCGGACCGATCTCGAAGCCCTTGATGCGGCGCGGGACATTTGCCTCGATCTCATTCTGGCGCAGCAGATCGACGACATGGATCAAGGCCGGCCGCCGAGCAACAAGGTCGCGCTCAAGCGGCTCGATGCGCGCGACCGCGCGCGCCTGCAGACGGCGCTCGAGGCGGTCGGCCCCCTCAACGAGCTGGCGCGCGATCTTCTGTTCAGCGGCTGATCGCGTTCAGGCTTCGCCGATCTCGCGCAGGATCGCCTGCGTGTGCTCGCCGAGATCGGGTGAGGGTGTCGGCGCCGCCTGCGGCTGGCCAACGATCACGAAGGGCGAGCGCACGCCGGGAATGGCGCCCCCCTTGGCGAGAGCGCTTGCCGGATCGATCCGCATGCCGCGCGCAACTACCTGCGGATCGGCAAACACTTCGGCGAGGTCGTTGATCGGTCCGGCCGGCACGCCGATTTTTTCGAGCTGTGCGAGCAAATCGGTGCGCGTGCGCAGCACCGTCAATTCGCTCAGCGCTGGAATGAGCGTTGCGCGATTGACGACGCGATCGCCGTTCGTGCGATAGCGCGCATCCGTCGCGAGGTGCGGCACGCCGAGCAGGTCGCAGAATTTCACGAATTGTCCGTCATTGCCGACGGCGATGATGAGATGACCGTCGGAGGCGGGAAAGACCTGATAGGGCACGACGGTCGCATGCGCGTTGCCCAGCCGCGGCGGTACGTGGCCGGAGACAAGATAAAAGAGAGCCTGATTGGCGAGCACGCTGACCTGCGTATCGAGCAGCGCCATGTCGATATGGCAGCCGCGGCCGGTTTTTTCGCGCTGCGCCAGCGCCGCGAGGATCGCAACGGCGGAATAGACGCCGGTGAAGACGTCAGCGAAAGCGACGCCCATGCGCATCGGCTCGCCACCCGCTTCGCCGGTGAGGCTCATGATGCCGCCCATGCCCTGAATGATGAGATCGTAGCCGGCGCGATGCGAATAAGGCCCGCTCTGGCCAAAGCCAGTGATCGAGCAGTAAATGAGTTGCGGATTGACCGCCGACAACGCCTCGTAATCGAGCCCGAATTTCGCAAGTCCGCCGACCTTGAAATTCTCGATCAGGATGTCGGAGCGCTGCGCCAGCTTGGTGACGATGCGGCGACCCTTCTCGCTCTCGAAATCGAGCGCGATCGAGCGCTTGCCGCGGTTGGTCGAATGATAATAGGCGCCGCCGAGATGGCCGCCCGCGGCTGCCTCGACGAAGGGCGGTCCCCAGGCGCGCGTATCGTCACCGTTGCCGGTGCGCTCGACCTTGATCACCTCGGCGCCGAGATCGGCGAGGATTTGTCCGGCCCACGGTCCGGCCAGGACGCGCGCGAGTTCGAGAACGCGAAATCCGGACAGCGGTCCAGCCATGGGTTTGCACTCCGAGGGCGAGGCGGAAGGAAGGCGGCCTCTGTGGCGCGGGATGCCGACTTTGTCCAGCGCTTCTATCGCGGCGCACAAAAGTGCCGACTAAAGACGCATCGAGCGGCGGCTTATCTTTTTGACATTCCTTGAAAGGTGCCGTTTCATCGCCGCCGAAATGCAGGTCTACAAAATAACAAATACGGAGGAACGCTCATGTCCAGACTGACGACGATTCTGGCCACCACGGCCGCAATCATTGCCTTCACGGCCGGCGCGCAGGCGCAAACCGTGCTCAAGGCGTCGCACCAGTTTCCGGGCGGCAAGGGCGACGTGCGCGACGACATGGTGCAGATGGTCGCGAAAGAGGCGAAGGACGCCAATGTCGGTCTGGAAATTCAGGTCTATCCGGGCGCATCGCTGTTCAAGCCGAACGATCAATGGAACGCCACCGCCAATGGCCAGCTCGATATCACCCTTTTCCCGCTCGACTATGCGAGCGGCAAGGCTCCGGTCTTCAGCGCCACGCTGATGCCCGGCCTGATCCGCAATCAGGAACGCGCCAAGCGTATCAATAATTCGCAATTCATGAAGGACATCCGCGCCGAAATCGAGAAGCGCGGCGTCATCGTTCTGTCCGACGCCTGGTTCGCCGGCGGCGTCGCCTCGAAGGACGGCTGCATCGTGAAGCCGGATGACATGAAGGGCCGCAAATTCCGCGCAGCGGGTCCGACCTTCGCCGGCATGTGGGAAGCGGCGGGTGCGAGCATCGTCAGCCCGCCCTCGAACGAAATCTACAACGCCTTCCAGACCGGCGTCGTCAACGGAACCGACACGAGTTTGTCGACCTTCGCCTCGATGCGTCTCTATGAAGTGGCGGACTGCCTGACCGCGCCCGGCGAGAACGCCCTGTGGTTCATGTATCAGCCGATGCTGATGTCGAAGAAGAGTTTCGACAAGCTCAACAAGCAGCAGCAGGACGTGATCATCGCCGCCGGCAAGAAGGCGCAGGCCTATTTCGAGAGCAAGGCCGACACGATCAACAAGGAAGCCATCAAGGCTTTCGAGGATCACAAGGCCAAGGTCGTGACGCTGACCGAGGCTGACTACAATGCGTGGGTCGACGTGGCGAAGAAAAGCTCCTACGCGGAATTCGCCAAGGCGGTGCCGAACGGCCAGAAACTGATCGACGAAGCACTAGCGGTGAAATAACCGCGTTGCGTTGAACGGCCGGCGGTTTCGCCGGCCGTTTTTCATGGGGCATGATGCGACATCGTCGACCGATTGCGGATTCATTTATGGACAGCTTGATCAGGGTCGTGACCTTCGTGTCGCGCGTCGCCGGCGTGACCGCTGCACTTCTCATCGCGCTCGCGGTGCTGATCATCTGCGACATGGTGATCGAGCGCTACGTGCTCAACCTGACGACGATCTGGCAGATCGATGCGGTGACGTATTGCATCGTCGGCGCGACTTTCATCGGCAGCCCGTACGTCCTGATGACGCGCGGGCACGTGAATGTCGATATCTTTCCGCTTCACGTCGGGCCGACCACGCGCTTCTGGCTCGCTCTGTTCACGAGCCTGCTTGCGTTCGCGTTCTGTGTGGTGCTGTTCATCCTTTGCAGCGCCTATTGGTACGAGGCCTATTCCGAGCGTTGGCTCTCCAACACCGTGTGGCGGGCGCGGCTCTGGATTCCCTACCTGTCAATGCCAATCGGCCTTGGTCTGCTCATCGTGCAATATGTCGTCGAGATCTTGTGCCTCGTCACCGGCCGTACCCCGCCGTTCGGTATCAAGCCGAAGCAGGATGCCGAGGACGTCGCCCGCGAGCAGGCGCGTGAAGCGCTCGGAGACGTCTCATGAGTCCGACCGCGCAAGGTTCCGTCGTTCTTGTCGTCACGCTGCTGATGCTCGTGTCGGGCATTCCGGTTGCGTTCGGGCTCGGCGCGATCGCGATCATCTTCCTTCTCGTGTTTCAGGGCTTCGACAGCATGCATGTCGTTGCCGAGACGCTCTGGTCCGGTCTCGACGAATTCACGCTCGTCGCCATTCCGATGTTCGTCATGATGGGCGCAGCGATCGGCTCTTCGCCGGCGGGCAAGGACCTTTATGAGGCGCTCGACCGCTGGCTCTATCGACTGCCCGGCGGCCTCGTCATTTCGAATATCGGCGCCTGCGCGATTTTTGCCGCGCTGACGGGCTCGTCGCCCGCCTGCTGCGCCGCCATCGGCAAGATGGGCATCCCCGAGATGCGCCGGCGCGGCTATCCGGACGACGTCGCGACGGGCTCGATCTGCGCCGGCGGCACGCTCGGCATTCTCATTCCGCCCTCGATCACATTCATTCTCTACGGCATTGCGACCGAAACCTCGATCGGCCGGCTGTTCATTGCCGGCGTGATGCCCGGCCTGATGCTGACCGCGATGTTCATGGCCTGGACGGTGTTTGCGATCTGGCGCAAGGGCTTCCGCTCACACGCGGCGGATTTCCGCTACAGCTGGAAAGAGAAATTCACGTCCATTCCGAAGATCGCGCCGTTTCTCGCCATCGTCGTCGGCGTGATGTACGCGCTCTATGGCGGCGTCGCGACGCCGTCGGAAGCCGCGGGCGTCGGCGCGGCCTTGTGTCTGATCCTTGCAATCCTGATCTACCGGCTGTGGAAGCCCGGTCAGATCTGGCACATCCTGCGCGACACGATGCGCGAGTCGGTGATGATCCTGACGATCATCGCCGCAGCGGTGCTCTTCGGCTACATGCTGACGTCGCTCTACCTGACGCAGACGCTGGCGCAGGCGATCGCCGACATGCACGCCAACAAATGGATGTTGATGTTCCTCATCAACATCTTCCTGCTGGTGTGTGGCTTCTTCATTCCGCCGGCGGCGATCATCCTGATGACGGCGCCGATTCTCTATCCCATCGTCACGACCGCCGGGTTCGACCCAGTCTGGTTCGGCGTGATCATCACCATCAATATGGAGATCGGGCTGATCCACCCGCCGGTTGGGCTCAATATCTATATCGTCAACGCGATCGCGCCTGACGTTCCGCTTGCCAAGGTCATGTGGGGAACGCTGCCCTACGTGATCTGCATGATGCTCGCGATTGTGATCTTGTGCATTTTCCCGGAAATCGCCACATGGTTGCCGAACTATCTGATGGGACCCGGCAAATAGGCAGGCGCCGGTGCACCCGTTGAGGGCCTGGGCATCGGGATGAATACCTCGTTTTTTGGCGAGCTGTTGCAGGCGATCTCCGACCGGGGGCGGGCGCTGATCGATCTGACGCGCAATCTCGGCGGAAGTCCCGCTGCAACCCCCGATCGTCTTGTCTCGCTATGCGAGGAATTGCTGTCCGGCCGCGGCGAAGCCTCGGGCGTGGCGCTCGCCCGCGAAATCCTCGGCGATTATGCAGCGCTGAGCGCCGAACAGCGTCTTGTCTTTTTCCATGCGCTCGCCGGCCGCTTCGGCGCCGACCGCGAACGGCTTGAGGCTGCGATCGCGGCCTGGCGGACGTCACCATCCGATGAGGCGGCCGCCGAGCTCCATCTTGCGGCGGAGCCGCGCCGGCAGGAATTGTTCCGGCGGCTCAATCTCGCCCCTGCTGGCACCGCCGCGCTCGTGCGCATGCGTGAGGACCTGCTCGATGCGATGGACCATCGCGACGATCTGACGGCAGTCGATTCCGATTTCGTCCATCTCTTCTCGTCGTGGTTCAACCGCGGCTTCCTCGTGCTGCGCCACATCGACTGGTCGACGCCCGCAAGCATCCTGGAAAAGATCATCCGCCACGAGGCTGTGCACAAGATCAAGAGCTGGGACGATCTGCGCCGCCGCATCGAGCCGCCGGACCGCCGCTGCTACGCCTTCTTTCATCCCGCGCTCATCGACGAGCCGCTGATTTTCGTCGAGGTAGCGCTGGCGAAGGACATCCCCGGCGCAATTGCGCCGATTCTTGCCGAGGAGCGCGACCTGCTCGAGCCGGAAAAGGCAACGACCGCGGTCTTCTATTCGATCTCGAATTGCCAGCGCGGCCTTGCCGGCGTGACCTTCGGCCATTTCCTCATCAAGCAGGTGGTGGAGGAAATTTCCCGCGAAAACCCTCGGCTTTCGACATTCGTCACGCTCTCGCCGGTGCCGGGCTTTGCCGCCTGGCTGCGCCGCGAACGCGGCATCGAGAATTCCGCGGCGCTCACGCCGGAGGATCGCGCGGCGCTCGCTGCGCTCGACACGGAGGGCTGGTGGGCGGATGAGGAGACGCGTGAAACGCTGTCCGGGCCGCTCATGCGGGCCGCGGCCTATTATTTCCTGCATGCGCGCAACGGGCGCGGCCTTCCGGTCGATGCCGTCGCGCGCTTTCACCTCGGCAACGGTGCGCAACTGGAAGACCTTCACTTCCTCGGCGATATTTCCGAAAATGGCTTGCGCCAGTCCTACGGCGTGATGGTCAACTACCTCTATGACCTCGACCAGATCGAAAAGAACCACGAGGCCTTTGCACAGTCCCGCGTCATCGCCGCCTCGAGCACGGTCAAGCGGCTCGTGCGCAATGCGCCGGCCGAGCTCATTCCGCTGATTGCCGGCTAGGCGCCGCGAGGAATTCATGAATCTGTTTGAAGTGATCAAGTCGCGCATCGCGTCTCCCGCCGCGACCTTCCTGGAGACGAAGACCGGCGAGCGCATCTCCTATGCCGACATGCTCGACCGCTCGGCGCAGATCGCCAATCTGCTCGTGCAGCGCGGCGTCAAGCCTGGCGACCGCGTCGCCGTGCAGGTCGAAAAGACACCGCAGAACCTTCTTCTTTATCTTGCAACCCTGCGCGCCGGCGCTGTCTATCTGCCGCTCAACACCGCCTATACGCTGGCCGAACTCGACTACTTCATCGGCGATGCGCAGCCCACGCTCGTCGTCTGCGATCCGTCAAAGCGCGAGGGTCTCGCGGAGATCGCGAAGAAGCACGGCGTCGCCGCGGTCGAGACGCTCGACGCGGCGGGCAAAGGCAGTCTGACCGATGCGGCGGCGAAGGGGCCAACGCGCTTTACCGACGTGGCGCGCGCCGGCAGTGATCTCGCCGCCATTCTTTATACATCGGGCACGACCGGCCGCTCCAAGGGAGCGATGCTCACGCATGATAACCTGACCTCGAATGCGCAGACGCTGGTCGATTACTGGCGCTTCACCGCGCGCGATGTGCTGCTGCACGCGCTGCCGATCTATCACACGCACGGGCTGTTCGTGGCCTGCAACACGGTGATGATGTCGGGCGGGGCGATGATCTTCCTGCCGAAGTTCGATGCCGACGAGGTGATGCATTTTCTCCCACGCGCCACCTCGATGATGGGCGTGCCGACCTTCTACACGCGTCTCCTGAAACATCCGGGCCTCACGCGCGAAGCCTGCGCGCACATGCGGCTGTTCACATCGGGCTCGGCGCCGCTGCTCGCCGAGACGCATCGCGAGTTCAGCGAGAAAACCGGCCATGCCATCCTCGAACGCTACGGCATGACCGAAACCAATATGAACACGTCCAACCCGTATGACGGCGATCGCATCGCCGGCACGGTCGGCTTTCCGTTGCCGGGCGTGTCGTTGCGCATCGCCGACGCCGAGAGCGGCAAGGTTCTGGCGCAGGGCGAGATCGGCGTCATCGAGGTGAAGGGGCCGAATGTCTTTGCCGGCTATTGGCGCATGCCCGACAAGACCAAGGCGGAATTCCGCGCTGATGGATTCTTTATCACCGGGGACGTCGGCAAGGTCGACGAGCGCGGCTACGTGCATATCGTCGGTCGCGCCAAGGATCTCATCATCACCGGCGGCTTCAATGTCTATCCGAAGGAAATCGAGAGCGAGATCGACGCGCTGCCGGGCGTCGTCGAAAGTGCGGTGATCGGCTGTCCGCATCCGGATTTCGGCGAGGGGGTCACCGCCGTGGTGGTGAAGAAATCCGGTACCTCGCTGAACGAGACCGCCATCATCTCGGCACTCGAGGGCCGCCTCGCCAAGTTCAAATTGCCCAAGCGCGTGCTTTTTGCCGACGACCTGCCGCGCAACAGCATGGGCAAGGTGCAGAAGAATGTTTTGAGGGAACGGAACAAGGGGTTGTACGGATAGGTTTCCGTGCCGCCCGCCCAGGCGTTGCGGAACGGGCCACGGATTGCCATGCGGCTCATTGCGGCCTTTCTTTTCAGTATTCCGATTGCACTTGCCACGCTTGTTGCCGATGGCGCGCGCACGTCCGCGCAACAGGCCGTCCCCGCCGATCCCGCAGGGCCGCGTCCGCCGCTCGCCGAGAAACGGCCAAAACTCTTCGAGGAACACGGCCGCCAGCGTGTCGACGACTATTACTGGCTGAAGGAGCGGGACGACCCGGCGGTGATTGCTTATCTGCAGGCGGAGAACGCCTATGCCGATGTGCGTCTCGCGCCGCTGAAGCCGCTCGTTGAAAAGATTCGCGACGAAATGGTGTACGACCTCGACGGCACGATGGTACGCGCACCCTTTCGTGACGGCGGCTACATCTATCAGACGACCTACGACAAGGGCGCCGACTATCCGGTCATTGTCCGGCGCAGGGTGGATGGCGCAGGCCCGGTGGAAACCGTGCTCGATGCAGCGCAGCTCGCCAAGGGGCATTCGCAATTCAATCTCGACAAGTGGGTCATCAGCCCGGGCGGGACGACGGTTGCCTATGCGGTCGATTATTCCGGCAACAGCGAACATCATCTCTATGTGCGCTCGGTCGCGACGGGCGAACTGCTCGACGACCTCATCGAAGATGCCGACGACGACATCGTGTTTTCCGCCGACGGCGAGGCTTTCTTCTACGTGTCGGATTCAAAGGTCTGGCGGCACGACGTCGGAGCCGACCCCGATACCGATGCGCTGATCTACGAGGAAACGGATCGCACCTTCAGCGTGTCGTTGAGCCTGTCGAAATCGCGACAGTTCGTCTTTATCAATATCGACCACGAGCAGACGAGCGAGGTGCGCTATCTGCGCGCGGATGCGCAGTCCGGCGTGAAGGTGATGCTGCCGCGCCGCAAGGATCAGCGCTATTTTGCCGATCACGTCGACGGCCGCTTCTACATCCGCACCAATATCGGCGCGCCGGATTTCAAGATCATGACCGCGGCCGAAGGTGCCAGCGTGGCGGACTGGGTCGCGCTCGTGCCGGAAACGCCGGGGCGCTACATCTCCGGCATGGAGGTGTTCGACGATTTCATCGCGCTGCAGGAGGAGCATGACGCGATCGTGTCGCTGCGCGTCGTGCGTCTCTCGGACCGGCAAGAGATGACGCCGCCCGCGCCGGCCGGAATCGGCGTGAACACGCTCGATCCGCAGCTCAATCACGATCCGTCGTCGCGCCGTCTGCAATTCGTGTTCGAAGGCCCGACCGATCCGAAAGCGGTCTATGAATTCGATCTGGACAGGGGCGAGGTGCGCTGCGTTGCGCAATGCCCGGCAGCGGAGCGCTTTCCGCGCGGACGATATACCGTCACACGCGTCCACGCGCGCGCGGGCGATGGCGCGCTCGTTCCGGTGACGCTCGTCTACCGGCCCGATCTGCGGCGCGCCGGGGGCAATCCGGCGCTGATCACCGGTTACGGCGCCTATGGATCGAGTCTCCCGCCGGGATATTTCTCGCTCTGGCGGCCGCTCGTCGATCGGGGTTTCGTTTTCGCGATGGCGCATGTGCGCGGCGGCCGCGAGCTGGGCCAGCTCTGGTACGATCAGGGCCGGCTTCTGAACAAGCGCAACACCTTCACCGATTTCATCGCCGCGACCGAGGCGTTGATCGCGCAGGGCTATGCCGATCGCGCCAAAGTGTTCGCCCACGGCGCGAGCGCCGGCGGGCTTTTGATGGGCGGCATCGCCAATATGCGGCCCGATCTTTACGCCGGTATCGTCGCCGAGGTGCCCTATGTCGATGTCGTGACCTCGATGTCGGATCCGACCGTTCCGCTCACGACCTACGAATATCAGGAATGGGGTGATCCGGCGGTCCGGGAGCAATACGAGGTCATGCTGTCCTACTCCCCCTATGACAACGTGGCCGCGCACGATTATCCGGCCATGCTTGTGACCGCCGGCTTCAAGGATGCGCAGGTGGATTATCGCGAGGCGGCGAAATGGGTGGCGAAGCTACGCGCAACAAAAACGAATGACAGCGAATTGCTGCTCAGCGTCGACATGGATTCAGGCCATCTCGGCGCGTCGGGCCGCGTGCGCTCGCTTGGCGCACAGGCACTGATCGACGCGTGGATTCTCTCGCGCGCGCAGTGATCAACGCGCCGGAGCGCGGCTCGCGGCGGCGATGTCGATCGTCTGCTGTCCCTGCGCGATCTCGGCGACGAGCTTGTTGATCAGCGCCTGGCCGAACGAATTGAAGTTCTCCGCCACCATGACGAAGGCGCCGGGCCCGCCGACAACATTGTTCTTGTAATATTGGGCAAGGCCGCCGGGCGGATTGGTGTGCTCGGGATTCCAGGGCAGCGGCCGGTCGCTCAGGATGACGAGGCCGTTGATGGTAATGCCCTTGGCCAGCGCTTCGTCGCGCGCCTGCACAACATCGCGCCCGGCGTTGTTGGTGCCATCGCCCGAGACATCGATCGTGCGGCGCGGGGCCTCGAAAGGCGCGCGCTCAAGCTGGGACAGCGCGAAGTCGATGCCGCCTGAAATCGACGTGCGGTCAGCGAACGAGCGCGGGATTTCGATCACCTGATCGCCGAAGGCGCGTGCGGAGGCGGTGTCGCCGACGATGGTCCAGTCGATCACGACCTTCTGTGCGCCGATGCCCGACCATTCCACGAAACAGACGCCGATGCGCCGGTTCGGTCCGGACGAGATCGCCTCGAGCACGCGCGGATCTGACATCGCCGCGGCATAGCCTTCGCGCTGCAGCTGGAATTTCGGCTGGTCGACGCTGCGCGAGACATCCGCCGCGAGCACGAGAAGAAGGTCGACACGTTCGGCCGCGAAGGCGGGCACAGCGACCGCAAGCGCACACAGCACGATCGCGCCAAGGAAGGCCTTCCGCATCGACACCTCCGCCATCCGCCCAATGCCGATGTTATCGGCAGCGATCGAACAAGTCAGCTAAATGTGACGGAAATGGCGTCGAAGCCGATGCTGGAAACGCTGGCCGACCATGACCACAGCGCCCGCCGGCACTGCGGCCGGCCTGCTATTATTGTGCCGCCAGCGGCGCGACGGGAAACGCGATCTCAACCAGCGTGCCGGCTTGCGCCGCGTTCCTGATCGAGAAGCTCGCGCGGTTGGCTTCGGCCAGCGCCTTGGTGAGTGGCAATCCGAGGCCCGTTCCGGTGCGCGCGGCGATGGCGAGCTGGCGGAACGGCTCGAGCGCGTTGGCGAGGTCTTTTTCGGTCATTGTGCTGGTGTCGCGCACGCGCAGCACGACTTCGCCGTCGTCGTTGACCGCCGTCGACAGGATGACCTGTCCGCCAGCGTCGGTGAGCTTGATCGAATTGGCGAGAAGATTGGCGATGATCTGGCGCACCGAGCGTGCATCCGCAACGACCTGCGGCAGGCTGTCGGGCAGCGAGGTGCGGATGATGATGCGTTCGCGATTGGCCTGCGGCTGCAGCACCGCGACGGTCTCCTGCGCCAGGTCGTTCAGGTTGAGGCGGTCGAAGTTCAGATCGAGCTTGCCGGTCTCGATCTTCGACAGATCGACGAGATCGTCGAGCAGCGCGATCACCGTTTCGCCCGCGGCGTGAATGTCCTTGAGATATTCGCGATAGCGATCGTTACCGACGGAGCCGAACCGCTCCGCCATCATCACGTCGGAAAAGCCGATGATGGTGTTGAGCGGATTGCGGATTTCGTGGCTGACCTTGGCGAGAAATTCCGATTTCGCCGCCGAGGTGCGCTCCGCCTGGCGCTTCGCCGCGCGCATCTCGTCTTCGGCCTTTTTCCAGGGCGTGAGATCGCGGAACACGGCGCAGAACCGGTCCTCCGAATCGGCCAGGCGGCCGATCGTCATGAACAGGGGCAGGCGCGCGCCCGTTGCCGTGAGCCCGCCCACTTCCTGTCCATCGTTGAACATGGTGGAGGGGCCGGCCTGCTGCAGATAGGTGAGCGCGGCGGGACGGCTTTCCGGCGACAGAAGCGCGGTCAGATTTTGGCCGCTCAGCGTCTCGGCATCCTGGCCGAACAAGGTCTGCGCGCCATGGTTCGACGACAGGACGCGGCCATTGCCGTCGAGGATGAAAATGCCGTCGGTGATGGCATCGAGAATGGTGTCGACATCGTCGCGGCGGTTCTTGTCCGGCTCGGGCATCAGCAAGAGCGCCATCGCGCTCGCGCCATCCCAGGGGATGGTGAACAGGCGCGCGCCGATCGGTGCCTTGCCGCGGCGCGGGCTGTCGATGAAGAGAGGTTGCCCGCCGTCGGCGCGCGCGCCGGACTCTTCGCCGCTATGCAGGAAGAGGGATTCGATCCCGCCCGCCTCGATGAATTGCAGCAGGTTGTCGTGGCCGGCCCATTCGAGGAAGGCGCCGTTGGCGAAAATCGGCCGGTCGTGCCGATAGACCAGGACGCCCGCCGGCAGGCGTTCGAGCACCGGCCGTTCGTCGATGGGCGTCGCCGCGACGGTCGCCGGCGCAGCGGGTTTGCTTTCTTTGGCCAGCGTCTCGTCGCTTTGCGTCCCTTCGCCGTCCTCGGATTCGCGCAGGCGCGCGCTCAATTGCTTGGCGAGTTCATTGAAGGCGCTGCGCTCGAGCGGATTGAGCGCCACCGGTTTGCTTTCGACGCCGGCGCTCGGGAATGGCACGACATTCGGCGGTGAGGCGGGCACGAGGGTGAGTGCCGGACGCTCATCGATGACCGGAGCGGCGGGAGACGGTTCCGTGCTCGCGTCGGGTTTCTGCGCTTGCGGCTCGGCGTCACGTTGCGACAGGACGGAGGCGATGCGCTCAACATCGCGGCAGACGCCGAAGCCACGATAGCCGCGGAAATTGCGGTCACGGTCGAAAACCGGAAGCCCGGACAACTCGACATCGAGCCGGTCCGCCGATTGCGCAACCGGCCATTTCAGCGTGACGCCGCTGAACGTGTCGCGCGAGGCAAAGGCAGAATCGATCAGCCCATCGGGATCGAGCCCGGTCTCCGCCTTGATGTCGTTCCACGCCCGCGCTTCGCCGGCGACGATGCTGGAACCGACCAGTGCGACGAACTCATCCGAACCGACATTGAATCTGCCGTCGGCATCCATCTGCCACACGAACCGTAAGGGATGACGCCGGTCGGCGGGTGAGGGTGTTGCAACCGACGCATCCGGACCCATGCCGGCCGCAGCGACCGTATTCGTTTCGCTGACCGCGGTCGCCTGTGCGCTGCCGCGTGACGGTGGTGCGGGGCGCGGCAGGGGCGTCGTATTCGTAAAGCGCGCGAGAAAGAACGCGTCCGTACCGCTGCCGATCCGTTCGAGCGACAGCGGACCGAAATCGGAGATGCCTTCGGCGTGTCCGTGCTGATGCGCGTTGGCGGCGACCGATGCCGCACCGATGGCGGTGAGCGCATTGCGGCCGGCGAGCATCGCCTGCGCCGGCTTGGTCGCAGCCATCAGTGCCCCATCCGGTGCGAAGGCGGCGACAGCGCCGTTGAAACAGGTCAGGAGCCGGCGGACGCGCTCGCCTGGCGGCAGGGTCGGCCCTGCCGGCTGGGTGGCGACGATCAGGATCGCAGGCTGGTAGTCGATGGTGACGCGCGAACAGGCGCACAGGAGCGCGCGGCCCAATCCGCCGCCGAAGCCGCGCAGCATTTCCAGACGCGGCGCGGCCCCGCTGGCCAGCGTCGCCGCGAGGCGCGCGACCTGCGCCGCTGGCGCCTGCCCTTCGGAAAACACGCGGCCGGCAATGGCGCCACAATCCGGAGCACCGAAGATTGCTGCGCCCGTCGCGTTCGCCCAGATGATGCGGCCGCCATACGGGTTCCACAGCCACGCGGGCGAGCTTGCGGTCGCGTGCGGCGCGATACGGCCGTCGCGAAAGACCGACAGCATGAAGCCGGAATCATCCATGGCGGCGAGGCCAAATCCGCATCAGGTCACAAGACCGCTGCATTTTAGTGATTTTTTAATAATCGCAGCGCCTCGCGCCGTCCACGTTGGCCCCGAAGTTGCGTGCGGATAACCTTAACCTGGCGGGATCGCCGACCTGGCGGTCCACAACCCGCGGGAGCAAGCCATGGCCAAGGATTCGATGTCGAGTTTCGAAATTCCGCCGGAGATGCGGAAGTTTGCCGAACAGAGCGTGACGCAGGCGCGCCAGGCCTTTGACAGCTTCATGGCGGCGGCGAACAACGCCGTCACCGACATGGAAGGGCGCGCCAAGGTCGCCCGGGAAGGTGCGCGCGACATCAGCGAACGCGCCATGTCCTTTGCCCAGCGTAACATTGCGGCCTCGTTCGATTATGCGCAGCGGCTCGTGCGCGCTCGCGATGCCGAAGAAGTGATGAAATTACAATCAGATTACGTGAAAAATCAGATCCAGGCGCTGAACGAGCAGGCGCGGGAGCTGGGCGAAGCGGCGGGCAAGGCCGCCGTGGGGACCACCAAGGCAAAATCCTGATATTGGCCAGCAGCTTATTGTGAATTCGACGATTGTTTGTGCGATGCAATAATTCTGTTGCGGCGCATCAATTTTTATGCTACCAACGTCGCATCCATCGGACCGGGGCGTATCCCGGCCCCATAAGCCTTGCCAGCCCAAGAGGACCAACCCCATGACCGACGCCACCACGCAGAAGCCGAAAGTGTCGAAGCCCGCTTCCGTCTTCGAGACCCCGAAATTCGAAATCCCGAGCTTCGAGATGCCGAAGATGGAAATTCCGGCTGCCTTCCGCGAGATCGCCGAGAAGAGCGTTTCGCAGGCGAAGGACAATTGGGAAAAGATGAAGGCGGCGACCGAAGAGGCGACCGATATGCTCGAGTCGAGCTACGCGACCGGCACCAAGGGCGCGTCCGATTTCGGCCTCAAGCTGATCGATCTCGCCCGTTCGAACACCAATGCCGGTTTTGATTTCGCCAGCCAGTTGATGACCGCGAAGTCGCTGTCGGAAGTGGTCGAGCTGTCGACCTCGCATGCGCGCCAGCAGTTCGAGGCCGCGACCGCCCAGGCGAAGGAACTGACCTCGCTCGCGCAGAAGGTCGCGACCGAGACGGTCGAGCCGCTCAAGGCGAGCATGACCAGCGCGTTCAAGAAGGTGGCCTGACACGGCCGCTTCTGCAGCGCCCCGCGCGCTGAACCGATCCAGGCCCCGGACCGCATGCGGTTCCGGGGCTTTTGTTTTGCCGCGCCGGCGAAGTTGCAGAGGCTGCGCTGCGTGCCCGTCTCGCGCGCGGAATGGCATTTTCCGCGCGACATGCTTCACATTGCGGCCGAAAATGCGCTAGGTTCCGCGCCTTCCCGCCTTGTGCAGCTGTAGCTCAGTTGGTTAGAGCGCCTGACTGTGGATCAGGAGGTCGGTGGTTCAAGTCCACCCAGCTGTACCATCCATTGGGATTCCAGCATCGAGGGCCTGGCTTTCGCCGTCGTTGTTGACCGGCGCAGCGTGAAAGCTCTCACGCGCAAAAACGATCTCCTGCGCGCCGTGCCGGTCAAGCGTCTCGCATTATCCGCAAGCGTGCACGCGCGCCGAAAGCCGGATCACCGACAGTTTGGCGGTGCGGTATAGCTGAACGCCGTCCTCTCGTCCGGTGCAGAAGGCATTGCTATCGGAACGCGGATACCTCTGCCAAACTGGCCGAGGTCTGGGGCGGCAAAATTCCGTATGAACAGCGTCACGGCGATATTCGGCGAGGCGATCGCGGCATTGAACGCCCGCGACGTCAGGGCGGCGGAAACGAAATTGCGGCAGGTCGTTGACGCGGACGCTTCGCACGTCCCTGCGCTCAATCTTCTGACCGTCGTGCTGATGAGCACGGGCCGCTTTGCCGAGGCCGAGCCATTCATTGCGCGCGCGGTGGCGCTCAATGCATCCTCCGACGTCTCTTTCTACAATTACGGGCTTATCGCCAAGCAGTTGAACAAGGCGCGGGAGGCGCATGCGCATTTCAGTAAGGCGCTGGCGATCAACCCCAATGCGGCGGAAACCTGGAATGCGCGCGGCGCCGCATCGAACGACCTGCAGAACCATGTATCGGCCATCGCCGATTTCGACGGCGCAATCAGACGCAACCCGAACTATGCCGAAGCTTATGCCAACAAGGGAAAGTCCCTTCTTCTGCTCAAGCGCCGTGGCGAGGCCCTCGCGGCCTACGACAAGGCGTTGCTGATCAAACCGCTGCTGGCGGAAGCCCTGGTCGGGCGCGGCAATGTCCTTTGCGACGTCAAGCGCTACGATGAAGCGCTCGCTGCCTACGACAAGGCATTGTCGATCAGACCCGATTTCGAGGCCGCGTGGCTCGGCCGCGGCAACGCCCTGAATGATCTCAAGCGCTACGATGCGGCCCTCGCCGCCTATGACAAGGCACTCTCGATCAGGCCCGATCTTGCCGAGGCGTGGCTCGGCCGCGGCAACCTGTTCGCGAGAACGAAGCGCAGCGATGACGCGGTCGCGGCCTACGCGAAGGTCAAGGCGCTGAAGCCCGATCTCGATTTCATCAAGGGCCAATTCATTCACCAGAAAATGTTTGCCTGCGACTGGTCCGGTCTTGACCACGACGTCACGGAGATCGAAGCCGACATTCACGCCGGCAGACGAGCGATCGATCCGTTCGCATGGCAAGGCCTTTCAACGTCGGAAGAAAGCCTGCAGCTCTGCGCGCGGATCTGGAACGAAGCGCGCTACCCGCGGCCGGCGCCGCTTCCTTCTCGGCAGGGCGAAACGCAGGCGCGCGGCGCCGGTAAGATCCGCATCGGCTACGTCTCGGGTGAATTTCGCGAGCAGGCAACCTCGCATCTGATTGTCGGTTTGTTCGAAGCGCACGACAAGGCGCGGTTCGATGTTGTCGCCTTCGACAATGGCTTCGACGATGCAAGTCCGATGCGCGGCCGCATCGAGAGCGCCATGGACCGCGTTGTCAGCATCCGCGATCTCGATGACGCGGAAGCAGCTAAAGCCATCTATAACGAAAGGATCGATATCCTTGTCAATCTCAATGGCTATTTCGGCGCGGAACGCACCGGCGTTTTCGCATACCGTCCGGCGCCGGTGCAGGTGAATTATCTTGGTTTTCCGGGAACGCTGGGCGCGCCATACATCGATTATATCGTTGCCGACCGCTGCGTGCTGCCACCCGAGCATCGCGCCTTCTATGATGAGAAGGTCGTGTATCTGCCTCACAGCTATCAGGCCAACGATCGGAAGAAGGCCATCAGCGCGCGCGTCTTTTCGCGCGCCGAACTGGACCTGCCCGCTCAGGGCGCGGTGTTCTGCTGCTTCAACAACAGCTACAAGATCGCGCCGTCGACGTTCGCGTCGTGGATCGCGATCCTCCAGCGTGTCGACGCGAGCGTCCTGTGGCTCCTTGAGGACAACGATTCGGAAGTCAGGAATTTGCGGAATGCCGCGAGCCAGGCAAATGTCGACCCTTCCCGCCTGATCTTCGCGCCGCGCATGCCGCTGGCCGATCATCTGGCGCGCCATCGCGCGGCCGACGTTTTTCTCGATACGCTGCCTTATAATGCGCACACGACGGCAAGCGATGCGTTGTGGGCGGGATTGCCGCTCGTGACGCAGATCGGCTCGACCTTTGCCGGACGCGTTGCGGCGAGTCTTCTCAACGCGATCGGATTGCCCGAATTGATTACGCATTCGCACGAAGACTATGAAGCGCTCGCGATCGAACTCGCATTGGATAAGGAGAAGCGGCTGGACATCAGCGCCAGGCTCGACCGCAACAGGCTCATAATGCCCGCGTTCGATACCGCCCTGTTTGCGCGGCATATGGAGGCCGCCTATGCCGCGATGTATCGCAGACACCGCGAAGGGCTGCCGCCGGATCATCTCGCGGTCGATCCGGTGATGAGCCATTAACATAAGCGCAAATTTGGATGCGACTTCGCGCTCTGCATTCCACCGTAGTGTAACGGTGTTTGAACGTTTCCTTGCTAGCACCTCTGCGAACGCACAACCACCGAGGGCAGCATGTTCAATTGCAAACGCTCGCTTCACATTCTGTTGACCATGGTGCTTTGCGCCATCGTCAGCATGGCGGTTTTGTCGGCGGCGAGCGCCGGCAATCGCGACGCCGAATTCGGCGTCAACCCCACGCTTCACAACGGCAAGCGTTGGCGCATCGCCTATTATGAAGGCGGCCAATATGCCGACTATGAAGTGATCCTGAAGCAGACCGTGCGCGGGCTGATCAAACTCGGCTGGATGGAACCGCTGGACATGCCGGCGGAAAACAACAAGGAGCCGGGCGCGTTCTGGCGCTATCTCTCCAGCGCGACCAAGAGCCAGTACATCGAATTCGTGCCGGACGGCTATTATTCGGCGGGGAATTTCGACCCCGCGAAGCGTCCCGTGGTCAAGGAAGAGCTGATCGATCGTCTTGCCAACCGCAAGGACATCGACCTCATTATCGCCATGGGCACGTGGGCCGGCCAGGATTTGGCGAACGACCGTCATTCCGTGCCGGTGATTGTCGAATCGACGAGCGATCCGATCGGCTCAGGCATCATCAAGAGCGCGCTCGACAGCGGCCTCGATCATGTCCATGCCAAGGTGGAGCCCGGCCGCTACCAGCGCCAGGTCGAGCTGTTCCACAACATCTTCCACTTCAAGAAGCTCGGCATCGTTTACGAGGACACGCGCGAAGGCCGTACCTTCGGCGGCGTCGACGCGGTCGAGGAGATCGCCAAGGAGCGCGGCTTTGACATCGTGCGCTGCCAGGCGCTGTTCAACGGCGTGTCTAAAGAGCAGGCCGAGGAGGGCGCGATCCGCTGCTACGAGCAGGTCAGCAAGGACAGCGATGCGATCTACGTGACCGTGCATCGCGGCGTGACGCTCGCCAACATGTCGCGCATTATGGCGCCGGTGATCGAGCGCAAGATCCCGAGCTTCTCCATGCTGGGCTCGAACGAGGTCAAGTACGGCGTGCTGATGAGCGTCGCGCAGGGCAATTTCAGCTATGTCGGCCAGTTCCATGCCGAAACGATCGCGCGCGTCTTCAACGGCGCCAAGCCGCGCGACCTGGAGCAACGCTGGAGCACGCCGCCGAAGATCGCGATCAACCTCGACACCGCGCGCAAGATCGGCTTTGAGCCGCCAGTCGACCTGATGCTCTCGGCCGACGAGGTTTACGAAGAGACCGTCGGTGGAGCCGCGCCGAAGGTCAACTGACGCGGCGCAAGGCTCGCCTCGACCAGATCGAGCTCTGGCAGCACCAGTTGCCGCTGCGGGAGCTCGATCGACCGGCGCTGTGCGAGTTGCCCCATGGTATGGATCCGGGGGTTGTCCCACAGCGCGATCGCGCGATCCGCGCCCGTCATCTGCGTGTCGCAGACATGGCGCGGGTAGGCGAGCATCCAGCGTTCTTCCGGCGCCAGCCCTTCCTCCGCGAGATTGAGCACCCAGCGGCAGAAATCGACGAGCTTCAGGCCGTTGACTTCGGCGCCGAGTGCGGAGCGGATCGCGGCGCCGCGCAGGTCGCGGAACAGCTTCCAGTCCCACTGATTGATGAATTCCTCGGCCTTGGCGAGATTGCGCAAAAGGCCGGCCTGCATCGCGCTCGCGGAAATGACGCAGGAGGCGGCGATGTCGTCGCCGTATTCGTCGAACAGCGCGGCATCGGGGAAGTTGGCGCCCGCGGCGCGGCCCTCGATGTAGCAATGGCTGCAATGCGCGGCGAACAGCGCCTCAAGCCCGCCAGGCTGCTGCCAGGCATCGTGGAAGGCTTCGAGACTCGGGGCCACGTCGAAGCCGAAGCGGATGCGCGCGTCGATGAATTGCGAGAATTGCAGATATTCGAGATGCCGCAGCGAAGGCTCGATCGTCACGTGCTGGCCCGTGATGAGGCAGCGGCCGGGCCAAGACGATGCGCGGAGGAATGCGAGCAGGTTCGGGTCGCCTTCCGCCTGAACAGCTGTGGCGCAGGTCTTGTATTCGCTCGATGCCATCAACGGGATGGTCTGCATCGCCGTTCCGTCGCCGAACATCCAGTCGAAATAGTCGCGCAGATCGCGGAACGCGCGCTCCGGCATCACGTGCAGCTTGCGGTCGCCATTGAAGAACGAGGTGGCGAACATACGCGGCCAGATGGTCAGCCGGTTTTCTTTCAGGCCGGTCAGACGGCCGGCTTCGAACGGGCTGTTGGCGAATAGCGCGATGAAGGCCGGCGCAAGCGCGAGGCTGACGTTGAGCGCCGACACCGCATTGGCGAAGTCGACCGCGGTGGTCGGCCCGTTCTGCGCCTTCGCATCGACGCCGACGGAGTGATTCCAGCCGCGCTTGAGCACCCAATAATCGTAGATCGGCTTCGGCGCTCGCACGAAGGTGTAATAGAGCGGGTCGATCGCGACGTTCGGATGCTCGGAAAAGTTCAGGATCGTCGCGCCTTCGGCCGCGAGCGCATCGCTGACGTCGGCGAGTTCTTGGTTAACGAGCACATTCAACCGGTCGAGCCCGCCTGGACCGCCACCGACAGGTCCAATGGCCGTCTCCAGATTGTTAAATGCGTTGTCGATCGAGGAATACATCAGCGGTGCGATAACACCGATCTCGCGCCCGGCCTGCGATTTCAAAACCGCTTCCGTGCCGCGCCGCTGCTTGATGTCGCGCAGGGCCGAAAAGAACGGCCCGACCGAGTGCGAACGCCCCTGCCGATCGGCCACGGGCATTTCCAGCTCGAGCCCGAGCTTTTCTTCAGAACTGTCAAAGATTTCCGCCGCAAAACTTGCCATTGGTGCTGGCCGCCTTTCCAATCACCAATTCTTAAGATTAATCTTTTCTTAACGAAATTGCAGAGCGGTGAGAAGCGTTGTCAGCGTTCCGGTAAGGATTCGTTAGTAATGTGGTAAATATCGCGAGGTTGACGCGGCGTGCGACGCCATCGGTCTCAACCAGACGCACTCAATTCGATCGGATTGTTTTAGAAGCTGTGCACCAATCCGGGCAAAAAGCCCGTGATGACGGGCGCATCATCACTCTTCGCACACGCGCACCGGGTTAGATCGCGCTTCGAAAATTGCAGCGCGGTAGCGACTGATGAGTAGTGGTTTGTTTCGGCACATCCGTAACGGCGGGACACGGCTCCGGCTGTTCGCGCTGTTTACCTTGCCGGTCCTGGCCATTGCCGCGACTCGCGCCATGGAATTGCGCGTCGAGCACCAGCAACGGCTGGTTGCCGCAAACGATCAGGCGCTCACGCTTGCGCGCCGCGGGATCGAGCTGCAGCAGGACCTTGTGTCCGAAACGCGCAGCCTGCTGAAGGTCCTGTCGCATATTCCCGACATCGTTCAGGGCGTGCCGTCCACCTGCAGCGCCCTGCTCACCGAAACCATGCGCGAAAAGCCGTGGCTCAAGGGTCTTTGGGTGATCCAGCCCGACGGCCGCGTCGTCTGTTCGACCGTGCCGGGAGGCCTGAGCCTCGACTTCTCCGGCAAGCATTATTTCCGCAGTGCAATCGAGGCGAAGACCTTCGTCGTCGAGCACTACGCCATCGGCAGCTTCAAGGGATTGCCTGCCGCGATCGGCGCGCTGCCGATCGTCGACGCCAACGGTGACGTCAGAAAAGTCGTCATGGCGAGCTTCGACCTCAACTGGCTGTCGACCGTCGCCGACGAGGTCACGCGCAGCGCCGGAGCGAGCTTCACCCTGATCGACGACAAGGGCGCCATCGTCGTGCGTCATCCCGACCTCGACAACATGGTCGGACAGAACGTCGCCAACAGCCCGCTCATGAAGGCGATGGGCTCCTCGGCCCAGGGCCAGTTCGAGATGGCCGATCTCGACGGCACGGTGCGCGTCTTCGGCTTCGGCCGCCTGCAGGGCACGGATTCACGGCTGCTGATCGGATTGTCGCGCGACGAAGTTCTCGCGGTGATCAACCGCCAGACCTGGTTTTCGGTGCTGAATTTCGCCATCGTCTGCCTGCTCGGCCTGCTGGTCGCGTGGTTCGGCGGCGAAAAATGGCTGGTGCGTCCGATGCGCGCGCTGGCGGGCGCTGCGGCGCGTATCGGCGCCGGCGATTATTCGGAGAAGATCTCCGTCAAAGAATATCGCAGCGAATTCCGCGTTCTTGCCCACGCGCTGCACGACATGGCCGAGCGCCTCAACGCGCGCGAGGACATGCTGCGCGCGACCGTCGATCGCATGACGACGCTGGCCGAGATCGACGCGCTCACCACGCTCGCCAATCGCCGCCGCTTCGATCGCTCGCTGTCCGCCTGCTGGCGCGACAGCATCCGTCACCGCCATTCGCTCGCGGTCCTGCTGATCGACGTCGATCACTTCAAGCTGCTCAACGACGAATACGGCCACATCGTCGGCGACCAATGCCTGCGGCAGATCGCCGATGTGCTGCGCTCCAATTCGCTGCTTGACGAAGGGCTCGCGGCGCGGCTTGGCGGCGAGGAATTCGCCGTGCTTCTCCCGGTCAGCGACGGCTATCACGCACAGGGCGTGGCCGAGCGCATTCGCCGCGAGATCGAGAAGCTCAATATCAGCAACATCCAGGCCAAGAGCCGCATCCTGACCGTGAGCGTTGGCGTCGCGGCCGGCCCGGCGTCGGAATCCCTCAGCGCGACGTCATTGCTGCAGCAGGCGGATAGTGCGCTCTACAAGGCCAAGCGTGCGGGCCGCAACATCGTGCTTCTTGCCAGCGGCTTCTACGCCGAAGGCCACGAGACGGTTGGCAGCAATGCAACCCGCCGCGTGACGGCGGCGCCGGTGCGCGCTCACTCGCGCGCGGCCAACCAGTAAAAGACAGTCGCCACGATATAGAACGCGCCGGTCAGTACCAGCGCGGTAATCAGGCCGTGGCCGGCATAGAGTGATCCCACAATCAGCGGCCCGAGCATCTGCCCGAATTTGTCGGCGGATCGCTGCAATCCCGTGGCAAATCCAGGTCCGGCGACACGCACGGCAGCGAGCTGCAGCGCATAGGATGTCTGCGCCGCGCCGCCAATGCTGCTGGCAATGGCGAGGATGACGGTGGCGATCACCACGCCATAGAGGTTGGGCAAGGCGAGAAGAACGAGCAGCGCGCCGCCGCCAACAAGTCCGCCGAGCGCGACGAAGCCTTTCTTGCCCGTATGCGTGTCGACGAATTGGGCGAGACGCGGCGCTGCGAAAACATACACGACCGAATAGACCGCCAATACGGTGCCGATGGTCGAGGTGGCTTCGCCCCGGTCATGCAGGAAGAGCGGCATGGCGTAGTAGAGAAAGCCGACCTGCGCGATGGAAAAGGGGACGATGCTGGCGATCAGGAGCGCGACGAAGCTGCGATCGCGAAAGAGCGCCGTTCCGCTGCCGCGCAACTCCGGCGCGCTATGCTCAGCTGCGCGAACGGGCGCACGGAAATAGGGCCGGAAGACCCAGGCGGCATAACCGGCGGGAATGACGAGGACGAATGCAGCGACGATGAAGACATCCGCATAGCCGACCAGCGTGCTCAGCCAGCCGCCGGCGAAGCTGCCGAGCATATGCCCGGTGAAAATGCCGGCGGTCATGTTGGCGATGGCGAAGGTCATCACGCCGGGCGAGGTGTTTCTGACGACCAGCGCCTGGATGCCCATCCAGGCGAGGCCATAGCCGAGCCCGGTCAGTGCGCGGCCGAGGACGAAAAGCTCGAAACTCGTCGCGCTCGCCGAGATGAGTGCTGCGCCGATTGACAGGGCGATGCCGAACAGGGTCGGCACGTGCCAGCCGACGCGATCGCTGAGCCAGCCCGAGATCGCGGCGGTGACGAGCGCGCACGACATTTCGGTGGAGATCGGCAGGGCCGACGCGATTTCGCGGTGCAAGGAGAGCCAGCGCGCCGGCAGATCGGCGGCGACGATCGGCACGAAAGACAGTGGCAGCGCCCAACCAAACAGGAACAGAAACATCAGCGGGCGCGCGCGCACCGAGAAGTAGTTCGTGTTCTCGCCTGCCCTCCTGAGTCGCGAGGCGCGATAGAAATGCCTCAATTCCTCGACGAAAAACGCCGCGGCAACGAGCAGGGAAAAATACGTCACAAGCGGCCCTTCGGACGATGGTCGGCCCCTGCAAAGGAGGCCGTGGCGCAAAAACGGGCGTCGTAAAGGCTTATTAACGAAAAGTCCTAACGCTTCGATAAGCACATCCGCGGGTTTCCCCGCCTTGAAGCCGCAATCGTACCGTTGAAAAGGCTGATTTGATGGTTGTCCGCTAGCATGCAGGCCAAACGGTATTGTTGTGGGTCATGCTTGGTCGTTTCGGGCGAGACAGCAAGGAATTGGCGGGCGATTGCCTCGCGTTGACGAGTGATCTTGAAGCGGCGCTCGTCCGCGGCGAATTCCTGCTCGAATATCAGCCCAAGGCGCGGACCGAGGATCGCAGGATCGTCGGCTTCGAAGCGCTCGTGCGCTGGCGCCATCCCAAGCTCGGGCTTGTGCCGCCCTCGCTCTTCATTCCGGTTGCGGAAACGAACGGACTCATCTCGCCGATCGGCGAATGGGTTCTGCGCGAAGCCTGTCGCGAGGCCGCGACCTGGGGCGATCATCTGCGCGTCGCCGTCAATGTCTCGCCGCTGCAGTTTCGCAATCGCGGATTCGCCGCCCTCGTGGCCGGCATCCTCATGCAGACCGGCGTGTCGCCGCGCCGGCTCGAGCTGGAAATCACCGAAACGACGCTTGCCGACGATTTTTCGCATGCGATCTCGACGCTCACCGACCTGAAAATGCTGGGCGTGCAGATCTCGATGGACGATTTCGGCATCGGCTATTCGAATCTGGCGCTGCTGCAGTCCTTTTCCTTCAACATGCTCAAGCTCGACGGCTCGTTCACCTCGGGGCTGTTTCGCGTGCCGCAAGCCGCCACCATCATCCGCGCCATCGTCAACCTCGCGCATGCGATCGGAGCGACGGTGACGGCCGAACGTGTCGAGACCGAAGAACAATGTGCGTTCTTCTCGAACGAAGGCTGCGAGGAAATCCAGGGTTATCTGGTCGGAAGCCCGCGTGCCGTCGCCGCCTATCGTGACGTGCTTGGCATGCCGACGCCGCGCGCGCGCCCGGCGCACGGATTGAGCGTCGTCGGCAGCGACCCGGTCCCCGCGCTGGAGCCGCGGATCGCCTTGCAGCGCTAGACGCCGCGTCCTCAGGCGTCACACATTGTCACATAACTGAATCCTTCGCCTGCGACGATGAATGGATGCGATTCGGATGGCCATGTGGCTGCCCGGACGTCCCGACGCTCATCGACGCAAGGCCCCCATGCGTATCCTGATTGCCACCGACGCCTGGCATCCGCAGGTCAACGGCGTCGTTCGCACCCTGACCTCGCTCGCCGAAAATCTCGGCGCTTTCGGCGTCGATGTGCATTTTCTCACGCCGGAAGGCTTCCGCACATTCCCGCTGCCGACCTATGCCGAGTTGCGTTGCGCCATTCCCGATCGCCGCGAGATTGCGCGGCGGATCGAGAGCGCCAAGCCGGACGCGATCCATATCGCCACCGAGGGACCGATCGGCTGCCTCGTGCGGCGCTATTGCATCCGCCGCGGGCTGCCGTTCACGACGAGCTATACCACGCGCTTCCCGGAATATATCCGCGTGCGTTTCGGCCTGCCGCTTCGGCTGAGCTACGCCGTACTGCGGCGTTTCCATGCGCCGGCCAGCGTGACCATGGTCTCGACCTTGTCGATGATGAAGGATCTGGCCGCGCGGGGCTTTGCCCATCTCGGCATGTGGACGCGCGGCGTCGATACCGGAATTTTCGCGCCCGACGACGCGGTTTGCCTCGATCTGCCACGCCCGATCTTTCTCTACGCGGGCCGCGTCGCGGTGGAAAAGAATATCGAGGCGTTTCTCTCGCTCGATCTGCCCGGCACAAAAGTGGTGGTGGGCGAGGGGCCGCATCGCACCGAGCTTGAACGGCGCTATCCGGCGGCGAAATTTCTCGGCGTCTTTCACGGCAGGCAACTGGCCGCGCACATGGCGGCGGCGGACGTGTTCGTTTTCCCGAGCCTGACCGACACGTTCGGCGTCGTGCAGCTCGAGGCGCTCGCCTGCGGCGTCCCGATCGCGGCGTTCCCGGTCACCGGGCCAAAGGATGTCGTCGGCGATGCGCCGATCGGTGTGCTCGATAACGATCTCGCCCATGCGTGTCTTGGCGCGCTCAAGCTGTCGCGGCGCACGTGCCGCGAATTTGCGCTGACGCGCTCGTGGGAAACGAGCGCGCGGCAATTCCTCGGTCACATGGGCAAAGCGGCCATCGGCAACCGGCATCGATGGAAGGGGGCGCTGGTCGGCGCGCCCGCGCGCGTCTAAGCGTCGTGTTTCGGCCGGCTTCGGAAAGATTGAACATGAGAAAAGCCACTGCAGTCGCCATCGAACTCAATCGCGAGAAGGTGACCAAAGCCTATGATCGTTGGGCGCCGATCTATGATTTCGTCTTCGGCGCGGTGTTCGAGAGCGGCCGCCATGCCGCGATTCAGGCCGCGGAACGGATCGGCGGACGCATTCTCGAAGTCGGCGTCGGCACCGGCATTTCGCTGCCCGATTATTCCAAGGCGAACCGCCTCTACGGCGTCGATATTTCCGAACCGATGTTGAACAAGGCGCGTCGCCGTGTCGAGGAGCTGGGCCTGTCGCATGTCGAAGGGCTCGCCGTGATGGACGCGCAGCGTCTGGAATTTCCCGACAATTCCTTCGACGTCGTCGTGGCGCAGTATGTCGTCACCGCGCTCCCCAATCCGGAGGCCGCGCTCGATGAATTCATGCGCGTGCTGCGGCCGGGCGGCGAGATGGTGCTGCTCAGCCGCATCGGGGCCGAGGCCGGCATGCGGCGGACCTTCGAGCATTGGTTCGCGCCGATTGCGCGCCGGCTCGGCTGGCGCACCGAATTCTCCTGGGAGCGCTATGCGCGATGGGCCAATGCCTCGCCATCCGTGCGGCTTGTCGAGCGGCGCGCAATGCCGCCGCTGGGACATTTCTCGCTCATCCGTTTCGCCAAGACCAAGCCGCGCTAGGTCCCTAAGGCGCGGCGACACGCAATCGTCGCGCGCCTGTCACACCTCCTACATCGAATCGTAATTCACTCGCCAAGGAGTGAAAGCGGTCATTGGAGGGAAGGCGAATGCATAACTTTTTGGAGGCCCTGCGCATTCAGCGCTGGGACGATCATCGTTACTACCATCACAACCGGGTCAATCAGTCGCTGCATCTCGTCAGCGCGATCAGTTTTCTTGTCGCCTATGCGCTTGCGTTCAGCGATCCCGCGACTGCGGCGCTGATTGGCTGGCTGATTTCCATGACCAGCCGCCAGATCGGCCATTTCTTCTTCGAGCCGCAAGGCTATGACGAAATCAATCATGCCACGCATGAGCACAAGGAAGAGATCAAGGTCGGCTACAATCTCAATCGCAAGATCGTGTTGCTCTCGATCTGGGCGCTGTCGCCATTCGCATTCTATTTCAGCCCGACGCTGTTCGGCCTTTTCACCGCCGCGACAACGACCGGTGAATTCATCCACAATGTCGGCATGCTCTGGCTGTTCGTCGGCATCGGCGGGCTGTTGTTCCGCACCGTGCATCTGTTCTTCATCAAGGACGTGCAGGCCGGCCTCGTGTGGATGACCAAGATCCTCACCGATCCGTTCCACGACATCATGCTTTACTACAAGGCGCCGCTTTATCTCCTGCGCGGCGAGTGGAACGATCCCCATCACGGCAGCCATCAGGAGGACGAGCTCGACGATCTGGAAGAGCTCGTCGAGCAGCACGGCAAGGCGTGATCACCTTGGCTCACGTCTTCGCGATGGCCGGTTTTCCGGAGCGGAAGGCGTGAGCCAGCATCTCGCGCAGGATCCGGCGCTTGATCGACCTGTTGGTCGCCTGAGCGCCGGACCAGAACCAGCCGTCCTCCATCATGGATTGGGCGGCGGCGACGAAACGGGTTTCGACCGCGTTGAAATCCTGATCGGTGTAATTGAGGCTGAAGATCAGTCGGCCCGTGCCGACCCAGCTCAGCGCCAGGCCTTCCGCGCGCAGATAATATTGCAGCATCCAGTTGTAGCGGCAGGGGCGGGTGTAGAAGACTGTCCAGACCGACGCCAGGTTCGCGACCCGCACCGGCAGGCCGGCCTCGGCGAGGTGCCGGTTGAACGACCGCGCGCGCGCGTCCCAGGTCGCATCGGGATTGTCGTAGAGCGCACGGATGCTCTTGTCCTCGAGCCGTCGAAGAAACTCGTTCATCGTCGCCATCACATACGGATGCGAATTGAACGTGCCGCGCGCGAAGCAGATGTCGGCCGGCCGGTCGTCGCGATAGCGTTTCATCAGCTCCTTGCGCCCGCACAGGACGCCGATCGGCAATCCACCGCCGAGGGTCTTGCCGTACGTCACCATGTCGGCGCGGACGCCGAAATAGTCCTGCGCGCCGCCCGGCGCCAGGCGGAAGCCGAGGAACACCTCGTCGAAGATGAGCACGATGCCGCGCTCGCTGCAGACCGCGCGCAGCCGGTTCAGCCATTCGGTATAGGCCGCCTTGTCGAAATGCGCGCTGCGGCCGCTGTCGACCAGCGAGGAATCGCTCGGCGCGCCGGCATTGGGATGCAGCGCCTGCAGCGGATTGACCAGGACGCAGGCGATGTCGCGTCGCGTGCGCAGCACATGCAGCGTGCGGTCGGACATCTCGGCGAGTGTGTAGGTCTCATGCGCCGGTGTCGGATTGCCGACGCCCGGCTGCACATCGCCCCACCAGCCGTGATAAGCGCCGCAGAAGCGTACGAGATGGCTGCGGCCGGTGTGATAGCGGGCAAGCCGCACCGCCTGCATGACGGCTTCCGTTCCCGACATGTGGAAGGAGATTTCATCGAGGCCGGAAATCGCCCTCAGCCGCTTCACGTTGTCGGCAATCACCGGATGGTAGGGGCCGAGCACGGGTCCGAGATCGCGCGCGCGCTCTTCGCCCCTCGCGATGCAGTCCTTGTAGAAATCGTTGCCGAAGACGTTGACGCCGTAGGAGCCGGTGAGATCGAAAAAGCGATTACCGTCCAGATCGGTCACGGTGGTGCCGGACGAGGACTCCACGAACGCGGTTGCCGGGAAGTGCCGGCGCATGAAGCCGCTATACTGGAACGGCACGCGATAGGCGTCGGTGAATTGCAGATCGGAAATCGTCTCCTTCACCTCGGCGGTGAGCGCGGTGGTTCGCGCGTAGCGCTGCCGGTAGAGACCGGCGAGACGAAAGAACGCAGCGCGCCGCCGCGCCACGACCTCGTCCGGCGCGTCGTCGGAGCGGAAGAACTGCGCCTCGTCATATTCGTAGAAGGGGACGAGTGCCGCGATCCCCCGCGCCATGCGCGAATGTCCGGTGAGGGAGGGGTGTTTCGCACGCGACAGATCGAGGCGGGTCTTTGCCTTGACGGCGAGCGTCGCAAGCACGGCGGCGCCGAGCCCGTACAACGCCAGCGTCATGTAGCGCGAATCCATGTGTGACACTTACGTGTCGAAAATTACGGGACCATGACAATGCGCAGCCTGATCGCCGCAGTCTTCCAGCAGGAGGACCTCAACTTCCTCCTGACCAACCGCGTCCCGCGCGCGTTGCTGACGCGCTTCATGGGCTGGTTCAGCCGCATCGAGAATCCGTTCATTCGCGACGGCTCGATCGCGGTGTGGGCGCTTTTTTCCGACCTCGATCTGAGCGAGGCGAAAAAGACGCGCTTCGCCAGCATGCATGACTGTTTCACGCGCGAGCTGAAAGAGGGCGCGCGGCCGGTCGATCCCGATCCCGGCATTCTGGTGAGTCCGTGCGATGGCATCGTCGGTACCTGCGGCGCTATCGCCGGCGTCGAACTAATGCAGGTCAAGGGCTCGCCCTATAAGCTCAACGATCTTCTCGGCGCGCCGGAGCTTGTCGCGCGCTACCGCGACGGCCGCTATGTGACGCTGCGGCTGACGTCGAGCATGTATCATCGCTTTCATGCGCCCTATGACTGCCGCATCGAGCGCGTGACCTCCATTTCCGGCGACACCTGGAACGTCAATCCGATCGCGCTCCGGCGCATCGAAAAGCTGTTCTGCAAGAACGAGCGCGCGGTGATCGAAGCGCGCCTGCCGGGCGGGCAGCACATGGCTCTCGTGCCGGTTGGCGCGATCCTCGTTGCCAGCATCAGGCTGCATTGCCTTAATGCCGCGATCGACATGAATTATCGCGGACCGAAAATCACCGCCTGCGAAGCGGCCTACCGCAAGGGTGAGGAAATGGGGTACTTCCAGCACGGCTCGACCATCATCGTCTTCGTGCCGGCGGACTTCGATTTGTGCGACGACGTATGCGAAGGCCGCGTCATTCGCATGGGCCAGCCGCTGCTGCGGTTCCATGACACTCGCAAACTTTCGTGATCGTGCGCCATGCAATGTGGGGACAATGCGCCGCGGGCAGGGGAACGGCCTTTGCGCGCGGCTGTTGTAAATCTGTCGCATGCGCTCGCCACGGTCGGGAGGAGTGATTCTCCAGTGCGGAGGTTCACGCGCTCATGACCTTTGCGCGAATGGCAGACCATCGCCCCGGAACTGGAATGATCGCAACGCTACGGCGTGCAGGCCGTCCGCTCGCAGGTCTGCTGAGTTGGCGGATTGCCGGCTATGTCGTCAGCGTGGCGGTGATCGTCATTTCCGCCACCGTCGTCTATCGTATTCTGAGCAAGCTCAGCCTCGCCGACGTCGTCGCCGCCTTCGCGCGCACGCAGCCGCACGATCTTCTGCGCGCCGGTCTCTGCCTTGTCGGCGTCTTCCTGATGCTGACGCTGTACGATTTCTTTGCGCTGCGCACCATCGGCCGCAAGAATGTGCCCTATCGCGTCGCCGCGCTGTCGGGCTTCGCCAGCTTCTCGATCGGCCACAATATCGGCGCCGTTCTGCTCGCCAGCGCCGCCATCCGCTATCGCATCTATTCGGCGCGCGGTCTGAGCGTCACCGATGTCGCCAAGATCTGTTTCGTCACCGGCCTGACCTTCTGGCTCGGCAATGCCTGCATTCTCGGGCTTGCCGTCGCGGTCGATCCGAGCGCAGCAAGCCTCATCAATCATCTCGCGCCGGAATTCAATCGCGCGCTCGGCATCGGCGCGCTGATCGCAGTTTTTCTCTATGTCATCTGGATCTGGCGCAAGCCGCGCACCATCGGCCGTAACGGCTGGCGTCTGACGCTGCCGGGGCCCTGGCTCACGCTCTTTCAGATCGGCCTCGGCGTGGTCGACCTGACGCTCTGCTCGCTGGCGATGTATTATCTCATCCCCAACGAGCCGCATATCGAGTTTCTGTCGCTCGTCGTCGTGTTCGTGTCGGCGACGCTGCTGGGATTCCTCAGTCACGCACCGAGCGGGCTTGGCGTGTTCGACGCGACCATGCTCGTCGCGCTCAACCAGTTCGCGCCGGCTGATATAGTGGCAAGCCTTCTGCTGTTCCGGCTGATGTATTACATCCTGCCGCTCTGCGCCGCCATTCTCTTCCTGTTGAGCCGCGAATTGCTCTCCGCGAGCCGCCGCGAGGCCTGACATATAAAAATCCGGGCGTGCGACGGCGCGCGCCCGGATCGCGGAAGTATTGAGTCTCCAGATAATCAGGCCGCCTTGACTTCGATCTTCTTCTCCGGCTTCTGCGCCTCCGGCTTCTTCGGCAGCGTTACCGACAGCACGCCATTCTTGAATTGCGCGTCGATCTTCTCCGCATCGACCCCGTCGGGAAGGCGGAAATAGCGTTCGAACGAACCGAAACGGCGCTCCGACATGTAATAGTTCTTGGCCTTGTCTTCCTTTTCTTCCCTCTTTTCGCCTTTGATCATCAAGCCGCCGTCGACGACCTTCACATCGATATTCTTCTCGTCCATGCCGGGAAGTTCGGCGGTGAGTTTGTAGGACTTGTCGTTCTCGACAAAGTCCACCGCCGGTGCGGCGCTCCAGCCGAACTTGCGCGGCAAGTAGGCTTCCATGTCCGCCAAGGTTGCGCTCAGCGGCGAGCGCCAGAAGCCCTGGCTGAAATCATCGAACAGCCGGTCGATTTCGCGGCGGAGATTCTCGAACGGGCGGCGGTCTTGCATCGCCGTCTCGCGCTCGTTCTTCACGGGTAATTTGGTTGCAGCGTCTGCCATGGCAGGTCCTCCTATAATCAGGTAGGCCCCTTTTTCACGCTGACACGAAATTGTGGCGTTGATCTGCCTCAACGAGGCATCTTTGAAACTTGCCGAAAATTTGAACGGTGGCGCGACGGTTTGTGTTTCCACAATGTCACGCGAAAAGATCGGGCCGGCGCAATTGCAGCGCCTGTGTCAGGACGAGCGTCTTCATGTCGACGAGGTCGCCGGAGCGCATCACCGCAACGAGCGCGCTGACCGGCATCTCGACGACGGTGATATTCTCGTGCTCATGCGAAAGCCCGCCACCGTCGCCCGTGCGGTCGGTGAGGCGATAGGTGGCGAGATAAAGCGTCATCTGCTCGGTGGAAATTCCCGGCATGGCCCAGGCGGTGGCGACATGCTCGAGCGATTGCAGCGCGAGGCCTGCTTCCTCCATGGCCTCGCGCCGCGCGGTTGCCGCGGCATCGATGTCCTCGCGAATGCCGGCAACGACTTCGAGCGTGTGCGGCTGGCCGCTGGAGAAAAGCACCGGCGCCCGCAATTGCTGCACGAGGATCGCGGTCTTTCGTTCCGGATCGTAGGGAAGGACGGCGACCGCCGCGCCATGGTCCTCGATCTCTCGCCGGATGATGTTGCCGTCCGGCAGGCGCACTTGCGCGAGCAGGAAGCGCGCCCAGCCTGCATATTTCGTTTCGACGTCGGTGATGGTGGGGGTCATGCGGCCGCTGGGCGCCCTCCTTCGGACCGCGCAGCATGCCCGATTCGTCAGGGCACGATGATGACCGTGCAGGGCGCGTGGCTTGCAATTTTCTGTGACACGCTGCCGAGCAGAAGCCCTGTGAGGCGGCCGCGGCCGCGCCGGCCGAGCACGATGGTATCGGCCTTTTCCGCCGCTGCGAATTTCAGGATCGCTTCGGCCGGATCGCCCCAGCCGGTTTCCGTGTGCGGCGTTGGCACGCCGTGGCGAGCCGCACGCGCGGCAGCGTCGTGCAAAGTTTGCGTGCAGAGACCCTCGATCGCGTCGCCGACACCGCCCTCAGCGCGCGCCATGTGCCGCAGCTCGTCGCCGCCCAGGCCGCCGGCGACGGTGACGATCGAGAGCATTGCGCCTGTCGCCTTGGCCAACTCCGCCGCGGCATCGACCGCGCGATTTCCGCCGGCGGACCCGTCGGTCGCAACGAGAATGCGTTTCATCTCACCCTCCATCGCCGCGCGGTATCATTCGTATCGCAGCGCCTCGATCGGGTTCAGACCGGCGGCCTTGCGCGCCGGGTAATAGCCAAAGAAGATTCCGACCGCGGCGGAAAAAAGAAATCCGCCGGCAATGGCCGCCGGCGCGATCGGCGCGGGCCATCCGG
>CAZSAW010000081.1:0-6462 GCA_964604745.1 uncultured Hyphomicrobiales bacterium
TTCGGTCAGAAGGATTTGCAAGGACGATCCGGCCTCGAGGCCGATATAGCTGCTGTCGCCGATCTCGTTGAAGTCGATCGTATCCTTGCTCGCAAGCGGATGATCGATCGGCACGAGGGCGACGAGGCGATCGTGCCGGTACGAGAGAACGTCGAAACTTTCCGGCATGGGCATGTGCGCCGGAACGATGCCGATATCGGCAAGACCGTCGACGATCGATTGAATGACTTCCGAGCTCGTCTCCTCGCGCAGGATGATGCGCACGTCGGGATACTGCTCTTTGAAGCTCGACAATTGGTCAGGCAGGAACTGGATCACCGCCGAGGTGTGGGCGTGGATGCGCACCTGGCCGATCGAGCCGCCGGCAAAGGCGCTGAGGTCCGCGGCCATGTCGTTGATGTTGTCGAAGATGGTGATGGCGTGCCGTGCGAGTTTTTCGCCGGCCGGCGTCGCGCGCACGCCGCGCACGTCGCGATAGAAGAGCTGCGCGCCGATCTCGGCCTCAAGTGCCTGAATGCGCCGGCTGATCGCCGACGGAGCGAGATGTTCGCGCTCGGCTGCCTTGCTGATGTTGCCGAGATTGTAAACGGCAAGAAAAATTCGGTGCGTCGTCAGGTCGGGTCTGATCACGATCGCTAGGCCCCCTCCCGGCGGAACCTCGATTGCGGCGCAGACATATCACACTCGGCGGTCGGGCGCGACCATGCCGCGTGCGGCATGGTTGACGATCGCGGGTGCCGCTTCGTGAAAAGGCCGCTGGAAATTCGCTGTCGTGCTCAGGCCGGCGGTCGGCTGAAGCGCTTGATCGCCTCGCGATCGACCTCGATGCCGAGGCCCGGGCCGGTCGGAATACGAACCCGGCCGTTCTCGTGCTCGATCGGCGTTTTCACGACCGCCTGCCGGAAGGGGGGTTCGGAGCGGTCGAACTCGAGCAGTGGCTCGCGCGGAGTGAGGCGCAACGGCAGGGCCGGCAAGACGGCAATGAGATGCAGCGCGGCCGACAATCCGATAGCCGTGCCCCAGACGTGCGGAATGTGGCGGATGCCGAAGGCCGCCGCCATATCGGCGATCTTCTTGCACTCGGAAAGTCCGCCGGCCGCGCAGGTGTCCGGCTGCAGGATGTCGATGGCGCCCTGCGTGAGGATTTCGCGGAAACCGTAACGCGTGAATTCGCATTCGCCGCCGGCAACCGGGATCGGCTGCCGCATCCTGACTTCGCGATACGCGGTCAGGTCTTCCGGAATGACGGGCTCCTCGAACCAGTACACATTTTCGCTCGCAACCTTGTTGCCGAGCTGGATCGCCTCGACGGTGTCGAAGCCGTGATTGGCATCGAGCATCAGCTTGCAGTCGGGGCCGATTGCCTTGCGTGTCGCGCGGATGAGAGCGGCGTCTTCGTCGACATCGAAGCCGATCTTCAGCTTGATGCCGCGAAAACCTTCCTTGCGATAACCCTGCACCTCCTTGATGACGTAGTCGTGCGGATCGCCGTGATTGAGCCGGTAGGTTCCGGTGGCGTAGGCCTCGACGTCCGTCCGCATCGGTCCGCCCATGAGCTGGGAGACCGGCGCATTGAAGTGCTTGCCCTTGATGTCCCAGAGCGCGATGTCCACGCCACTCAGAGCAGCGACGGTAAGGCCCTTCTGTCCCTGATCGCGGAACTTCTCGTAGAGCAGTTGCCACAGGCCTTCGGTGTTGAGCGGGTCCTGTCCGATCAGATAGCCGGCATAGGCGCGCACGATCGCGGCGTTCAGGTCGGCCGGGCCGAAACACTCGCCCCAGCCCTCGATACCCGTGTCGGTGACGATCTCGACGATGCAGCTTGCGCGCTTGCTGGTGGAATTGAATGACCAGCTGAAGGGCTCCTTGATCGGCGCTTCCAGCACGTGCGCCTGTACGCGGGCAATTTTCATGGACCGGCTTCTCCCCATAGGCCGCCAAGCGGCGGCATTCCTTAGCGCAGATCGCGCCGCACAGGAAAGAATTGCGGGTTTCCATTTTGAGAAGGGGGGCATGCTTATAGAGCGCTTTGTGTGCTGGAAGGGCTGTGAATAATCCGGCGCGCTCGTGGCAAGAGCGCAAATACGGCCTCAATCCGGGTTCGCGTAAATTCGCTTAAGCCGGCAAGAAACGCAGTTCTCCCAGGGAAGAAATGCCGATGACCAAGATTATCATCACCGACAATCCGTTGAGCGAACTCAGCATCGCCAAGGAATTGCTGCCGCACGACTATCAGGCCACGATCACCCGTCACGGCAGCCCGGAATTCCAGGGGGCGTTGTCGGAGGCCGTGTGCCTCGTCGGATTCGGCGACGGGCCGATGAATGACGATTTCTACAAGGCTGCGCCCAAGCTCAAGCTGATCCAGCTTCTCTCCGCCGGCTATGACACCATCAATCTGGAGGCCGCGCGCAAGGCCGGCGTCGCTGTCTGCAACAATGGCGGTGCCAATTCGACCTCTGTCTCCGAACACGCGATCCTGTTGATGCTGGCCGTCAGCCGCCGTCTGCCGTGGCAGCACGAGAACGTGTCGGGTGGGCGCTGGCGCGGCAACGACATCAGCGGCGTGAAGCTGTTCGAGATGCGCGGCAAGACACTCGGAATCATCGGCCTCGGCGCCATCGGAAAGAAGACCGCGCGGCTCGCACAGGGCTTCGGCATGCATGTGCAATATTTCGACGTCGCGCGCCTGAGCGAGGATGAGGCCGATGCCTTCGGCATCCGCTTTGGCCTGTTCGACGAAGTGCTCAAGACCTCCGACATCGTGTCGCTGCATGTGCCGCTCAGCAAGGACACCAGGCACATGATGAGCACGGCGCAGTTCAAGATGATGAAGCCGAGCGCCTATCTCATCAATACCTGCCGCGGTCCGGTCGTCGACGAGCCGGCGCTGATCGAGGCGCTGTCGAACGGCGTCATTGCCGGAGCGGGCCTCGACGTTTTCGATCGCGAGCCGCCGCAGCCGAACAATCCGCTGTTCCAGCTCAGGAACGTGGTGCTGACCGCCCACATGGCCGGTTCCACGCTCGACAGCCAATACAGCCGTTTCCGCAACGCCTTCGACAATTGCCAGCGTGTGGTGCGCGGCGACAAGCCGCTCTGGCTTGTGCCGGAATTGCAGGGCTGACGCCCCACCGAAACCTCTTGCGCAAATGGCTGTGACGGTGCATCGGCTTGATGCACCCGCCATCCATTGCATTTCTCAAGGACTCCCCATGCCAGATGCCGTCGAGAGCTTTGTCGAAGCGCGCAAGGCGCGCCCGCGATGGATCGGCGTGCCGGATTCCGCCAAGCCCGCGTCGCTCGACGAGGCGTATCGGCTGCAGAAGGCCGTGGCGGAGCGGCTGGAACGCCTTGGCATCAAGCGCGCCGGCTACAAGGTCGGTTCGACCTCGGCGGCTTTGCAGAAGGCGGCCGGGATCAGCGAGCCCATCTATGCCGGCATCTTTGCCGATACGAAGAAATCGTCGCTGGACGAGGCGCTTCCGGACAACCTGATCGCGCCGCTGGCGGAGTGCGAGATCGCCGTGATCCTGCGTTCGGATCTCGACGCCAGGGCAGGCGCGCCGACGGCGGCGCAGGTGACCGACGCGATCGGGAGTTGCCACATCGCCTGCGAGATCGTCGACAATCGCTACGGCGATCCGAAGGCGCTGGGCTTGCCGACGGTGCTGGTCGATGAAGGGCAGCATTCCGCATTCGTGATCGGCGAGGCCAGTGCGAAATGGCCGAATGTAAGCTTCAAGAATCTCGCGGCGTCGATTGAGATCAACGGCAGCGTGGTCAAGGGAAATTCCGACGACGTGCTCGACCCGATCGGCGTGCTTCAGTGGCTCGCGCAGAAACTGGCGCGGATCGGAACGTCATTGCGCGCCGGCGACATCGTCATCACGGGGTCGGTCGTGGCCCCGACCAAGCTCACGTTTCCGGTGAAGACGTTCACCCTGTCGATCGAGGGATTCAGCCCGATGCGGCTCGTGCGGCCCTGATCGCAGCGATCAGGCGGCCGCCGGCCGGCAGGCGCTTCCGGCGAAGAGCCGATCGCGCGGGATGGCGCGGGCATGGCTGGCCATGACGGCGCCGGGCAGTTTCGTCGCGAAGTCGCCGGCGTCGAGCAGGCGGTCGAGGTCGATACCCGTTTCGATGCCCATGCGCGCGAACAGATAGACGAGATCTTCGCTCGCCACATTGCCGGTCGCCCCGGGCGCAAAGGGACAGCCGCCGAGACCGGCCACCGCGGAATCGAACGACACGATGCCGGCGTCGAGCGCGGCGAGCACATTGGCGATGCCGAAGCCCGCGGTGTCGTGCCCGTGGAAGCAGAACGTCGCGTTCGAGCCAAATTCCTTGATCATGCGCTTGCACACGCTGTTGACGTGGCTCGGCAACGCCATGCCGGTGGTGTCGCTGATCGCAAGCTCAAAGCCATCGCGGATCTTGACGATCTTGCGCACCGTTTCGATGACGTCATCTTCCGGCATCACGCCCTGGAACGGGCAGTGGAATGTGGTTGCGAGCCCGACCCGGATTTTCAGGCGACGCTCCGGATCGATCTCCGCCAGCATGGTGCGCAGGTCCTCGATCGAGGCGGCGGTAGGCCGGCGCACGTTGCTCATGTTGTGCGCGTCCGACATCGAAATGACGAAGATGATGTCGCTGAAACCCGCGGCGATCGCACGCTGCGCGCCCTTGGTGTTGGGCACGAGCGCCATCCCGCGAATGCCGGGCAGAGGGCCGAGCGCCTTCACGACGTCTTCCATGTCGGCCATTTGCGGCACGTGCTTCGGGCTGACGAAGGAGCCAAGCTCGAGCCGCTTGAACCCCGCCGCGAGCAGCCGGCGGATCAATTCCACCTTGCTGGCAGTCGGAATGAACGGGGCGATATTCTGCAATCCGTCGCGAGGTCCAACCTCGACGATTTCCACCCGGTCCATGGCTCCCTCCAAATTGTTCTTGCCGGCGAATTTTTGCAATTTTACCGACAGGGCCGAAAAGCCACCATTCTCAGTTGGGAATGGGGGGCGTGAGTTTTCAATATCTCACGCCGGTGCATTGGCGCGCAGGTGATTGAGCATCAGTTTGGCCGACGCCGTGAGCTTGCGCATGTCGCGAATGCAGATGGCGAGATCGCGCATCGCCCAGTCGTCGGTCAGTGGAATGCTGCGGGTGCGAAGCGTGGAAGCGAAGGTTTCAACGATGCCCGAAGGCAGCACGGCAACGCCGAGCCCGGCATCGACCATGCGCATCGCCGCGTCGAACGTCGTCACCTCGATCCGGTTGTTCAGCGTGAATCCCGACGACTCGGCGGCCTTGGCGAGCAGGACCTGCAACGAACTTCCGGTCTCCAGGCTGATATGTGCGCTGTCGCGAATATCGGCGAAGGCGATGCTCTGGCGGCCGGCGAGCGGGTGATCCTGCGGGAGCAACGCGACCAATTGCTCTCGGCGATAGGAGAGAACTTGCAGCCCAGGCGCGGGCATGTTGCTCGAAAAGATTCCGATATCGGCAAAGCCATCGAGCGTCGATTGCAGGACGTTCGGGCTTGTCTCCTCGCGCAGGATGACCTGCACGTCCGGATAACGCACGGCGAAACTGGCAATGTCGGTCGGCAGATATTGCGAGGCCGCCGAAGCATGCGCATTGATGCGTACCTGACCCTTGGTTCCCTGAGCGAATTCGCTCAACTCGGCCGCCATCTGGTTGAAGCCTTCGATCAGGCGCTGCGCGTGCGCGGCCAGAAGCTCGCCGGCTGGCGTCGGCGTAACGCCGCGCGGATGACGATAGAACAGAGGCGTATCGAACTCGGCTTCGACGTCCTGAATGCGTTTACTGACCGCGGAGGGCGCGATGTGTTCCCGCTCCGCCGCCTTGGTCAAACTTTTCAGATTGTAGACCGAGAGGAAAATCCGAATTGTCGTGAGATCGGTCTTGATCACAGGTACCCGAATGGCTCCAAGAAAGTCCGCTCTGGCGCGCCGATGCGGAGGGCGGATGAGCGTTCGCAACGCACAAAAACCGCCAACGCGCCTTCACCGGTCGAGAAGGGGGGCGTTCCAAACCAACACTTCTAGCGACATTATGCGGCGGCTAGCATGACCTCGCAATTGACTGACTAATTGCAAGAATACTGCAACGGTCCGACGTTTCAAAGACCTGCCCGCCGCCACATGAGCGGACAAGGACAGGGGTCGGCCGGCTCAAGGGGAGGCGTGCGGGGCCGATGGTTTCCATCCGTCTGGATGATATTCATTTCGTCGGCAGCGGCCTTTCCCGACCCGAACTGGTCCTTACGACTCGCAGCGGCGATCTCTTCGTTTCGGACAAGCGTGGCGGCATCGCGACGTTTCGTCGCGAAGGGCCGGTCAAGCTGATTCAGGCCAAGAACGGTCCTGACGGCTTCCTTCCGAACGGGTTCGCCCTGCTGGCGGACCGCAGCTTTCTCATCGCCAATATTGGGCCGAC